>JBJMVU010000198.1:0-23950 GCA_045810485.1 Massilia sp. | reverse complement strand
GACGTGATCGACGAAGCGGGCGCCGCCCAGCGCGTGCTGCCGAAGTCGAAGCAGAAGAAGACCATCGGCAAGACCGAGATCGAGGACATCATCGCGAAGATCGCGCGGATTCCTCCGCAGACCGTCAACCAGGACGACCGCAGCAAGCTGCAGACCATCGACCGCGACCTGCGCAACGTCGTGTTCGGGCAAGACCCGGCCATCGATGCGCTGTCGTCCGCGATCAAGATGGCGCGCGCCGGCCTCGGCAAGCAGGACAAGCCGATCGGTTCGTTCCTGTTCTCCGGTCCGACCGGCGTCGGCAAGACGGAAGTCGCGAAGCAGCTGGCGTTCATCCTCGGCATCGAACTGGTGCGCTTCGACATGTCCGAGTACATGGAGCGTCATGCCGTGTCGCGCCTGATCGGTGCGCCGCCGGGCTACGTCGGCTTCGACCAGGGCGGCCTGCTGACCGAGGCCATCACCAAGAAGCCGCACGCGGTGCTGCTGCTGGACGAGATCGAGAAGGCCCATCCGGACATCTTCAACATCCTGCTGCAGGTGATGGACCATGGCACGCTGACCGACAACAACGGCCGCAAGGCGGACTTCCGCAACGTGATCATCATCATGACCACGAACGCGGGCGCCGAAAGCCTGACCAAGCGTTCGGTGGGCTTCGTGGATTCGAAGGCGCAAGGCGACGAGATGGCCGACATCAAGCGCATGTTCACGCCGGAGTTCCGCAACCGCCTGGATGCGATCATCAGCTTCCGCGCGCTCGACGAGGACATCATCCTGCGCGTCGTCGACAAGTTCCTGATGCAGCTGGAAGAGCAGCTGCACGAGAAGAAGGTGGAAGCCGTCTTCACCGAGAAACTGCGCAAGTTCCTCTCGAAGAAAGGTTTCGATCCGCAGATGGGCGCCCGTCCGATGTCCCGCCTGATCCAGGACATGATCCGCAAGGCGCTGGCCGACGAACTGCTGTTCGGCCGTCTCGTGAACGGTGGCCGCGTCACGGTCGACCTGAACGAGAAGGACGACGTGTTCCTCGAGTTCCCGGAAGGCGACGTCCCGCCGCCGCCGGAACCCGTCGAGACTGTCGAAATCGAATAAGCGATCCTGATCGCTTCATGAAAGCCCGCCTCGTGCGGGCTTTTTTTTCGTCATGCCCATGTCACAAAAGAATGCATGGGTGTCACACATCGTCATTTTGTTGTCATACAGCATTTCTATAATCGGTCGCATCCCTCCCATCCGGACATCACCCCATGCGACTCGCACAGCTCTCCACCGGCACCAAGATCATCGGCGCCTTTGCCGTGGTGTCCCTTGCCATCGTCATCATTTCCGTCGTCGCGCTGTGGCGCATGCAGGCCGCCGACGCCATCACGAACGACCTCGTCAACAATAAGCTGGCGCGGCAACAACTGACGGCCGAGCTGCTGGGCGTGACGCGCCTGAACGGCGTGCGCGCCGTGGCCATTGCCCGCAGCGACAGCCTGGAGGCGGGCGACTATTTCCAGGCCATGCTCGAGCAGGGCGAAAAGAACGCCGCCACGCTGGACGCGAAGCTGGGCGCGCTGCCGACCGTGCCGGAGGAGCGTGCGCTGATCGACGCCGCCGCCCGGCGCAAGGCCGCTTACCTGAAGGTGCGCCAGGACGTGTTCCAGGCGAAGGATCTCGGCAAGACGCAGGAGGTCGAACAACTGGCGGCCGGCGCCATGGCCACGACGTTCGACGCCTACACGCATGCGCTCGACGCGCTGCTGGCCTGGCAGACCCGCGAGGCGCACGCGATGGCCGCGACGTCCGCGCAGGCGTTCGCCCTCAGTCGCGTGCTGCTGCCCGCGTTCGGCGTGGCCGCGCTGCTGATCGGCTGCGCCGCCGGCTGGCTGCTCACACGCAGCATCGTGACGCCGCTGCAGGACGCCGTCGTGCTGGCCGAGCGCGTGGCGACGGGCGATCTCTCCGCCACGATCGATCATGCGCGCGGCGACGAGATCGGCCGCCTGTTCGACGCGCTGAACCACATGACGGACGGCGTCTCGGCCACGGTCGTGAAAGTGCTGGACAGCGCCCGCATGATCGACGGCGCGTCGGCCGAGATCGCGGCCGGCAACAGCGACCTGTCGCAGCGCACGGAAGCGCAGGCGCGCAGCCTGCATGCGACCGTGCAGGCGATGGCCGACCTGACCGGGGCCGTGGAACAGAACCACGTGAACGCGCATGACGCGAACGAGCTTGCGCTGGCCGCGTCCGGCGTGGCGAAGGACGGCGCCGGCGCCGTCGAGCAGATGGTCGAGCGCATGGAGACGATCCGCCAGTCGGCCGCGCGCATCGGCGACATCACGGCGATGATCGACGGGATCGCGTTCCAGACGAACATCCTCGCGCTGAACGCGGCCGTCGAGGCGGCCAGGGCAGGCGAGCAGGGACGCGGCTTCGCCGTCGTTGCCGGCGAAGTCCGTAACCTGGCCCAGCATTCCGCAGCGGCCGCCAAAGAGATCAAGCACCTGATCGGCGAATCGACGCTCGCCATCGCGTCCGGCGCCGGCATCGCCAGCGCGGCGGGCGACACGATGCGCGAGATCCTCGGCCGCGTGCGGCAGGTGGCCGACCTGCTGCATGCGATCGACGGCGCCAGCTCGGAGCAGGCGGCCGGCATCGCGCGCGTGCGCGGCGTCATCGCCGACATGGACGAGGCGACGCAGCAGAATGCGGCGATGGTCGAGCAGGCGGCGGCGGCCGCGGCCACGATGCGGGCGCAGGCGGAGGAGTTGACGGACGTGGTGGCGACGTTCCGGGTGCGGGGGGCGGAAGTTGCGCGTCACATTCCGATCGAGGAAAGCGGGAGCAAGGAAGGTCTCGCGCTTCCCGCGTCGGCCTGGGCCTGAGTCGCCGACTGCCCAACGTCGTCCCCGCGCAGGCGGGGACCCATGCTGACTAACAGAAGCCCGTGTCCTGAATAACACTGCGGCGTACTCGGCAGACTGGCTTCGGTAGCTCGGCATGGGCTCCCGCGTGCGCGGGAGCGACGTTCTACGTTCAGATCGCCGCCAGCGCCCGCGCCAGATCCGCCCGCTGATCCTCCACATGTTCGATCCCGACGGACAGGCGGACCAGCCCGTCGCCGATCCCGAGCCTTGCCCGCTGGTCCGCCGGAATCGTCGCATGCGTCATGATGGCCGGATGCTCGATCAGGCTCTCCACGCCGCCGAGGCTCTCGGCCAGGGTGAAGATCTCGCACTGTTCGAGGAAGCGGCGGGCGCCCGACATGTCGGTATCGAGGTCGATGGAGATGATGCCGCCGTAGCCGTGCATCTGGCGCCTGGCCAGTTCGTGCTGCGGGTGCGACGCGAGGCCCGGGTAGTAGACATGCCGCACCCTGGCCTGGCCCTGCAGCCACTGCGCGAGGTCGAGCGCGTTGCTGTTGCTGCGTTCCACGCGCAGCGCCAGCGTCTTGATCCCGCGAAGGACAAGGAAGCTGTCGAACGGGCCCTGGATGGCGCCGACGGCGTTCTGGATGAAGCCGAGCCGTTCGCGCCACGCCTGCTGGTGCGCGTGGCCCCCGACGACGGCGACGCCGCCGATGACGTCCGAGTGGCCGTTCATGTACTTCGTCGTCGAGTGCACGACGATGTCGATGCCCAGTTCCAGCGGACGCTGGTTGATCGGGCTCGCGAACGTGTTGTCGCACACCGTCATCACGCCGCGCTCGCGGCACAGCTGCGCGATCGCATGCAGGTCGGCCAGCTTGAGCATGGGGTTCGTCGGCGTTTCCACCCACACCATCTTCGTTTCCGGACGCAGCGCGTTCGCGAGCGCGAGCGGGTCCGTCAGGTCGACGTAGGTGAAGTCGTGGCCGGCGCTCGCGCGGCGTACGCGTTCGAACAGCCGGTAGGTGCCGCCGTACATGTCGTCGCCGGCCACGATGTGCGAGCCGGCCGGCAGCAGCTCGAGCACGGCCGCGATGGCGGCGAGGCCGGACGCGAACGCATACGCGGCGCCGCCGCTTTCGATGTCGGCCACGCAGCGCTCCAGCGCCCAGCGGGTCGGGTTGTGCGAGCGGCCGTAGTCCAGGCCCTTGTGCACGCCCGGGCTTTCCTGGGCAAAGGTCGACGTCGCGTAAATCGGCGGCATCACGGCGCCGGTCGTGGGGTCGGGCGCCTGGCCGCCGTGGATGACGCGCGTGGCGATGTGGCGTTGATGGTTGTCTTCTGGATGGCTCACGTGAGTGTCCTGCGCAGGTGGTTGAGAAGGTCGAAGCGGGTGATCAGCCCGTAGAAACGGTCGCCGTCGACGATGACGGCGGTGAGGCCGCGGTCGAGGATGTCGCGCAGCTGTTGCATGCTCGCGGACGGCGCCAGGGTCTGCAGGTCGGACGTCATCGTGCCCGACACGGGCGCCTTGAAGTGTTCCCTGTCGCCCGTCACGTGCAGCAGCAGGTCGGACTCGTCGATCAGGCCGACGAGCTTGCCCTTGTCGACGACCGGCATCTGCGCGAGGTCGGCGCTGCGCATGCGGTTGAAGGCGGTCAGCAGGGTGTCGGACGGGGACACGGTGATGACTTCGCCGTCGTCGAAGCGCCGCCCGATCAGGTCGCGCAGATCGCCCGTGCTGGGACGGTGCAGCAGGCCCTGGTCGACCATCCAGCCGTCGCTGTACACCTTGGTGAGATAGCGCGTGCCCGTGTCGCAGACGAAGGTCACGACGCGCTTGGGCGTCGTCTGCGCCCGGCAATAGCGCAGCGCGGCCGCGAGCAGCGTGCCCGTCGACGAGCCGGCCAGGATACCTTCCTGGCGCAGCAGTTCGCGCGCCGTGTTGAAGCTTTCCTCGTCGCTGATGGAGTACGCGGTCTTCACGCGCGACATGTCGGCGATGGACGGGATGAAATCCTCGCCGATGCCTTCGACGGCCCAGGAGCCGGAGACCTCGCTGACCTTGCCGGTCTTGATGTAGTCGGCCAGGATCGACCCCTGCGGATCGGCCAGCACGAATTCGAGGTCCGGCTGCACGCGCGCGAAAAAGCGCGACAGGCCCGTCAGGGTGCCGGACGAGCCGACGCCCACGACGATGGCGTCGAGCTCGTGGCGCATCTGGTCCCAGATCTCGGGCGCGGTGGTGGTTTCGTGGGCGGCCGGGTTGGCGGGATTGTTGAACTGGTCGGCGAACCAGGCGCCGGGGATCTCGCGCGCGAGCCGCGCCGCGTAGTCCTGGTAGTACTCGGGATGGCCCTTGCCGACGTCGGAGCGGGTGAGGTGGATCTCCGCGCCGAGGGCTTTCAGGTGCAGGATCTTTTCGGACGCCATCTTGTCGGGCACGACGAGCACGACGCGGTAGCCCTTGATGCGCGCGACGAGGGCCAGGCCCAGCCCCGTGTTGCCGGCCGTGGCCTCGACCACGGTGCCGCCGGGCTGCAGGCGGCCGTCGCGTTCCGCCGCCTCGATCATGGCGCGGCCGACGCGGTCCTTGATGGAACCGCCGGGATTCTGGGATTCGAGCTTGAGGAACAGGCGGCAGGGGCCCGTGTCCATGCGGGTGACTTCCACCATGGGGGTGTTGCCGATCAGCGAAAACAGTGCAGCTTGCGACAAGTCTTGCATATTGCCTCCGTGCGGACGGGCGGCGCGTCACCTGATGGGCGGCGCAGCCGGGAAGCTGGCGCCGATCGGGCACCAGGCCGTAGTAAAAAAATGATAATACGGTTTTTCCCGCGCGTGTGCGTTGGGCGACATTAAGACGACAGTAAACCGTCATTCCCGCGCAGGCGGGAATCCATGCCGAGTTACAGAATTCCTATCCCTGGAATGTCGCAGGGTCGTCGCAAGAGCGGTTTCGAATGCTCAGCATGGGTTCCCGCTTCCGCGGAACGACGGCTACCGGTCAACTCCGCGCCTTCAGCCGGCGCCACAACGTCGTCCGGCTGATGCCGAGATAGCGCGCGGCGGCGTCGCGCTGGCCGTCGAAGCGCGCCAGCACGTCGGCCACGCTTTCCCGGGCCGGTGCCGGTGACGCGATTGGAGGAACGGCGGGCAGCGTCCCCAGTTCCGGCGCCACGGACAGCAGGAACGCAGGCGTCAGCGCCTGCAGCGGCTCGGCGGCGAGGAACAGCGCGAGGCGTTCCATCAGGTTGCGCAGTTCGCGTACATTGCCCGGCCAGGCATAGGCCTGCAACAGCGGGGCGCAGGCCGCGATCTCGGCCGCCAGGTTCGGATGCGGCCGGGCGCTCAGCGCAGCGAGGGCGTTCTTCAGCGCCCATTCGGCCAGTTGCGGGACGTCGTCGGGACGCGCGCGCAGCGGGGGCAGGGCGAGGCGCAGCACGGCCAGGCGATAGTACAGATCGGCGCGAAAGCGCCCCTCGCGCACGCGCGCCTCCAGGTCGCAGTGCGTCGCGCTGACCACGCGCACGTCGATGGGCACCGGCCGCGTGCCGCCCACGCGCATCACCTCGCGCTCCTCGAGCACGCGCAGCAGGCGGGTCTGCAGCGCGAGCGGCATTTCGCCGATCTCGTCGAGGAACAGGGTGCCGCCGTCCGCCGCCTCGAACAGGCCCGCGTGGCCGCCGCGGCGCGCGCCCGTGAACGCGCCTTCCTCGTGGCCGAACAGTTCCGATTCCAGCAGCGACTCGGCGATCGCGCCGCAGTTGACAGCCACGAACGGCCGGTTCGCGCCGCGCCGCGGGCTCTCGCGGTGGATGGCCTGGGCGACGAGTTCCTTGCCGCTGCCCGTCTCGCCCTGGATCAGCACCGTGGCCGGCGAGCGCGCGTACAGCACGACGGTCTGGCGCAGCCGTTCCATCGCGGGGGAGTCGCCACGCAGGTCGGCGAGGCCGCGGCGCGCGCGCCGGCTGTCGGCGGCGGCCACGCGCCGTCCGCGGCCGCTTTCGAGCCGGGTCAGGCGCGCCATCTCGAGGGCGTCGTCGAACGCGCGCCGGATCGAATCGAGCGAGTAGACGAACACCGTCTTGAGCCCAGCTTCCTCGGCGAGGTCGGTGATCAGGCCGGCGCCCACGATCACCTCCACCCCTAGCGCCTTCAGCTCGGCGATGCTGGCGCGCGCGTCGTCTTCCGTGACGTACGTGCGCTGCTCGATGGCGAGCCCGAACGTGGCCGTGAACTCGGCCAGTTCCGCCACGGGCCGCTGGTAGTGCACGAGGCCGATGCGCGCGGACATGCGCCGCGCGCGCGCCAGGGCCTGCATGACGTCGAAGCCGCTCGCGGTCGCGACGACGACCGGCACCGACACGCGGCCCTTCAGGTAGGCCGCATTCGATCCGGCCGCGATGACGACGTCGCAGTGCTCGGTCGCCATGCGTTCGCGGATGTGGCGCGCGGCCTCGTCGAAGCCCAGGTGCAGCGGCTCGATCTGGGCCAGGTGGTCGTATTCGAGCGTGATGTGGCGGAACAGGTCGGACAGGCGCGACACCGAGACCGTCCAGATGACGGGCTTGCCGGCGCCCTGGTCCGGCGCGGGTGCGGGACGGGTCGGATAACTCATGTTGCAAGTGTACATGAATGTGCAACGCGTGTTTCAGTCCGGTTTCACCTTGAAACGGTTGGGCGCAAACATTTCGGCGAGCCGTAAGAATCGGGTAAGGCGGCCCACTTAGGATCGATACCAGCCCGTCAACCTGAGCGGCGCATTACTAGAAGATTGGAGACAAAAGTGGAAGATGACATCGTCCAGCGGGTCAAGGCAGACCCGAATTACCAAAAGCTCGTCAAAACGCGCTCCAGCTACGGCTGGTTGCTGACCTGGTCCGTGATGATCGTGTATTACGGCTTCACGCTGCTGAACGCCTTCGACAAGCCGTTCATGGCGTCGAAGATCGGCGCCGGCGTCATGTCCTGGGGCGTGCCGCTCGGCCTGTTCGTGATCCTGTTCACCGTCGCCGTCACCGGCATTTACGTGCGCCGCGCCAACAGCGAATTCGACGCGCTGACCGACGCCATCCAACGCAACGCCGCCTCCGGCAAGGAAAAGGTGAGCGCATGAAGCACACGACCCTCATGAAGAGCGCCGCCGCCGCGGCGCTGCTCGCCGCCGCCGGCGCCGTCATCGCCGCGCCCGACCTGGGCCAGGCCCAGAAGCAGGCCACCAACTGGACCGCGATCACGATGTTCGCGGTGTTCGTGATCTTCACGCTGTTCATCACCAAGTGGGCCGCCGGCCGCACCCGTTCCGCCTCCGACTTCTACACGGCCGGCGGCGGCATCACCGGATTCCAGAACGGCCTGGCGATCGCCGGCGACTACATGTCGGCCGCCTCGTTCCTGGGCATTTCCGCCGCCGTGTTCGCGAATGGCTTCGACGGCCTGATCTACGCGATCGGCTTCCTCGTCGGCTGGCCCGTCATCACGTTCCTGATGGCCGAGCGCCTGCGCAACCTGGGCCGCTTCACGTTCGCCGACGTGGCCGCCTACCGCTTCGCCCAGAAGCCGGTGCGCATGTTCGCCGCCTCGGGCACGCTCGTCACCGTGCTGTTCTACCTGATCGCGCAGATGGTCGGCGCCGGCCAGCTGATCAAGCTGCTGTTCGGCCTGGACTACGGCATCGCCGTCGTGCTCGTCGGCGTGCTGATGATGGTCTACGTGCTGTTCGGCGGCATGACCGCGACCACCTGGGTGCAGATCATCAAGGCCGTGATGCTGCTGGCCGGCGCCACGTTCATGGCGTTCTCCGTGCTGGCCATGTACAACTTCAGCCCGGAAGCGCTGTTCGCCAAGGCCGTCGAAGTGCACAGCAAGCACGATTCGATCAAGGGCCCGGGCGGCTTCATCAAGGAACCGATCTCCGGCATCTCGTTCGGCATGGCGCTGATGTTCGGCACCGCCGGCCTGCCGCACATCCTGATGCGTTTCTTCACCGTCCCGAGCGCCAAGGAAGCGCGTAAATCGGTGCTGTGGGCGACCACCTGGATCGGCTACTTCTACATCCTGACCTTCATCATCGGCTTCGGCGCGATCGTGCTGGTCGGTACGAACCCGGCGTTCAAGGACGCCGCCGGCAAACTGCTGGGCGGTAACAACATGGCGGCCGTGCACCTGGCGAACGCCGTCGGCGGCGACGTGTTCCTCGGCTTCATCTCGGCCGTGGCCTTCGCGACGATCCTGGCCGTCGTGGCCGGCCTGACCTTGTCCGGCGCCTCGGCCGTGTCGCACGACCTGTACGCCACCGTCATCAAGAAGGGCCAGCCGGCCCCGGGCAGCGAACTGCGCGTGTCGAAGATCACCACGGTCTGCCTGGGCATCGTCGCCGTCTTCCTGGGCTATGTGTTCGAGACGATCAACGTGGCCTTCATGGTCTCGCTGGCCTTCGCGATCGCGGCCTCGGCCAACTTCCCGGTGCTGTTCATGTCTGTCCTGTGGAGCAAGTGCACCACCCGCGGCGCGACCGTGGGCGGCTTCCTGGGCCTGGGGACCGCCGTCATCCTGACCGTGCTGTCGAAATCCGTGTGGGTCGACGTTTTCCACAATGCGCACGAGATCTTCCCGTACACGTCGCCGGCCCTGTTCTCGATGACCGTCGGCTTCGTCGGCGTGTGGCTGTTCTCGGTCACCGACAAGAGCCCGCGCGCCGCCATCGACAAGGCCGGCTACGAAGCGCAGGAAGTGCGTTCGGAAACCGGTATCGGCGCCTCGACCGCAACGGCACACTGATCGGGTGCTGCAAACAAGGGTGGGCTCGGGGAGCCCACCCTACTTAATCTCGATCCAACGAACCCGCACGCACCCACGTGCGGGTTTTTTCTTTTATGGCGCCACGTCGCCGGCCCTCTCGGCGAACGGCCGCGCGTAGCGCACCAGCGAGACCAGCGTCTTGCCCGGTTCCTCGTTGAAGACCTCGTGCGCGGAATCCTCGAACCACACGAGCTGTTTCGAAGGCGCCTTCACCTTCGCGAACCAATCCGCCGTGGCGGACGCCGACACGTTGTAGTCGTGGCGGCCGTTGAAGACGACGATGGGGCAATCAAACTTCGTATAGACGCTGAAGTCCTGCGTGAGCACGTCCGTCAGCATGCGGCTGGATGAGAATTCCGTGCCGTCCCACATGGTCTTCAGGTCGGCATCCGTATATTCCGGCGCCAGCTTCGCGGCTGCGGATTCGGCGTCGAACCCGGTGCGCCCGTACACGGCGCCGCCGTAGCGCGCGAGCCATTTGCGCTGCAGGTACAAGTTCTTCAGGACGAGCGGCTTGCCCGGCGCGGCATAGGGCGCGATCGAGGCCAGCTCGCGGATCGCGTCCTGGTTGCCTTCCTTGCGCGCCGCATCCATCGTGAATTGCCAGCCGCGCCGCTCGCTCTCCATCGCATCCGTGATCTGGCCGATGCCGATGTACGCGTGCAGCCAGTCCGGATGGCGCTGCGCAAGCTGGATGCCCAGCGACGAGCCCCACGAGTGGCCGAGCACGAAGATGCGGTCCTTGCCGAATTCCTTGCGCAGGAACGCCACCATCTCCTCCGCGTCCGCCAGCATGCGCGCCCGCGTCATCGTGGGCGCGACCTGGGCCGGGTCGTTGGCGGCATACGTCTTGCCGGCGCCGCGCTGGTCCCATTGCACGACCGTGAAATACTCTTCCCAGCCGCGCTGGAAATACCAGCTGGTCGGCATCGCCACATAACCCGGGCCGCCGTGCAGGAACAGCAGCACCGGGTTGCGCCGGTCGGTGCCGCGCACGCTGATCCATTGGTCGATGCCGCCGATGCGCACGGTCCGCGTCTGCTCGACGCCTTGCGGCGTGACGATGCGGCGCATGTCGGCGATGATCCTGACGGCGTCCGCGCGGCTGTCCGGGCCGGCGGCGCCGGCGAGCGTGGTGATGGACAGGCCGGCCAGCAGCGCGGCGCACAGCCTGGATGAACGTTCGAACATATTGTCTCCGTCGTTGTCGATAGGGTTGCGCGCAGTCTGTTCAGTTTCCTTCGATGTGTCAACGATGTTTCATTCTGAAACGCCGTGAAACGTTCCAGGCCTGGGCGACGCACCCAAGTCCTTGGATATCCGGGCTCTCTGCGGAGTGGACCCACTGGCACGGTCCTTGCAAACCCATGGTCCACCATCATAGAACGCATCATGAAAGGGTAGACATGAGCCAACAATCCGCCGGCGCCAGATTCCGCCAGGCCGTCCAGGAAGAACATCCGCTGCAGGTCATCGGCGCCATCAACGCCAACCACGCACTGCTGGCCCAGCGGGCCGGCTACCGCGCCATCTACCTGTCCGGCGGTGGCGTCGCGGCCGGATCGCTGGGCCTGCCGGACCTCGGCATCTCCGGGCTGGAAGACGTGCTGATCGACGTGCGCCGCATCACCGACGTGTGCGACCTGCCGCTGCTCGTCGACATCGACACGGGCTTCGGGTCGTCGGCGTTCAACGTCGCGCGCACGGTCCGCTCGCTGATCAAGGCCGGCGCGGGCGCCTGCCACATCGAGGACCAGGTCGGCGCCAAGCGCTGCGGCCACCGTCCGGGCAAGGAGATCGTCAGCCAGGGCGAGATGGTCGACCGCGTGAAGGCTGCGGTCGACGCGCGCACGGACGACGACTTCGTGATCATGGCGCGCACGGACGCGCTGGCCGTCGAGGGTCTCGATAAAGCCGTCGAGCGCGCCGTCGCGTGCGTGGAGGCGGGCGCCGACATGATCTTCCCGGAAGCCATCACGAGCCTGGAGATGTACGCGCAGTTCAAGAAAGCGGTCAAGGTGCCGATCCTCGCGAACATCACGGAATTCGGCGCGACGCCGCTGTTCACCGTGGACGAGCTGCGCGGCGCCGACGTCGACATCGTGCTGTACCCGCTGTCCGCGTTCCGCGCGATGAACAAGGCGGCGGAAAACGTCTACGCCGCCATCCGCCGCGACGGCACGCAGAAGAACGTCGTCGACACCATGCAGACCCGCGCCGAACTGTACGAGCGCATCGATTACCACAGCTACGAACAAAAGCTCGACGCGCTGTTCGCCCAGAATAAAGCTAAATAAAAGGAGACCCGAGATGACCGACGTGAAGACCGACACCCCGACGTTCAAGCCGAAAAAATCCGTCGCCCTGTCCGGCGTCGCCGCCGGCAATACCGCGCTGTGCTCCGTGGGCCGCTCCGGCAACGACCTGCACTACCGCGGGTACGACATCCTGGACGTGGCCGGCAACAGCGAGTTCGAGGAAATCGCCTACCTGCTCGTGCACGGCAAGCTGCCGAACGAGGCGGAGCTGCGCGGCTACAAGGCCAGGCTGAAATCGCTGCGCGGCCTGCCGCACGCCGTGAAGGCCGCGCTGGAGGCGCTGCCGGCCGGCGCGCACCCGATGGACGTGATGCGCACGGGCGTCTCGGTACTGGGCTGCGTGCTGCCGGAAAAGGACGACCACAACATCGCCGGCGCGCGCGACATCGCCGACCGCCTGATGGCGTCGTTCGGTTCGATGCTGCTGTACTGGTACCACTACAGCCATAACGGCAAGCGCATCGACGTGGAGACG
The DNA here is from genome assembly GCA_045810485.1 of Massilia sp. Taxonomy (GTDB): domain Bacteria; phylum Pseudomonadota; class Gammaproteobacteria; order Burkholderiales; family Burkholderiaceae_D; genus Telluria. The sequence continues at coordinate 11,495 of JBJMVU010000198.1, read as the reverse complement.
GACGACGATTCGATCGGCGGCCACTTCCTGCACCTGCTGCACGGCGTGAAGCCGTCGGAGGAATGGGTCAAGGCGATGCACACGTCGCTGATCCTGTACGCGGAACACGAGTTCAACGCGTCGACCTTTACCGGCCGCGTCATCGCCGGCACCGGCTCCGACATCTATTCCGCGATCACGGGCGCGATCGGCGCGCTGCGCGGTCCGAAGCACGGCGGCGCCAACGAAGCCGCGTTCGAGATCCAGAAGCGCTACGAGAACGCGGACGAGGCGGAAGCCGACATCCGCAACCGCGTGGCGAACAAGGAAGTCGTCATCGGCTTCGGGCACCCGGTCTACACGATCTCCGATCCGCGCAACAAGGTGATCAAGGAAGTGGCGCGCACGCTGTCGCAGGAAGCGGGTTCGATGAAGATGTTCGACATCGCCGAGCGCCTCGAATCCGTGATGTGGGAAGTGAAAAAGATGTTCCCGAACCTCGACTGGTTCTCGGCCGTCTCGTACCACATGATGGGCGTGCCGACCGCGATGTTCACGCCGCTGTTCGTCATCTCGCGCACGTCCGGCTGGTCGGCGCACGTCATCGAGCAGCGCATCGACAACAAGATCATCCGCCCGAGCGCGAACTACGTCGGTCCGGAAGACCTGCAGTTCGTGCCGCTGGCCGAGCGCAAGTGATGGAGGCCGGCGACATCCGCATCCGTCCCCTCGGCGCCGCGGACGCTGCGGCGTACCGCGCGCTGCGCCTGGAGAACCTGCGCGACTTCCAGTACGCGCACGGCCCCGCGTACGAAGACGCGCTAGCGCAGCCGGAAGCCTGGCATGCCGACCGGCTGGCGAGGTCCGACTACACGTGGTTCGGCGCCTTCGACGGCGACACGCTCGTCGGCGTCATCTGCCTGTGCGCGAAGAAGGGCGGCCGGCTGCACCACTCGGCGCTGCTGAGCAGCCTGATGGTGGCGCCGGGCCACCAGCGCGCCGGCATCGGCCGCCTGCTGACGGCGCATCTGATTGCCCACGCCCGTTCGCTCGGCCATGTGCGCCGGCTCACCCTGAAGCTCATCGACGGCAACGCGCCCGCGCGGCGCCTGTACGATGCCTTCGGCTTCCAACCCTTCGGCCTCGAGCCGGACGCCATTTACCATGAGGGCGGGTACCTTGCGCTGCACCACCTGCACCTCTCTCTCGTTTCACAGGCAACGCCATGAACAGCCAATATCGCAAGCCCCTGCACGGCACCAGTCTCCATTACTTCGACGCGCGAGCGGCCGTCGAAGAGATCCAGCCCGGCGCCTGGGACACCCTGCCGTACACCTCGCGCGTGCTGGCCGAAAACCTCGTGCGCCGCTGCGAACCGATGGCGCTCGTGCCGTCGCTGAAGCAGATCATCGAACGCAAGCGCGACCTCGACTTTCCGTGGTTCCCCGCGCGCGTCGTGTGCCACGACATCCTCGGCCAGACGGCCCTCGTCGACCTGGCCGGCCTGCGCGACGCGATCGCGCTTGAGGGCGGCAATCCGGCCCTCGTGAACCCGGTCGTGCCGACGCAGCTCGTCGTCGACCACTCGCTCGCCGTCGAATGCGGCGGCTTCGATCCGGACGCTTTTGAAAAGAACCGCGCCATCGAGGACCGCCGCAACGAAGACCGCTTCGACTTCATCGAATGGACCCGCAAGGCGTTCGAGAACGTCGACGTGATCCCGCCGGGGAACGGCATCCTCCACCAGATCAACCTGGAGCGCATGAGCCCCGTCGTGCAGGTGAAGGATGGCGTGGCGTTCCCCGACACGCTCGTCGGCACCGACTCGCACACGCCGATGGTCGATGCGCTGGGCGTGATCGCCATCGGCGTCGGCGGCCTGGAAGCGGAAAGCGTCATGCTGGGCCGCGCGTCGTACATGCGCCTCCCGGACATCGTCGGCGTCGAGCTGATCGGCAAGCCGCAACCGGGCATCACCGCGACCGACATCGTGCTCGCGCTGACCGAATTCCTGCGCAAGTCGAAAGTGGTGTCCGCCTACCTCGAGTTCTATGGCGAAGGCGCCGCGAACCTCACGCTGGGCGACCGCGCGACGATCTCCAACATGGCGCCGGAATACGGCGCGACGGCCGCGATGTTCGCCATCGACGAGCAGACCATCAAGTACCTGAAGCTGACGGGCCGCGACGACGACCTCGTGAAACTGGTCGAGCTGTATGCGAAGGAAACGGGCCTGTGGGCGGACACGTTGACGAACGCGGAATACGAACGTGTGCTGAGTTTCGATCTGGCGACCGTCGTGCGCAACATCGCCGGCCCGTCGAACCCGCACAAGCGCGTGGCGACGACGGAACTGGCGCAGCATGGCATCACGGGCACGGTCGAGAACGAGCCGGGACTGATGCCCGACGGCGCCGTCATCATCGCGGCGATTACGAGTTGCACGAACACGAACAACCCGCGCAATATGGTGGCCGCGGGCCTCCTCGCGCGCAACGCGAACGCGCGCGGGCTCGGGCGCAAGCCGTGGGTGAAGTCGTCGCTGGCGCCGGGCTCCAAGACCGTGCCGATGTACCTGGAAGAAGCGGGGCTGTTGCCGGAACTCGAGAAGCTGGGCTTCGGCGTCGTCGCCTTCGCGTGCACGACCTGCAACGGCATGTCGGGCGCGCTGGATCCGGCGATCCAGCAGGAGATCGTCGAGCGCGACCTGTACGCGACGGCCGTCCTGTCGGGCAACCGCAATTTCGACGGCCGCATCCACCCGTATGCGAAGCAGGCATTCCTCGCGTCGCCGCCGCTCGTCGTCGCGTATGCGATCGCGGGCACGATCCGCTTCGACATCGAGAAGGACGTGCTGGGCGTCGACGCCGACGGCAAGGCGGTGCGCCTGGCCGACATCTGGCCGGACGACGCGGAGATCGACGCCGTCGTCGAGCGGGCCGTGAAGCCGCAGCAGTTCCGCAAGGTCTACGACATCATGTTCGCGCGCCGCGAAGGCGGTGACGATGCCGTGGCGCCGCTGTACGACTGGCGCCCGACGAGCACCTACATCCGCCGTCCGCCGTACTGGGAAGGCGCGCTCGCCGGCGCACGGACGTTGACCGGCATGCGGCCGCTGGCGGTCCTGGGCGACAACATCACGACCGACCACCTGTCGCCGTCGAACGCGATCATGCTGAACAGCGCCGCGGGCGAATACCTCGCGAAGATGGGCCTGCCGGAAGAAGACTTCAACTCGTACGCGACGCACCGCGGCGACCACCTGACGGCGCAGCGCGCCACGTTCGCGAACCCGACGTTGAAGAACGAGATGGTGCGCAATGCCGACGGCAGCGTGAAAGCCGGTTCGCTCGCGCGCATCGAGCCGGAAGGCGCCGTCACGCGCATGTGGGAAGCGATCGAGACGTACATGGAGCGCAAGCAGCCGCTGATCGTGATCGCCGGCGCCGATTACGGCCAGGGCTCGTCGCGCGACTGGGCCGCGAAGGGCGTGCGGCTGGCGGGCGTGGAAGCCATCGTGGCGGAAGGGTTCGAGCGCATCCACCGCACGAACCTCGTCGGCATGGGCGTGCTGCCGCTGGAATTCCAGCCGGGGACCACGCGCCTCACGCTGGGCATCGACGGGACGGAGACGTTCGACGTCGTGGGCGAGCGCACGCCGCGCGCGACCTTGACGCTCGTGATCCATCGCCATAAAGGAGCAAAGGCGGGCGAGACGGTCGAGGTGCCGGTGACCTGCCGTCTCGACACTGGCGAGGAAGTGTCGATCTACGAGGCGGGCGGGGTGCTGCAGCGGTTTGCGCAGGACTTCCTGGCCTCCTCTAAAGTAGCAGCATAAACACACCGTCGCCCCTGCGAAGGCAGGGGCCCAAGGTTCACGCGCTGTCGAGACGCGAGCAACATTGGGTCCCCGCCTTCGCGGGGACGACGTGCTAGGGACAACAATTATGGCTAACGCACCCCAAATCAAGATCCCCGCCGTCTACATGCGCGGCGGCACGAGCAAAGGCGTCTTCTTCCGCCTGCAGGACCTGCCGGACGCCGCGCAGGTCCCCGGCGAGGCGCGCGACAACTTCCTGCTGCGCGTGATCGGCAGCCCCGACCCGTACGCCAAGCACATCGACGGCATGGGCGGCGCCACGTCCAGCACGAGCAAGACCGTGATCGTCGCGCCCGGCACCCGTCCCGGCCACGACGTCGACTACCTGTTCGGCCAGGTCGCCATCGACAAGCCGTTCGTCGACTGGAGCGGCAACTGCGGCAATCTGTCCGCCGCGATCGGCCCGTACGCCATCGCGAACGGCTTCATCGATCCCGCGCGCATCCCGGACAACGGCATCGTCACCGTACGCATCTGGCAGGCCAACATCAGGAAGACGATCGTCGCCCACGTCCCCGTCGTGAACGGGCAGGTGCAGGAGACGGGCGACTTCGAACTGGACGGCGTCACGTTCCCGGCCGCCGAAGTGCAGCTGGAATTCATGGACCCCGCTGCGGAAGACGGGGAAGGGGGCGGTGCGATGTTCCCGACCGGGAACCTGGTCGACGACCTCGAGGTGCCCGGCGTCGGCACCTTGAAGGCGACGCTCATCAACGTCGGCATCCCGACCGTCTTCGTGAACGCGGCCGACATCGGCTACACGGGCACGGAGCTGCAGGATGCCGTCAACGGCGACCCGAAGGCGCTGGCGATGTTCGAGACGATCCGTGCCTACGGCGCCATGCGCATGGGCCTGATCGCGCACGTGGAGGAAGCCGCGCGGCGCCAGCACACGCCGAAGGTCGCCTTCGTCGCGCCGCCGGCGGGCTACACCGCGTCGAGCGGCAGGCGGGTCGAGGCGGACGACATCGACCTGCTCGTGCGCGCCCTGTCGATGGGCAAGCTGCACCACGCGATGATGGGCACGGCGGCCGTCGCCATCGGGACGGCGGCGGCGATCCCGGGCACGCTCGTCAGCCTCGCCGCGGGCGGACGGGCGCACGAGGCCGTGCGCTTCGGCCATCCGTCCGGGACGTTGCGCGTGGGCGCCGAGGCGCGCCAGGAGGGCGGCGACTGGGTCGTCACCAAGGCCGTGATGAGCCGCAGCGCGCGCGTCTTGATGGAGGGCTGGGTGCGCGTGCCGGGCGATACCTTCTGAGACCGTTGCTGCGCCGCGTCACACAGCGAAATTCATCTTTCCATAATGATAAATTACGTTGATTTTCGGCTATGATCCATTCAAAAAATCGATAAAGTGCCTTGTCAATAGGCGCGGCTAGGACAAGAGGGATGGATCGGGGAACGAGCACAGCGGCCTTGGTGGCCGACGCATTGGCATTGATCGCCGCGCCGGCCTGCGCCTGCGATGCGCAGGGGACGATCCGGGCCGCGAACGCGGCATTCGTCGAACTGGCGGGCGGCGCGGTGGAAGGGCGGCCGCTGGTATCGCTGTTCTGCCCGCGCATGGCGGCGGAGATGGCGGTGGAGATCCGCCTGTCGCAGGCCGGCGAACGGCGCTGGGACGGCCTCATCGAGCATGGCGCCACGGGCAGGCCCGTCGAGGTGCGCGCGAAGCCGCTGCCGGCGGGTGGCGCCACCTTCGTGTTCGGCGACGTGCTCACGTTCGGCGACGGGCAGGCGGCCCTGCGCGGACGCCTGCTGGAACAGGCGGCCGTCGTCGAGCATGCGCCGGTCGGCATCGCCGTGACCTTGCCCGACCTGGTCAAGTCCTGCAATCCGCGCATGGCCGGGATGCTGGGCTATGCGCCGGAAGAACTCATCGACCACAGCCCGGCCCAGGTCTTCGCCTCGCGCGCCCACTACGAGGCGTTCATCGGCGAAGCCGTCCTCGTGCTGACGACCGGCAGCCTGTTCGAAAAGAGCGAGGTGCCGCTGCGCCGCCGCGACGGCAGCACGATCTGGTGCCGCATCCGCGCCAAGGCCGTCGACATGAGCGCGCGCGAGGCGGGCACCGTGTGGATCGTCGAAGACGTCACGGAAGCGCGCCAGGCGCACACCGAGATCCAGGCGATCATCACCAATGCCACGATCGGCATCTTCTTCACGCGCGCCCGCAACATCACCCGCTACAACGCGTGCTTCGGCAGCATGTTCGGCTACGGGCCGGACGAGGTGACCGGCCGTTCGACGCGCGTGCTGTATGCCGACGACGCCGCGTTCGTCGACATGGGCCGCCGCGCCTACGGGGTGCTGGGCCAGGGCGGCTCGTTCAAGGCCGAGACGGCGATGGTGCACCGGGACGGCACGCCGATGTGGGTCAACCTGATCGGCTACGCCGTCAATCCCGACGAGCTGGGCGCCGGCACGATGATCTGGATGATCGAGGACCGCACCGGCCAGAAGGCGGCCGAGGAATCGTTGCGCAACGCGCTGCTGGAAAACCAGGCGATCCTCGACAACGCCGTGCTGGGCATCGCCGTCGTCGAGAGGGGCCGCACCCTGCACTGCAACCGCAAGATGGAGGAGCTGTTCGGCCACCAGGGCGGCAGCATCGAGGGACTGCCCGTGCGCGAGCTGTATCCCGACGACGCGGGCTGGATCGCCGCGCGCATGCAGACGCAGCGCGATTTCGACGCGGGCCGCGTGCACATGGCGGAGTACGAACTGGTGCGGCGCGACGGCAAGCGGTTCTGGGCGCGCCTGTCGGGTCGGCCGTTCGACATGGCGGAGCGGGGCGGGCGCAGCGTCTGGCTGATCGACGACGTCACCGCCCAGCGCGAGGCGGCGGACGCGCTGCGCCGCGCGCGCGACGAACTGGAGGTGCGCGTGCAGGAACGCACGGCGGAACTGCAGGCCGAGATCGTCGAGCGGCGCCAGGCCGAGGCGCGCGTGCACCACATGGCGTACCACGACGCGCTCACGGGCCTGCCGAACCGCGCGCTGCTGTCCGAACGCCTCGACCGCGCGCTGCTGGCGGCGCGGCGCGACGGCATGAAGCTGGCGCTGTTGTTCATCGACCTGGACCGCTTCAAGACGATCAACGATTCGCTCGGCCACCTGACGGGCGATCATCTGCTGAAGGAAGTGGCGCAGCGCCTGTGCCGCGAGGTGCGCGCCAGCGACACGGTCGCGCGCCTGGGCGGCGACGAATTCGTCGTGCTGGTGCCGGGCGTGCGCGGGCCCGAGGAGTGCGGCCTCGTGGGCGACAAGATCATCGCGGCGCTGGCCGCACCTGTCGAATTCGAGGGGCACAGCCTGCACATTTCGCCGTCGATCGGCATCTGCCTGTACCCGGACGATGGCGCCGACGCGGCGAGCCTGATGCGCAGGGCCGACGCCGCGATGTACTACGCCAAGGCCGCGGGCCGCAACAATTACCAGTTCTACGCGGAGCCGATGAACGCGGCGGCCGCGCGCCATTTCGAGCTGGAGACGCGCCTGCGCGGCGCGCTGCTGCGCGAGGAATTCGTGCTGTTCTACCAGCCGATCGTCGGCGTGCAGGACGGCCGCGTGCATGGCCTGGAAGTGCTGCTGCGCTGGCGCCATCCGGAGCAGGGCCTCGTGGCGCCGGACGACTTCATCCCGATCCTGGAAGAGAACGGGCTGATCGTGCCGGTCGGCGAGTGGGTGATCCGGCGCGCCTGCGAACAGTCGATGGCCTGGCAGCGCGCGGGCCTGCCGCCGTTGCCGCTCGCGGTGAACCTGTCGGCGCGCCAGTTCATGCACCGGGGCCTGATCCAGTCCATCCGCGCCATCGTCGACGACACGGGCATCGATCCGGGCCTGCTGGAATTCGAGATCACGGAGACGGCGCTGATGCAGCACGGCGGCCAGACGCTGGAGACGCTGGGCCAGATCTACCGCATGGGCATCCGCCTGTCGATCGACGATTTCGGCACCGGGTATTCGAGCCTGGCGTACCTGAAGCGCTTCCCGGTCCGCAAGATCAAGATCGACCGCGCCTTCGTGCGCGACCTCGAGACGAGCAGCGAGGACCGGGCCATCGTCGCCGCCATCATGGCGCTGGCGGGGAGCCTCGGCATGGCCGTCGTGGCGGAGGGCGTCGAGAACGACGCGCAGCTGGCGCTGCTGCGCCGGCACGGGTGCCAGTATGCCCAGGGCTATCTGTTCGCGCGGCCGATGGACGCCTCTGCAATTCAGAATTTTCTGGAAGATGATTCGTAGGGTGGGCGGCCTCCGCCCACGCGTAACGTCGACACACGGCAAGCGTGCGCGTGGGCTCGGTGAGCCCACCCTACCGGACTGTACTAAGCGATCGTCGCGATCACCGGCGTGTGATCCGACGGCTGCTCCCACTTGCGGGGTTCGCGGTCGATGACGCAGGCTTCGCAGCGCTTCGCCAGCGCCTGCGACAGCAGGATATGGTCGATGCGCAGGCCGCGGTTGCGGCGGAACGCCATCTGGCGGTAGTCCCACCAGCTGTACTGCTTCTCGGGCTGCTCGAACAGGCGGAACGCGTCGACGAGACCGAGGCCGCAGAGTTCGCGCAGCTGCTCGCGTTCCAGGTCGGAGCAGTGGATCTGGCCGGCCCACAGTTCGGGGTCGTGCACGTCGCGGTCTTCGGGCGCGATGTTGTAGTCGCCCAGGATCGCGAACTGGTCGTGGATTTGCAGTTCTTCGCCGACCCAGGTGCGCAGCGCGGTCAGCCAGCCCATCTTGTAGGTGTATTTGTCGGAGCCGACGGCCTGGCCGTTCGGCACGTAGGCGCAGATGAAGCGCACACCCCCGATGGTCGCGGCGATGAGGCGCTGCTGCTCGTCCTGGTAATGCGGATTGTTGCGCACGACGTCGGCGACGGGGAGGCGCGACAGGATCGCGACGCCGTTGTACGTCTTCTGGCCGCTGAACACGACTTCGTAGCCGGCGGCGTTGATCTCGGCCACGGGGAATTTGTCGTCGGTGAGCTTGGTCTCCTGGAGGCAGAGCACGTCGACGGGATTGGCGGTGAGCCACTGGAGCAGGTGCGGCAGGCGGACCTTCAGCGAGTTCACGTTCCAGGATGCGATTTTCATGTGTCTATCTGGTTGCGATGGCCGGACCGTCCGGCGCAATCCGGGCAGTATCGTGGCTGTGAGCCATTCTTGCAACATGAGTGGCCTATGAAGCCATGACACGATTGTCATTATTTGTTTCGATTGCAACAAAGATGTCGTAAAATTATTGTCCGTGGAGTAAAAATTCGTAACGAAGCTGGAAAGTTGCACCGAACTGTGACAAGATGTAACAATCGCAGCAAGTCAGGGGACATTTACGTATTGTCTCCTTCTCGAAAGAAAAAAATTGCAGTAGGCCAACTTTGGTTGTACTATTGGCATATTGCTCTGGAACCAAGTATTCAATAGCAATTTATTGCATTGATCGATGGTTGCCGTGGTCGGTCGAGCGGCCGGCCTTTGGCAGGTGTGTAACGATCGCGGATCCGAGAGCAGGATTTGCACACAGCTTTTTAAAGGACAACAATGCGCCAAGCATTTGAAGCATGGGCCCAACGCGATGGCCACATTGTCCGGCGTCGTGAAGACAAGCCGGAAGAGTACCTCGTGTACGAAACCCAACGCCGCTGGCTGATCTGGCAAGCCGCGCTGGCACACGGGCAGAAGGCTGCGGCCGAAGCGCCGCCGAAATTCGCGCCGTCCGAGACCCCGCCGCAGAAGATGCAGGCGGACGAGGCGAGCGTGCGTAACCGCGTGCTCAACGAGGTGCTGGACGCGTTCAGCGAGCTCGATGACAACGCCGGTGTCGAAGGCATCGTCAAGGTCATCCAGAGCCTCAAGAAGAAGCACCGCGCCGCAATCGAAGAAAAGGCCTGATGCGCTTCCGCCACTACAAGGGCGGGGTGTACGAGGTGGTCTGCGAGGCCGTCCTCGAGGCTGATCACACGGCCGTGGTCGTGTATCGCGGGCAGGACGGCAAGACCTGGGTTCGCCCGCGGGATGCGTTTTTCGGACCGGTCGACGTGGACGGTGAGCGCATGCCGCGCTTTTCGCCCATCGATCCGGCGCCCGCCGCCGCATAGCAACGCCATCCCGGCGATCCCGGGATGCGCATCGCCTCATGTCTTCCCGATTGCCGCCGTAAACGGACAGGTATGCATCCTCGGTGAAGACATGTCCCTGATTTTTTTCCGTACCGCCTGCGCGCTCGCGCTGGGTGCCGCCATGGCAGGCTGCGTGACTGCGCCGGCCGGGGCGCCGACGCAACAGCTGGAAGTCCACGCCATCCTCGGTCACCGTGAAGTGACGGGTGTCGGTTGCGTATTGTCCAACGCGGCGGGGCGCTGGTTCGTCGTCGCGCCGGGGCGCGTCACGGTCGAGCGCAGCCGGAGTCCGCTGACGATCGACTGCGCGCGCGACGGCACGGGCAGCGCGCGCGAGGTCGCCGACGCGCATGTCGCGTCGTTCTTCGACACCGACCGGCTGATCGGCAACATCATCGTCAGCGCCGGCGGCGCGGGCTACGTCAAGCCCTATGACGGCGGCGGCGTCGCCTATCAGTCGACCCTGACCGTGCTGATGCGGCCCGCGGCGCAGGCCGCGACGGCGGATCCCGCGGCGTCCGGCAACGTCGTGTTTTGACGCGCGAATAAAGAACCGGCGCTGCGGCGTCCGCATGGCGTTCTGCCGTCATCCCCACGAAAGCGGGGATCCATACTGATCGGATCTGGATACTCAGCATGGGTTCCCGCTTGCGCGGGAACGACGGAGCTTGGGGCGCTTACATGCGGTTCAGCAGGAACGTGGTCAGCAGGGGCACCGGACGGCCGGTCGCACCCTTGGACCCGCCCGATTTCCACGCGGTGCCGGCGATGTCCAGGTGGGCCCACGTGTAGTTGCGCGTGAAGTTCTCCAGGAAGCAGGCCGCCGTGATCGACGCGCCGCCCGGCGTGCCGATGTTGGCCAGGTCGGCGAAGTTCGATTTCAGCTGCTCGTTGTACTGCTCGCCGATCGGCAGGCGCCAGGCCGGGTCGCCCGCCTGCTTGCCGGCGTCCAGCAGTTCCTGGGCCAGCGCGTCGTGGGCGTCGTCGTGGCGGGTGAACACGCCCGACGTGTGGTGGCCCAGCGAGACGATGACTGCGCCCGTCAGCGTGGCGATGTCGACGACGGCGGCCGGTTTGAAGCGCTCGGCGTAGGTCAGGGCGTCGCACAGGATCAGGCGGCCCTCGGCGTCCGTATTCAGGATCTCGATGGTGGTGCCGTTCATCGCGGTGACGATGTCGCCCGGCTTGGTGGCGCGGCCCGACGGCATGTTCTCGCACGCGGCGACGATGCCGATCACGTTCAGCTTCAGGCCCATCTCGCCGATGGCGCGGAAGGTGCCCAGCACCGAACCGGCGCCGCACATGTCGTACTTCATCTCGTCCATGTTCGGACCCGGCTTCAGCGAGATGCCGCCCGTGTCGAACGTGATGCCCTTGCCGACCAGGACCACCGGCGCGTCGTTCTTCTTGCCGCCGTTGTGCTTCAGGACGATGAACTTCGGCGGCTCTTCGCTGCCGCGCGTCACGGACAGGAAGCTGCCCATCTTGAGCGCTTCGAGCTGCTTGCGCTCCAGGACT
>JBJMVU010000197.1:0-15245 GCA_045810485.1 Massilia sp. | reverse complement strand
GGCCGACGTCATCGACGCGATGAAAGTCCATCGCATCAGGTTGAGCAAGGATCAGGGACTGCGCCCTTGGGAGCCTGCGACTACCACCGGTCGCAACCGGGCTGCGGCCGCAAGCCTCCCATCAATGCATCAACCGACTATCGAATGAGTTCGCACACATGAAAATCATCCTCGTCTTCTTCGCCCTTGCCGTCCTGCTAGCGGGCCTTGCCGCAGTGCAGTTGAAGACAGCGAAGGACAAAGGCCGGACGGGTACGTACCGACGCCGCAAGTTCATGACCGACAATGAGGAAGAGTTCTTCGGCCGGCTCGTCGTGGCGCTTCCCGACCACTACACTTTTCCGCAGGTCGCGATGTCGGCCCTTCTCGACACGGCAAGTAGCGACAAGAGAACAGCCCATGGCGATAGATTGCGGATCGCCCAGCAGCGCGTCGATTACGTCGTCTGCACCCGACGCTGCGAAGTCGTCGCGGTCGTCGAACTGGACGACAAAACGCACTCACGCGCAAAGGATGAACTGCGGGACGCGCGACTCGAACAGGCGGGCATACGGACCGTCCGCTTCCAGGCGCGTAACAAGCCAAAGGTCGAGGCCATCCGGGCCATGATTCTCGGCCCCACGGTGACCGAGGTCGGCAAGGCCACGACCGAACACACTGGTCAGGGTGTCGTCCCTGCCGGCGCTACGCCGTTCACTCCGCAATAGTCCGCCCGCGCGCCGGATTTCGTCATGACGAAATTTGTGGTCCGCGTCGCCGCGATGCCAGCTGTCCGGTCACTTCGAACAACAGCGAACTTGACGCTGCAGCGCGGCCATGGCGAACATCCGGATTTCGTCACGACGAAATTTGTACGCATCGCTTCGTTAGTAGCGCTTGTAAAGATGCTCTTCCTGATGCACAGCCCCTCCATTCCCGACCGGGTATCGCTGTAAATGGACGACACGAACAAGAGCTCCGAGCCACCGTGCCGGCAGGCTTAATGTCCGCGTCTATCGAGCGCGGGTAGCCGGGGCATTCGGATATCATGCCGGGCGGTAACTCGACCGGGTCAGCGCTGTCGTATGAATGCCCGTCTGCCCCCACGTCGTCGCCTTCTTTTTGGCGGCGCCAACGGCAACACAACCACATCGAGCGCGGAGAGGCATGACGCCATAGCCGCCGCGATAGGTTCTGTCGGCGACAGCTGCGACTAGGGCGACGTGCAGTGGGCGATATCGGACGGTGTGCGCAAGGGGACTGGCGATGCAGGAAGTGTCACGTGTCTGGAACGATCTGAAGCGAAAAGAAGACCAGTTGACGTGGAGCGGTGGCTATCCCGGTCACGGCGAACAGTACGACAGCATGGGGCGGCCCGCCGGGACCTCGGTTCACCTGGGCGGCGCGTGGGGCTACGACCAGCTCGGCCGGGTAAACCGTGTGCGCAAGGCGCTGCACGACTCCGGGCCGCTGGCGCAGCGCATGATTGTCGAGCGCCTCGCTGGTATCGACTTGTCGATGATCGCGTCCATCCTCGTGTCGGCGTGCCAGGACCTGGCACTGATCTACGGTGGTTCGACCGTCGTCGGTGGATTCATCGGCGGTGTTGGCGGGGCCTTTTTCGGCGGCATCGGTGCGATACCGGGCGCTGCAGCCGGCGCCGCCGCGGGCAGCTACGTCGGCGGTCTCATTTTGAGCGTGCTGGGCTTGAAGTCGCTGGTGGAAGGCATCGCAGAGGCGATACCGGCCGCGCTGCGGCACTACCAGAAGGGAATCGCGGAGGCATGGGGCCCCGAGCGGCAGGACGACCGCTTGCGCCTGGGCCTGGGCGTGCGCGGCGACACGGCCGCGGCAGCGTTCGACCTCGCCAACGGCCACGTGATCGTGATGATGGCGATCCTGTCCGTCATGACGGCGTATATGTCGCGAGGGAAGACTGACCGGGCGGTCCTGCTGAACGAAATCGAGCGCAGCCCCCGGCTTGGTCCGCGCGTCGCGGCCTGGGTCGAGCATAACGAAGAACGGCTGCGCCGCCAACCGGCGCTGCAGGCCACCCATGGAGGCGCTGGCGGTCCTCACAGGCCGGCGCAGGAGCCGCCGCCATCGCGGCCGCGTGATGGACGACGCGAGAGCGAGGGCTCTCGCCCGCTCCTGATGCCGACGGCGAGAGTTCCGTGTTTCAAGACCAACGGCTTGCCGTCGACTCGCTTTCCTGAATTCGACCGCCAACTGGCCGGGCAGGAGACCGGGCTCAACGACATGACGGTGGCCGATTACGTCGATGGTCGCGACGCGTTCGAAACCCGCACGGCGGTGCGTGATCCGAACATCGCGCGCGCGGCCCGTGCCGACTACCAAAGCGACCTGGAACGCAAGTTTTTCATCACGCTGCGCAGACAGGGGTTATCTGGCCTCGAGGCGACGGCGAAGGCCGCCGAGATGGCGACCGACCAGATGAGAGTCCTCGCCGCACTGCATAATCCGAATATGGTTGCCGGCGGCAGGGACGTGATCGCCGGGTTCGGCGACCGCTCGATCAATTCGCGTATCGGAGCACAATGGAAGGCGTGGACTGAAAGGAACGGCACGAAAACCACTCGACTGGCCGAATTGGACATAGCCGCCGAACGCGTACCCGAATCGCTGCGCACCACGATGAAAATGAACGCAAAACTTGAACGCTGCAAATGAGGACGCCCAATATGGATGAGGATTTCGCTCTTTTTCTAACGCATTTTGGACCGGCGATTGACAGGCGCTACGTGCCGCCCTCGACGATTGATCGTTACCGCGGCAAGCTTCCTGACCAGTTGCTGGCGTACTGGGAAGAGTATGGCTGGTGCGGGTATGCGGACGGATTATTCTGGACCGTGAATCCCCAGGAGTATGAGCCGGCCCTGGAGGCATGGATCGGCGATACCCCGTTCATGGAGCAGGACGCCTATCACGTCATCGCACGTAGCGCTTTCGGCAAGCTTTACCTCTGGGGCGAAGAGACCGGGGACACACTCAGCATATTCGCGCCAGCCTCGACCTGTTTCGCATCGTCTCCCGACAACGACATCGACCGCGATTTCGAAATGCGTTTGTTCTTTGGGGGAATGTCGCGCAAGGGCATTGACGTCGAGGGCCTGTTCGCGCCGGCGTTGCGGCAGTTGGGGCGTCCCGCGCACGACGAAATGTACGGCTTCGTTCCGGCACTCGCGCTCGGTGGCGCTCTAACGCTCTCCAACCTGCGCAAAGTCAAGGCGGTCGAGCACCTCGTCATCCTTGCACAGCTTGCGCCGCTTGACGTAACCGAAATCTAATCGGGCGGGCGCCGTCCGGCCGCGTGACGGGCCTCAGTCCAGGCCCGCGATGGCGCAGTCGCTTCCCCCTAAAGGACGCTCAACATGGATGAAGATTTCGCCTGCTTCTTGGCAGAGTTTGAACCGGCGATCGATAAGCGCGACGTACCGCCATCGACGATCACACGCTATCGCGGCAAACTGCCGGACCAGTTGTTGGCGTACTGGGAGGAGTACGGCTGGTGTGGCTATGCGGATGGGTTGTTCTGGACCGTCGATCCTCAGGAATACGAACCTGCGCTCGAAGCATGGATCGGCGATACACCGCTCATGGAACGAGACGCGTATCACGTCATCGCCCGCAGTGCGTTCGGCACGCTTTACCTGTGGGGCGAGAAAACCGGTGACACGCTGCGTATCTTTGCACCTGCGTCATGCGGTTTCGCATTGGCGGCTGACAACGACGTCGATCGGGATTTCCAAATACGCATCTTTTTTGGTTCGCTGTGGCGCGACACTAACGACGTCGAAGGACTATTCGCGCCGGCGCTCAAGCAGTTGGGTCGCTTGGCACACGACGAAATGTACGGCTTCGTTCCCGCATTGGCGCTCGGCGGTGCGCCCACGCTAGCCAACCTGCAAAAGGTCAAGGCGGTCGAGCACCTCGCCATCCTCGCGCAGCTCGAGCCCCTCTATGTGACCGAAACCTGATCAGGAAGCCGCCGTCCGACCGCGTGATCGGCAATAGCGGGCGCAACATCAGCCATCCTCGCCTGGAAACGACAGTGAACTAAGATCTGCATCGAGGGTCAAATTGGTCAGCGGGATTCCGCATTCGAAAACCGCACCCATACCCTAACCGGCTTTGTATCCACGCGTGTATCCATGCCAAAGATGAGCCCGCAACGAAAACCCAGCAGCCACGCGGCTCCCAGCGGACTCATCGATTCCGGCCGGAAGCACCATCCCCAGGCAGTCCCATCCGACGCCCCTCACCGCGCCGGCACTCCCCAATCGTCGTACTTGTGCACGATCGCCCGCGCGGTCCCGTCGCGTTCCATGGCGTCCAGCGACCCGTTCATGCGCGCGACCAGCGTGTCCGGCACGGCGCGGTTGCAGGCCAGGTAGACGCGGATGCGGTTGAACACGAGGACGGGTACGACCTTGCCCGTATAGCCCAGCCGGTCGAGCGTGAGGCTGCCGCGGCGGATGCTGGCGGCCCACAGGTCGATGCGGTCCATCATGAGCTTGCGGGGATTGATCATGTCGTTCGGCGCGGGGTCGACGTTGAAGCCGCGCGCGCGCAGGAACTGGTCGCGCGCGTCGCCGTTGTAGGTGCCCACGCGGTAGGCGCGCGCGTCGTCCAGGCTCTTCAGGTCGAAATGGCGGTCGGCGCGGCCCATCAGGACCCACTCGGCCTCGCCGATCGGTCCGATCCATTTGAAATGCGGTTCGCGCTCGGGCGTGCGGGTGGTCGAAAAGACGCAGGCGTCGCTGCGTTCCAGCGCGGCCGTGTAGGCGCGCTTCCAAGGCAGCAGGTCGATCGAATACGCGATGCCGGAGCGGGCCATGATCTCGCGCACCATGTCGGTTCCGATCCCCGTCACGCGGTCGCCTTCGCGCATGCTGTACGGTGCCGAGGTCTCGGTAGTCAGGTACAGCTGCGGCGCCGGCTCCGCCCGCGCCCATGTGCAGGCCAACATCAGCAGTGCGGCAAGAACTGTCGTTTTCATACGTTCGACCCAATGCGGGCGTCCCCGGCGGACTACCCGTTTAACTAGCATAACAGCAACATCGCGCAGGCGGCAACGCGTGGCGGCCCGACAACGCCAGGCGCCGCATGGTGGCGACTTTGCGACATTTCGCGTGTTCACTTTGTAACCTGATGCCTTCAGGCAAGACTTTCAGTCTTGAAAATGCCATACTCACGAGGCCGCACTCAATTTCGTCATTCTCTCTAAAAGTCACGCGCCATGCTGTCCGTGTTCACGCTCCCTTCCGACCCGTCGCTGCTCAGCTACGGCCTCTACACGCCGAAGCTGGTCGCGTTGTCCGTCCTCGTGGCGATCTTCGCTTCGTGGATGGGCCTGCAGATCGCCGGCCAGGCCGCCGCCAACCGCGCCCAGCGCTGGATCATCCTCGGCACCGGCAGCCTGGCGCTCGGCGCCGGCGTGTGGGCCATGCACTTCATCGGCATGCTCGCATTCGACCTGTGCACGGACGTGGACTACGATCCCTCCGCCACCATCCTCTCGAGCCTGCCGAGCATCGGCGCCTCGTTCGTGGCGCTGACCCTGATCGCGCGCGAACGCCTGGGCGGCTGGGGCCTGCTGGCCGGCGGCGTGATCGTCGGCGCGGGCATCGGCGTCATGCACTACGCGGGCATGACCGGCATGCAGATGGGCCTGGAGCTGCGCTACGACCCGTTCATGTTCGGCCTGTCGATCGTCGTCGCCGTCGTGCTGGCGACGCTCGCGCTGTGGGTGCGCTTCGGCCTGTCCAGCCTGTCGCACCGGCTGAGCGAACAGCGCCGCCTGCTGCTGGCCGCCATCGTGATGGGCTGCGCCATCGCCGGCATGCACTACACCGGCATGGCCGCCGCGCGCTTCGTCGGCCACACAATCGTACAGACGTCCCACAAGACCAGCACCTTCCTGGCGCTCGCCATCACCCTGATCACCGTCGCGTTCACCGTCTTCGTGCTGGCGGCCAACGGCCTGCTGCGCTACCGCCAGCTGTTCCGCGAACTGTCGCGCAGCGAAGCGTGGATGCGCGCGCTGCTCACCACCACCGTCGACGGCGTGATCACGGTCGACCGCCAGGGCACCATCCGCGAATTCAATGCGTCGGCCGAACAGATCTTCGGCTGGCGCCGCGACGAGATCGTCGGCCACAATATCCGCCTCGTGATCGGCAACGAGACCGCCTCCGAGGAAGTCGGCCTGCTGCGCTCGCTGCGGACGGGAGAAATCAGCCCCAGCGCGCGCGGCGCCGACGTGACCGGGCGCCGCAAGGACGGCAGCATCGTGCCGATCCGGCGCGCCCTCGGCCACGCGCGCCTGGACGGGCAGGACCTGTTCGTCTGCTTCATCACGGACATCACCGACCGCCGCAAGATGGAGCAGGCGCTGCGCGCCAGCGAGCAGCAGTTCCGTTCGCTGATCGGCAACATTCCCGGCATCTCCTACCGCAGCAGCCTGGTCGAAGGCGAGGCGCCGATGCTGTTCATCAGCGACGCCGTCGAGCGCGTCACGGGTTATCCGGGCCGCGACTTCCTGGGCGCGGCGCCGCGCCGCACCTTCGCGCCGCTGATCCACGCGGCCGACCGCGTGCGCGTGTCGGAAACGATCGCCACCGCGCTGCGCGAAGACCGTCCGGACCTCGTCGAATACCGTTTATTGCACGCGGACGGCAGCACCCGCTGGATGTGGGAAAACGGCACCGGCGTGCGCAACGACGACGGCGAATTGTGCTGGCTGGACGGCGTCATCCTCGACATTACGGAACGCCGCCAGATGGAAGACGCGCTGCGCGACGCCAAGGAAAACGCCGAGCAGGCGGCCGCGGCGCGCGCCAGCTTCGTGGCCAATATGAGTCACGAGATCCGCACGCCGATGAATGCCATCCTCGGCTTCACCGACGTGCTGCTGGACGGCCAGTTGAACACCGACCAGCGCCGCCACCTGGACACGATCCGCAGCTCCGGCCGCGCCCTGCTGCGCCTGCTCAACGAGATCCTCGACACCGCCAAGCTGGAAAAGGGCGCGGTGGAGCTGGAACAGAACGACTACAACCTGTTGTCGCTGATCGACGAACTGTCGTCGACGCTGGCCGCGAACGCGCGCGCAAAGGGCCTGCACGTCGACATCCATTACGACCCGGCGTTGCCGACCTGCCTGCGCGGCGACGAGCTGCGCGTGCGCCAGGTACTCACCAACCTGCTCGACAACGCGATCAAGTTTACGGAAAAGGGCAGCGTCACCCTGCGCGCCGACCTGAAGGACGAACACCTGCACTTCATGATCAGCGACACCGGCATCGGCATCGCGCCGGAACGCCTCGACGCCATCTTCGAACCGTTCACCCAGGCCGACGCGTCGATGACGCGCCGCTTCGGCGGCACGGGCCTCGGCACCACGATCTGCAAGCAGCTGGTCGAGCTGATGGGCGGCCGCATCTGGGCCGAGAGCGAGCCGGGCCGGGGCACGACCTTCCACGTGGTGCTGCCGCTCATGCTGGCGCGCTTTGCCCCGCAGCAGCCGCGCGTGCGCACCGCCGCCGCCCTGCCGCCGCTGCGCGTGCTGGTGGCCGACGACGTGCCGCAGAACCAGGAGCTGCTGCAACTGCTGCTGGCGCGCCGCGGCCACACGATGACGGCCGTCGGCGATGGCGCCGCCGTCGTCGACATGGCGGTCCGCGAACGCTTCGACGTGATCCTGATGGATTTCCAGATGCCGACCATCGACGGCCTCACCGCCACGCGCATGATCCGCGAGCAGGAGGCCGCCGGCGGCCGTGCGCGCGTGCCGATCATCGCCATGACCGCCAGCGTGCTGGCCGAGCACCGCCGCGCCAGCGCCGACGCCGGCATGGACGGCTTTGCCAGCAAGCCCGTCGACTGGTTCGCGCTGTCGCACGAGATCGCGCGCGTGCTGGGCATCGGCACCGGCCACCATGCGGACGACCTGCCGGCGCAGCAACACGAGACCCTGAACCGCCACGCCGGCCTGCGCCGCTGGAGCGGCAAGGAAGACGCCTACCAGGAAGCCCTCGCCCACTTCGCCGCGCAGCACGACGACCTCGGCGCCGCGCTCGCGACCCTGGCCACGGCGGCCGACTACCGCGCGCTGCGCATGCAGGCCCACAGGGTGCGCGGCATCGCCGCCAACCTCGGCCTGGAACTGCTGGCCGATGCGCTGGCCAGGCTGGAAGGCCTCGTCGACGGCGACAGTGGCAGACTGTATCCCGGCGCCGAGTCCACGCTCGAGGCGTCGCTCGGCGAGCTGGACGGCCTGCTCGACGCGGCGCTGGACGCGATTCGCGCGGCCCTGCCCCAGCCGGCATCCAAGCCGAAAGCCCAGTCCGCGCGCCCTGCGGCCGACCTGGACCGCGCGCGCCGCGCCGGCAACGTCCTGCGCGATGCGCTCAGGTGCGGCGGCCTGGACGACGCCGCGCTGGCCGGCCTGGCCGCAGCCACCAGCGGCCACCCGCTGGCCGCCCGCGTCGCGCAAGTCCACGCCGCCATTTCCGATTTCGACTTCGACCTCGCCCTGCGACAACTTGACACCGTGCTGGCCGCCATCGACGAGCCGGCACAGGAGATCGCCGAATGACCACCGTCACCCAACCGCTGATCCTCGCGGTCGACGACGAGGCCAGCAACCTGCAGCTGCTGCGCCAGATCCTGCAAGACCACTACCGCCTGCGCTTCGCCAAGGACGGCCCGCGCGCGCTCGAACTGGCGCGCGAAGATGCGCCCGACCTGATCCTGCTCGACGTGATGATGCCCGGCATGAGCGGCTATGAAGTGTGCGCCGCCCTCAAGGCCGATCCGGCGCTGGCCGCCGTCCCCGTCATCTTCGTCACCGCGCTGAACGACACGAGCGACGAGGTGGAAGGCTTCGAGGCCGGCGCCGTCGACTACATCACCAAGCCCGTCAGCCCGCCGGTCGTGCGTGCGCGCGTGCGCACTCACCTGTCGCTCGTGCGCATGGAAGAATTGCGCGCGTCGCGCCTGGAGATCGTCCAGCGCCTCGGCCTGGCCGCCGAATACAAGGACAACGAGACGGGATTGCACGTCATCCGCATGAGCCATTTCGCACGCGTCCTCGGCCTCGCCGCCGGCATGACGGAAGCGGAAGCGGACGACCTGCTGCACGCCGCGCCCATGCACGACGTCGGCAAGATCGGCATCCCCGACCGCGTGCTGCTGAAACCGGGACCGCTCGATCCGGACGAATGGAAGATCATGCAGGGCCACGCGCACATCGGCGCCGAGATCATCGGCCAGCACGACCACGGCGTGCTGGCGCTGGCGCGCAACATCGCCCTCTCGCACCACGAGAAATGGGACGGCAGCGGTTATCCGAACGGGCTGGCCGGCAAGGACATCCCGCTCGAAGGCCGCATCTGCGCGATCGCCGACGTGTTCGACGCGCTGACCTCGATCCGGCCGTACAAGAAGGCGTGGACGGAAAGCGAGGCGCTCGACTTCCTCGTCAAGCAGAAGGGCAAGCATTTCGACCCGGTGCTGGTCGATTTGTTCCTCGCGCAGATGCCGGCGATCCGCGCGATCCGCGAGCGGTGGGCGGAGCAGGATGTGGAGCCCGCAGCAGTGGCGGTGCCGGCGGCGGCGTAGGGTGGGCACCCCGTGCCCACGCGGACGGTCGCAATGTGTTGGCGTTACCCCGGTGACCTACCCTAAACGCGGCGCCGCCGCGAGCCTGACTTCCGCCCTGCGCGCCACCAGTTCCTGGTACAGGCGCGTGTAGTTGTCGGCCATCTGCGCCGACGTGAACAGCTGCCAGTAGCGTGCCTCCGCGCGCTGGCCC
The DNA here is from genome assembly GCA_045810485.1 of Massilia sp. Classification (GTDB taxonomy): domain Bacteria; phylum Pseudomonadota; class Gammaproteobacteria; order Burkholderiales; family Burkholderiaceae_D; genus Telluria. The sequence goes on along the minus strand of JBJMVU010000197.1, from coordinate 5,428 downwards.
ATCTCCTGCGCCATCTGCGGATCGTTCCACAGCCGCGTCATCGCGGCGCGCAAGGCCTCATGGTCGGACGGCGGCACGACCAGGCCGGTCTCGCCGTGCACGTTGATGTAGGTGGTGCCCGTGCCGATCTCGCTGGAGATCATCGGCTTGCCATACATCGCGCCTTCCAGCAGCGAGATGCCGAAGGCTTCCGAACGCAGGTGCGACGGGAAGGCGACGGCATAGCAGAGCTTGAGCAGCGCCGCCTTGTCGAGGTCGTCCACGGCGCCGACGAACTGCACGCGCTTCAGGCCCAGGCGCTCGGCGTGCGCCTTCAGTTCCGCCTCGATCGGTCCCGCGCCGACGATCACGACCGGATAGTCGGTGCCGGCCACGGCGTCGAGCAGGATGTGCAGGCCCTTGTAGTAGCGCAGCACGCCCACGAACAGGAAGAATTTCGGGCCGACCCGCGCGCGCCAGTGGTCCAGGCGCGCCTGGTCCGGTTCCGGATAGCTGGATTTATCCAGGCCGAACGTGATCACGCGCGTCTTGTCGCGATAGCGGTCGAGCACGGCCGATGACGCGAGATAGTTGGGCGACGTCGCGACGATCGTGTCGACACTTTCCAGGAACCGGTGCTTGAGCGGCTGGTACAGCTTCAGCAGCGCCTTCTGGCGCACGATGTCGGAGTGGTACGTGACGACGGTCGGCTTGTCGATGCGGGCGAGGAAGTGCGCCATGTCCATGAACGGCCACGGGAAGTGGTAGTGCACGACGTCGGCTTCCGCCGCCATGCGCGCCAGCTTGCCGATCGCCTGCACCGACACCGCGTTCGACGCCAGCTCGAAGTTCAGCGGCGCCCGGTGCACCGTATGGCCTTCGTAGTCGAACGGTTCCAGGCGCCGGTCGCGCGACAGCGACAACACCTGGTTCGTGATGCCCAAACGCCCTGTTCCCACGCACATCTGACGGATGACCTGTTCGACCCCGCCGACCGAATCAGGGAAATAGGTCTTGTAGAAGTGCAGGACACGCATGGGCTTGGACATGGATACGGTCGTTTTTTTAGAGGAGGGAACGGTAGACGGCGGCCGTCAGCCTTGCCGTCGCGCTCCAGGTCAGCTGGGCGGCGCGCGCACGCCCGGCCGTGATGCAGCGGGTCCGCACGCCGGGTTCGCGCGCCAGCGTGAGCATGGCGTCGGCGATGGCGCCCGTGTCGAGCGGATCGACCTCCAGCGCCGCGCCGGCCGTCACTTCCGGCAGCGACGTCGTGTTCGATGCGATGACCGGCACGCCGGACGCGAACGCCTCGACCACCGGGATGCCGAAGCCTTCGTACAGCGAGGCGAACACGAACACGCCCGCGCCCGCGTACACGTGGCGCAGTTCGGTGTTGTCGGTGAGGCGGTTCAGCCAGACGACGTTCGCGCCATCCTGCACGGCGGCGGCGATGCGGCGCAGCAGCTCTTCCGAGCGTGCGCCGGCGCTGCCGACGATGACGAGCTGGCGCTCCGCGCGCACGGCGGACGGCAGCGACAGGTAAGCGTCCAGCAGGCGCTCGACGTTCTTGCGCGGCTGCAGCGTACCCACGAACAGGAAATACCCCGGCCGCAATCCGTGGGCCTGCAGGGTCGTCGCCACGGCGTGCGCCGGCGGCGGGTCGAGCCATTCGTCGTCCACGCCGCACGGCACGACGGTGATGCGGCGCTCGTCGATGCCGAAGCAATCGACCAGCTCGTCGATGGCGAAGTGCGACAGCGCGATCACGTGGTCGGCCTTTTGTGCGGCCTTGCGCTGCAGCCAGTTCTTCAGGCCACGCAGGCGCGGATTGCACCACTCGGGATGTTTCACGGGCAGCGCATCGTGCAGGCTGGCCACCACGGGGCAATCCATGCGGACGACGCGGTAGTCCGTCACGTGGAACACGTCGACGGGCATGTGCACGCGGTGCACGTCCGGCGTGACGAGGTCGACGAAGGAGACGCGTTCGAAGGTATGGGGCAAGGCCTCGCCCTTCGTCACGGGCCCGGCGCTGCGCAGGCGCGGCCAGGAATACGGCCGCATCGCGCAGCCGGCGTGCGGCAGGTGGCGCAGCAGCGCCTGCGTGTAGACGCCGATGCCGTCCAGGTGCCCGCCGGTGAAGGCCGGTTCGATCATGGTCGTGCCGATGCCGACGCACAGGTCGGGCAGCACGAGCGCATCGTTCGCGGCCTCGGCGGGACCCGGCGCCGCGTGGACGCGGTCATGGACGGCGGGTGCGCCGTCCGGTCGTCGTTTGGGGAGGCCCAGTTCGATCATGGTGGTGTCCAGGCCGGTCGGTACCGTATTCACGCCTGGTACATCCAGCGCAGCGTCTCGACCAGCGGCGTGGGCTCGATCGTACCGATCGTGGCCGCCAGCCTGGCGTTGCTGCCGGACAGCGTGAGCACTTCGTTGGCGCGCACGAAGGCGGGGTTGACGTGCACTTCGATGCGGTAGCCGGCGATGTCGCTCATCATGTCGATGAGGCTCTCGAGCGAGTGCGAGCGGCCGGAGCAGACGTTGTAGACTTCGCCCGCGGGTGCGGCCGCCAACAGGCGGCGATAGCTTTTCGCAACCGTGCGCACGTCGGAAAAATCGCGCGCGATCGCCAGGTTGCCCAGCTCGATGCGGCGCGCGCCCTTGCGGAAGTGCGACACGATCTTGGGCAGCAGGAAGTTCTCGTTCTGGCCGACGCCCGTGTAGTTGAACGGGCGCGCGATCACGATCGGCAGCTTGTCCATCCACAGGCGCGCCATGTATTCCATCGCCAGCTTGCTGACGGCGTAGTCGTTCGCCGGCGCGGGCGGCACGAATTCGTCGATCACGGGCATCGCGGCGTTGCCGTAGATATTGGCGGACGACGCGAGCAGCACCTTGGACGGCTTATGGGAACCGTTCGCCAGCGCTTCCAGCAGGTTGCGGGTGCCGACCACGTTGACGCGGTACATCTGCTCGGCGTCGTTGTGGGCCACGAAGGCGATGGCGGCCAGGTGGACGACCACGTCCGGCCGCGCCTGCTCGATCACGGCGGCCAGTGCGGCGCGGTCGTTCAGGTCGACGGTGAAGATGTCCGGTCCGGTCTCGCTGCCCGGCAGCACCGTGCCGAACACATGGTAGCCAGCCTCGGTCAGCTCGCGCGCCATGTGGTAGCCGGTAAAACCGCGCAGGCCGGTGATGAGGGCGCGCTTGCCCTCACCCTCATTTTGCCAACCTGTGGGTTCCACCATCCGGACGAGGTCTTCCGTGACCAGTCGGTTCATGTCAGAACGAGAAGCCGGTTTCGTTGCGCCGCAGGTCGGCGTCGACCATCATCTGGCACAGCTGTTCGAGCGACGTCTCGGCCTTCCAGCCCAGTTCGCGCCGCGCCTTGGACGGGTCGCCGATCAGCAGGTCGACCTCGGCCGGACGGTAGAACTTGGGCGACACGCGCACGAGCAGCTTGCCGGTACGGGCGCAGTGACCCGTCTCCTGCTCGCCCGTGCCCTTCCACTCGACGTCGAGGTTGGCACCGCGGAAGGCCATGGTGACGAAGTCGCGCACGGTTTCGGTGCGGTTGGTGGCCAGCACGAAGGTATCGGGCTCGTCGGCCTGCAGGATGCGCCACATGCCTTCCACGTATTCGCGCGCATAGCCCCAGTCGCGCTTGGCGTCCATGTTGCCCAGTTCGAGCACGTCCAGCTTGTTCAGGACGATCTTGGCGACGGAATCGGTGATCTTGCGGGTGACGAACTCGCGGCCGCGCAGCGGCGACTCGTGGTTGAACAGGATGCCCGAGCTGCCGAAGATGCCGTAGGACTCGCGGTAGTTCACGGTCATCCAGTGGGCATACAGCTTGGCCACGCCGTACGGGCTGCGCGGGTAGAACGGGGTCGACTCGACCTGCGGCACGGCCTGCACCTTGCCGAACATCTCGGACGTGGATGCCTGGTAGAAGCGCGCTTTTGGATGCACGATGCGGATCGCTTCGAGCAGGTTGACGGCGCCCAGGCCGGTGATCGAGGCGGTGGTCACGGGCTGCTCGAACGAGACGCCGACGAAGCTCTGCGCGGCCAGGTTGTACACCTCGTCGGGACGGCTGGATTCGATGAGGCGGATGCTCGACGAGAGATCGGTGAGGTCGTATTCGACGAGGTTCAGGTTGGGATGCTGCTCGATGCCGAGTTCGGCGATGCGCCAGAAATTAACCGAGCTCGACCGGCGGAAGGTGCCGGTGACGTGGTAGCCCTTTTCCAGAAGCAGTTGTGCCAGATAGGCGCCATCCTGTCCGGTAATACCGGTAATCAGGGCCTTTTTTGTTGTTTGCATGTTCTTGGTGATCCAGTGGTGGTCCGTGACGGCCGCCGCGGCAGTCGAGGCGGGACGGCATGCGGGATGTCAGCCGCTATGGTGCGGACCAGATAATTTTCCGACAACCTCGCATTGTATCAGAGTGGTGCTTGCGTCTTTGCACATAAGAAATCGTGCAAAATATACAATATGTACTCGTCTATTATCACCTGAAAGCGAGCGCGCACGTCGCGTGATTACGCATTGTTACGAGTCTCTCAAGCTTTATTACATATTCACGAATTGTCGGGAACTTCTACATTTCAATGACAAAAGGGCCCGGATGGGCCCTTTTTGTTCACTTCGTCACAGGTGGCGAATCTACAACACAAAGTGTCGTATCAACGCTCCGAGACGGCGTCGACGACGCACAGCGCCGTCATGTTGACGATGCGGCGGACGGTCGCCGACGGGGTCAGGATGTGCACCGGACGCGCGCAGCCCAGCAGTACGGGGCCGATGGCGATGCCGTTGCCGGCCGCCGTCTTGACCACGTTGTAGGCGATGTTCGCGGCCTCGATGTTCGGCATCACGAGCAGGTTGGCGTCGCCCTTCAGCGTCGATTGCGGCATGATCTTGGCGCGCAGCTTCGAATCCAGCGCCGTGTCGCCGTGCATCTCGCCGTCGATTTCCAGGCCGGGAGCCTTCTGCTGGATGAGGGCCAGTGCGGCGCGCATCTTCTTGGCCGACGCGCTGTTCGACGTGCCGAAGTTCGAATGCGACAGCAGCGCCACGCGCGGATTGATGCCCAGGCGCTCCAGTTCCTCGGCCGCCATCAGCGTGATCTCGGTCAGCTCTTCCGCCGTCGGGTTCTCGTTGACGTGCGTATCGACCATCGCGATCTGGCGTTCCTGCGTGATGATGAAGTTCAGCGCGGCATAGACGTTGCTGCCGGCACGCTTGCCCAGCACCTGGTCGATGTACTGCAGGTGCACGTCGGTCGTGCCGTAGGTGCCGCAGATCATGCCGTCGGCGTCGCCCTTGTGGATCATCATCGCGCCGATCAGCGTGTGACGGCGGCGCATCGCCAGGCGGGCCAGGTCTTCCGTGATCCCCTTGCGCATGACCATCCGGTGGTACGACTGCCAGTAGTCGCGGTAGC
>JBJMVU010000196.1:0-35358 GCA_045810485.1 Massilia sp. | reverse complement strand
GCCCGCGTGTTGTTCCATGATCTGGCGCGTGTACGCGTTGGTCAGGTTCGTGGCTTCCAGGCCGACGCGGAACTTGTCCGTGAAGTCGTAGAAGACCGAACCGTCCAGCTGCCCGTACGGCGCCTGGTACAGCGGCAGGCCGAACGCCTGGTCGTTGTTCGTCGTCGGGATCAGGTACTTCGCCGGATCGGCGGCCGGGTTCGTGTTCAGGCCGTTGTTGCCGCGGCTGCCCCACTGGTTCACGCCCAGCAGGTAGCGCGAGCGCCAGTTGTAGGCGAGGCGCATCGACAGGCCGTGCTGTTCGTACATCACCGCCAGGTTGATCGTGTGACGCGACAGGCCCTGCAGCGGGGTCTTGCCAAATGCACGACCGTCGGTGTCGCAGCCGTTGAGCGACAGGTTGTAGTTCGACGACGCGTCGTTACCCGAGCACCACGCGTTGAACACCGGCTTGTTCAGCGTGCGTTCGCTCGACACATACGTCCAGCTTGCCTGGGTACCGAGACCCTTCAGCCAGTCGGGCACGAAGTCGTAGTACTGCTGGTGCGCGATCTCGAAGCCGCGGGCGTGGCCCTTGGCGCCGTTGACCGGACCCGTCACCACGAACGTCTGCTGCTTGCCGTTGACATCGGTCGCATGGTACGCATAGTCCTGCGTGACGATGATGTCCTTCAGGTCCTTGTTGAAGGCCGAGAAGGTCAGCGAACCGGCCTTGGCGAAGTACCATTCCGCGGTCAGGTCGACGTTGGTCGACGTGGTCGGACGCAGCAGCGCGTTGCCGTCGCTGGTGCCGGTCAGGGTGGTGCCGTTGAAGATGACCTGGGTCGTGTTGCCCGACGCATCGCGGATCGTCGTCTGGTTCGGCGACGAGTTCAGCGTGGTCTGCACCTGCAGCTGGTTGAAGTCCGGACGCGCCATCGCCTTGGCCACGGCAAAGCGGAACTGCAGCTTGTCGCTGTACTTCAGGCGCAGGTTCAGGCTCGGCAGCCAGTTGTGGTACGAGTTGCTGTACGACTGGGCGGTGGCGAACGGCGTGATGTTGACCAGCGTGTCCGCACCGACGACAGGCGCGTCGGTCGGGATGTTCACGGTCGACGGGCTGTAGGCGACGTAGCCGCTGCCGGCGCCGGTCGTCTTCACGTAGCGGATGCCGATGTTACCGTCGATCGGATACTTCAGGTCGTCGAAGCCGAAGCGCAGCTGCGTGTAGGCGGCGCGCATCTTCTCGCTCTGCGTGTTGGTCGCGGCCGGATCGTTGAAGGTCGCGGCCTTCCACGGGTCGCAGGTCGAACCCTGCTCCTTGCACAGCACGTCGTGGTAGGCGTGGATCTTCGACCATTCGTTCGGGAAGCCGCGCACCACCGATTCGTCGGCGAACAGCATCGGCGGGATGCTGTACTTGCCGTCGAAGAAGTTGTCGATCGTCTGCAGCGATGCACCGCCGGCGAAGCGCGGGTCACCCAGGCGGGCGACGTGCGGGATCTGCCAGCCTTCCATCCACGGGAACGTGATGGCCTGCCAGTTGTAGAACTTCTGGGCCTTGTGGTTCTCGCCGTCGCGGTTGGCCATGCGGAAGCCGAAGCGGATGTCGCGCAGCACCGGGTGGTCGAACGCGTACTTGAAGTCGGTCTTCCACGCCTTCTGGGTGGCGAGTGCGTGGTCCAGTGCTTCCTGGGTATAGGCCCAGTAGTAGTTGTTCGGATCGGCCATGTACGCCGGCGAGCCCAGGGTGATCTGCGGGACGTTGCCGCGCATGTCCATGGTCTGGTTCGGCATGATGAAGCCGGTCGACACGTCGGCGTCGAAGCCTTCGGTCGTCGAGCGGACGTGCTGGAAGTCGTTGGTCCAGGTCAGGTCCGGGGCGACGCGCCATTGCAGGTTCAGCGACGTGTCGCGGGTGCTCGATTCACGCGTGTTGATGCGCTGCGAGCTGTTGAACGGCGAGCCGCCGTAGGTCGGGTTCGAGATCGTACCGCTCTGGAACACGCCGTTGCTGTTGAAGATCGCGTCCTGGCTCGCGACCTGCTGGTACCACTTGTCCTCGGACGACGTGACGACGTGCTCGTCCAGGTCTTCCTTGTACTTCGTCTTGAAGTAGGTGAGGGCGGCCGTGAAGTCGCGGGTCGGACGCCACTGGAAGGCGGCGTAGTCGCCGCGGCGGGTGCGCTCGAAGTCCTGCGAGCGGTAGCCGACGCCCAGCGGGATCCACTGGGTCTTGGAGCGGTCGTACTTGGCCGGATCCGTGGAGTTCACGTGCGGGAAGTACGGGTCGACGCCGACGCCGTCCGAACGGGTCGGGCTCTTCGCATGGGCGAAGTCGACCAGGGCGCCGAATTCGCCGAACGTGTCGGACTTCCAGCGGTTCGACAGCAGGATCGTGCCGGTCGGGGACGGTGCGCCCTTGCGCAGCGTCGAATACGACTCCGACACGCCCAGCGAGCCCTTGAAGCCCTTGTAGTCGAACGGCATGGCCGTACGCAGGTTGACGAGGCCGGCGACCGCGCCTTCGACCTGTTCCGCGGACGGGTTCTTGTACACGTCGACGCCGGCCATCAGTTCCGGTGCGACGTCGGCGAAGCCGAGCGAGCGGCCGCCACCGGCCGAGAACGCGTCGCGGCCGTTGATTTCCGAACGCACGTAGGTCAGGCCGCGGACGGACACGCCCGAGCCTTCGACGGACTGGCGGTTCGGGTCGCCCGCCATGTTGCGGTCGATGGTGACGCCGGCGATACGCTGCAGCACCTCGGTGACCGAACGGTCCGGCAGCTTGCCGATGTCTTCGGCGACGATCGAGTCGACGACTTCGTCGGATTCCTGCTTGAGTTTTTGCGCCGACTGCAGTGCGGCGCGCTGGCCGCTGACGACGACGACGGCCGGGGCGTTGGCGGGCGCTGGGTCGGCGCTGGTCTGCGCCCATGCTGCGGCGCTGGAAAGGACGGCTACGTGTGCAACCGCTGCCGCAATCGCGGTCTTTTGGAAGTTTCTCATGTCTCCCCCGATGATCAGGTAGTGTTTTTTATAACAAGCTCAAACAAGGCCAGCGTTTATGTGGTGCTTAACACTGGTTGTTATACGCTACCATAAATTTTTTGATTGGATGTCGGTTTTCTGACAACGCAACGTTTCTTTTTACCGACATGGTAAGCAGATGAGCCGTTGCCAGTACCTTGCTGCGCAGCGCCGGTCAGCCGGGAGAGCGCCGGATCGGCAGCAGGCAAGGTTCTGTGTTGCCAGTGAAATCAGCCGTTTCCAGAGAGCGCCCGCGGTAGCGTGCACCTGCCGGTCCCGACAGTGAGTTCACCAACCGATGTTATACGCAATCGATTTCATAACTGCCAAAAAAATCTTTTCGTGCGTGTGAGAAATACAACAACTGTGTCTTGAGACCGCTACCATTTGACAGCGTCTCGTCGTGTTGCAGGCGTGACTGGCTAAACATGCTAAACAATGTGCGCGACCATCCCAGGCTCTGTTAGCGCGAACATTTGGCTTGCGCATCTAACATCGCTTCGCTTAGCATAGCGGTCGTCAGCACGATAAAAATATAGCCGGAGACCTATGCGAACCTCCCTCGCCCGCCAGACCGCCGCCGCGCTGGCCTTTTTCGCTTTGGCCGGCAATACGTTGCTGGCGCCCAAGCCGGCGCACGCCGCCGGCCACTACAGGCACTTCAAGACGGCGATCTACATCCCGGTCAATGTCACGCAGAGCCTCGTCGACCCGCAGGTCTTCGATCACCAGTTCGCGCGCGCCATGAGCCAGGTGCCGTTCGACAAGGTGTACATCGAGGGCTACCGCGACAACCACTTCGCCGGCGACGCCGAGATCGAGGCGGTGAAGCGCCAGTTCCAGGCCAGGGGCATCGAGGTGGCGGGCGGCGTCACGCTGGCGGCGGGCGGCTTCAACGGCCAGTTCATGACCTTCGACTACGAGTCGCCCAGGGACCGCGACACGTGCAAGCGCGCGATGGCGCTGATGGCGCGCCATTTCGACCACGTGATCCTCGACGACTTCACGTTCTACACGTCGAAGTCGGACGCCGACATCAAGGCGAAGGGCGCACGCACGTGGACCGACTATCGCATCGCAACGATGCGCAAGGTGTCGAAGGACCTGATCGTCGATCCGGCGCGCGCCGTCAACAAGAACGTCGAGATCGTCATCAAGTACCCGAACTGGTACGAACATTTCGAGGGCCTCGGCTTCGACCTCGCGCAGCAGCCCGAGATGTTCGACGGGATCTACGCCGGCACCGAAACGCGCGACCCCGTCATCACGGACCAGCTGTTGCAGCAGTACGAGTCCTACAACATCATCCGCTACTACGAGACGCTGCGTAAGGATGGGAAGAACGGCGGCGGCTGGGTCGACACGTATTCGATCCGCTATATCGACCGCTACGCCGAGCAGCTATGGGACACGATGCTCGCGAAGGCGCCCGAGATCACGCTGTTCAACTGGCACCCGGCCGCGCAGGACATGCCGGCCGAAGCGGGCGAGCGCCCGTGGGCCAGGCAGGACACCAGTTTCAACTGGGACCGCATCGTGGCCGACTGGAAGACCGCCAATCCGGCCGCGACAGCGCCGCCGGGCTGGGGCCTCGCCGCGGGCGCGGCACTGAAGCAGATCGATGCGGTGCTGGACCAGCTGGGCAATCCGGTCGGCATCCCGACCTACCGCCCGGCCAACTCCTCGTCCGCGGAAGACTTCCTGCCCAACTACCTGGGCAATGTCGGCATCCCGATCGCGCTGACCGCGCGCTTCCCGCAGGATGCGCGGACGATCCTGCTGACCCAGGCGTCCGCCGCGGATCCCGACGTGTTGAACAAGGTGAAGCGCCAGCTGGAGGCGGGGAAGGCCGTCTTCGTGACATCCGGCTTCGTCAAGGCGACGCAGGACCCGAAGCGCAAGGACCGCGGCTTCCAGGACCTCGTCGAGATCTACGCGACGGGTAACCAGGTGCTGCTGAACGACTATTACAACGGCTATGGCGCGGGCAACGGTGAATCGCTGCGCGACGATCCGAAGGTGGCGCCGCGCGACGTACTGTTCCCGGAGCTGCACTACTTCACGAACGACGCGTGGCCGATCATCCGCGGCGTCGCGGGTGCGCGCGGCTTCCCGGTGCTGCTGATGAACCGATATTCGAAGGGGATTCTCTACGTCTTGTCCATTCCCAGCAATATCGGCGACCTGTATAGTATGCCGCCAGGCGTGATGAACAGCGTGAAGAAATACCTGATGGCCGACGCGCCCGTGCGCATCGAGGCGCCCGCCGGCGTGAGCCTGTTCACGTACGATAACGGCGCCTACGTGATCCAGTCGTTCCGCGACACCGCGACGACGGTGAAGGTCGTGAAGCACGGACCGGCCGACACGGCGGGCGAGGTGGTGATCCCGCCGCACAGCTTCCGTGTCTACAAGGACTAAAAAGGTGTATGTACGCATGATGGAGGCGGTGTGATGAAGTCGATGAAGCTGGGCCCGGTGGTCGCCCTGGCGTTGGCCCTGGTGGCGGGCCGCGCGGCGGCGCAGCAGCAGGCGCCGTATGTGTGGGGCAGCGTCGCGATCGGCGGCGGCGGCTTCGTGACGGCCGTCGTGCCCAGCCGCGCAGCGCCGGGTGTCGCCTATGCGCGTACCGACGTGGGCGGCGCCTACCGCTGGGACCCGCGCGAACGACGCTGGCACCCGCTGCTCGACTGGGTGGCGGAAGACCAGACGGGCTTCCTCGGCATCGATGCGCTGGTCGTCGATCCGCGCGACGCCGACAATATCTGGCTCCTCGCCGGCATCGCCTACCTGAACGGCGGCCGCACCGCGATCCTGCATTCGACGGACGCGGGCAAGACCTTTTCCATCGTCGACGTCACCAGCCAGTTCAAGACCCACGGAAACGGCATGGGCCGCCAGGATGGCGAGCGCCTCGCCGTCGATCCGGGCAACAGCAAACTCCTGTACGTGGGCACGCGCCGCGACGGCCTGTTCAAGAGCGTCGACGCGGGCCGCACGTGGACCCGCGTGACCGCGCTGCCGGTGACGTCCACGCCGAACGACGTGGGCATCGATGTCGTCGTGCCGGACCCCGCCAGCGTGCACGAGGGCCAGGCGCGCCGCGTGTTCGTCGGCGCGTCGCGCTTCGGCGCCGTCGGCCCCAACCTGTACCGCAGCGACGACGGCGGCGCGACGTTCGAGCCGGTGGCCGGCGCGCCGGTCGACCTGATGCCGCAGCGCGCCGTGCTGGACGGGGCGGGGAACCTCATCGTCACGTTCGCGAACGGCGCCGGGCCGCATCCGGACCGCACGGGCCGCGAACCGATGGACCGCGGCCAGGTCTGGAAATACGCGATCGCCGGCGGCGTGTGGACGAACATCACGCCCGCGGGCTGGACCCGGCCGTTCGCCGGCATCAGCGTCGATCCAAAGAATCCGCAGCGCCTCGTCGCGTCGACCATCAATACATTCCTGCCGCAGGGTGACGCGAAGGGCGACCGCATCTTCCTGTCGACCGACGGCGGCGCCTCATGGACCGACGTGATCGGCCGCGGCTTCGTGCGCGACGCGGCGGGTGTGCCCTGGCTGAAAGGACACTCGATCCATTGGGCCGGTTCCGTCGAATTCGACCCGGCCGACACGCACGCGGTCTGGGTCACGTCCGGCAACGGCGTGTTCCGCACGGCCAACATCGACGCGACGCCCACCACGTGGACGTTCACCGTCGACGGCCTGGAAGAGACGGTGCCCCTGGGCCTCGCCAGCATTCCCGGCGGCCCGCTCGTCTCCGCCATCGGCGATATCGACGGGTACCTGCACGACGATCCGTCGCGCCACGGCCGCATCCACGATCCGCAGATCGGCACGACGACGGGCCTCGCCGTCGCGGCGAAGGATCCGAAGACGATGGTGCGCGTGGGCGACAGCATGCTCGTCACGCACGACGGCGGCGCCACGTGGAAGAAGACCGCGACGATCAAGGCCAGGCGCGGCCAGGTCGCCATGTCGGCCGACGGCGCCGTGATCCTGCACGCGCCCGAAAAGGCGAAAGAAGTCTGGCGCTCGAGCGACGGCGGCGCCACCTGGGCGCCGGTGACCGGCCTCGCGAAGACGAACCTGCGTCCGGCGGCCGACCCGCTCGACGCGAAGGTGTTCTACGCCTACGACGACGCCGCGCTCCTCGCGAGCACGGACGGCGGCGCGACGTTCGCCCCGCGCGCGAGCCTGCCCGCGGGCGGATCGCGCCTCGTGCGCACGGCGCCGGGCCGGGGCGGCGACGTGTGGGTCGCGCTGAAGAACGGCGGCCTCGTACGCTCCGTCGACGGCGGCGCGCACTTCGCGCCGCTGGGCCCCGTGCGCTATTGCGGCGCCGTCGGTTTCGGCAAGCCGGCGCCGGGCCACGACTATCCCGCGGTCTACATCTGGGGCGAGGTGAAGGGCGTGCGCGGCATCCACCGCTCGGACGACGCCGGCGTCACCTGGACCCGCATCAACGACGACGACCACCAGTACGGCGGACCGGGCGACGGCCAGTTCATCGTGGGCGACATGAACCGCTACGGCGTCGTCTACATGAGCACCGCCGGCCGCGGCATCGTCTACGGCAAACCCGCCGCGAATTGAACAGCGCTTTTGGAAGCGATTTTTATGGCCTTCGTTTGTAATCGATTTCATCCCATGATGTCCGCCCGCAAGGCGATTCTTGCGTTCGCGCTGGCGGGGCTGGCATGCCAGGCGGGGGCCGCGCCGGATCTCGTGCTGCGCTACGACCGTCCGGCGCAGGACAACGACCAGGGCTGGGAAAAGGAAGCGCTCCCGATCGGCAACGGCCGCATCGGCGCGATGGTGTTCGGGGGCGTCGCGCGCGAGCACCTGCAGTTCAACGATATCACCTTATGGTCGGGCGACACGAAGGAAACGGGCACCTATCAGCCGTTCGGCGACGTCGTCGTCGATCTGCCGGGCCACGACGCGGCCGCGCGCGACTACCTCCGCACGCTGGACATCGCGCACGCCGTCCATGCCGTCACGTACACGCACGGCGGCGTGCACTTCCGCCGCGAGGCGTGGGCCAGCCATCCGGCGCAAGTGATCGTCCTGCGGCTGACGGCCGACAAGCCGGGACAGTACACCGGCTCGATCGCGCTGACCGACCGCCACGGCGCCCACCTCGCGTCCGGCAAGGACACCCTGTACGCGACGGGCACGCTCGCCGGCTGGACGCTGCCGAAGGAGGCCCCGACGACGAACACGCTGGATTACGCGAGCCAGGTGAGGGTGGTGAACGAGGGCGGCAAGGTGGCCGTCGAGAACGGCCGCATCGTGTTCACGGGTTGCGACGCGCTGACCGTGATCCTCGGCGCCGGCACCAGCTATGTCGCCGACGCGGCCCGGCACTTCCAGGGCGAGCATCCGCTTGCGCGCGTGACGGCGCAGGTCGCCGCCGCGGCCGCGCGCCCGGCCGATCAGCTGCGCGCCGAGCACGAACGCGACGTTGCGGGCCTGCTGGGCCGCGTGCAGCTCGACCTCGGGGCCAGCGCACCGGACCGCAAGGCGCTGCCGACGGATGCGCGCGTGCTCGCCTACACGAAAGAGGGCAACGACCCGGAACTGGAAGCGCAGTACTTCCAGTACGGCCGCTACCTGCTGGCGTCCAGTTCGCGCGGCTCGCTGCCCGCGAACCTGCAGGGCCTGTGGAACAACAGCCTCACGCCGCCGTGGCGCTCGGACTACCACACGAACATCAACGTCCAGATGAATTACTGGCCGGCCGAAGTGACGAACCTGTCCGAGATGGCGCAGCCGTTCTTCGGCTTCGTGACGAGCGTGGCGCCGGTGTGGCGGCAGGCGACGGCGGCCGAATTCAAGACAAAGAACGGCAAACCCGTGCGCGGCTGGACCCTGCGCACGGAGTCGAACCCGTTCGGCGGCATGAGCTACACCTGGAACAAGACGGGCAACGCCTGGTACGCCCAGCACTTCTGGGAACACTACGCGTTCACGCAGGACAGGGCGTTCCTGCGCGACGTCGCGTACCCGATGATGAAGGAGGCGAGCGCGTTCTGGCAGGACTACCTGAAGGCGCTGCCTGACGGCCGCCTCGTCGCGCCGCAGGGCTGGTCGCCGGAGCACGGCCCCATCGAGGACGGCGTCACGTACGACCAGGAGATCGTCTGGGACCTGTTCAACAATACGGTGGAGGCGGCGGACGTCCTCGGCGTCGACAGGCCGCTGCGCGACCGGTTGGCGCGGATGCGCGACCGACTCGCGGCGCCGAAGGCCGGCAGCTGGGGCCAGCTGCTGGAATGGCTGGACGAGAAGAAGGATCCGGTGCTGGACACGCCGGGCGATACGCACCGCCACGTGTCGCACCTGTTCGCCCTGTTTCCGGGCCGCCAGATCAGCCCCGCGCGCACGCCGGCGCTGGCCGCGGCCGCGAAGCGCACGCTGGAAGCGCGCGGCGACGCGGGCACGGGCTGGTCGATGGCCTGGAAGATGGCGTTCTGGGCCCGCCTGTACGACGGCGACCACGCCTACAGGATGCTGCGCGGCGTGCTGGCGAGCCCCGGGGCGCGCGCGGCCCAGCAGGCCAGTACCGGCTCGGAACAACTGAATGCCGGCGGCACGTATCCGAACCTGCTGGATGCGCATCCGCCGTTCCAGATCGACGGCAATTTCGGCGCCACGGCCGGCATCGCGGAGATGCTGCTGCAGTCGCAGGCCGGCGCGATCCAGCTGCTGCCAGCGCTGCCGTCCGCGTGGCCGGACGGTGAAGTGCAAGGCCTGCGCGCGCGCGGCGGGTTCGAGGTCGACATGCGCTGGACGCGCGGCCGCCTCGTCGACGCCGTCGTGCGCAGGGTCGCAGGCAGCGGTGTCACGAACGTGCGGTATGGCGAGCGCACCGTCGCGGTGAAGCTGCGTCCGGGCGAGAGCCTGCGCCTTGACGCGGCGCGTTTTTAAGAGGTTCAGAGGCAGACCCCGGGAGGTCGCCTCTTTGCAGTGAGGGCGCCGTCATTCGATGGGCCCTGTTGTCAGTCTAGAGGAGATGTGAATGTATCAGTTCAAGAAAACCGCCATCGCGGTGGCCGCAACGCATGTCGCGTTGCTGGCCAGCGGGATGGCGTTCGCGCAGACCGATGGCCAGCCGGCCGGCGGCAGCAACGTGGTCGTGGTGACGGGGCAGCGCGCGGCGCTGAATTCGGCGCAGGCCCTGAAGCGCGATTCCGACGAGATCGTCGATTCGATCGTCGCCGACGACATCGGCAAGCTGCCGGACCGTTCGATCACGGAAGTGCTGCAGCGCGTGGTCGGCGTCACCATCGACCGCACCATGTCGAAGGGCGACCCGGAGCACTATTCGGTGGAAGGCTCGGGCGTCACCATCCGCGGCCTGTCGTACACCCGTTCGGAGCTGAACGGCCGCGATTCGTTCTCGGCCAACGGCGGCCGCTCGCTCAACTTCGAAGACGTCCCGCCCGAGCTGATGGCCGGCGTCGACATCTATAAAAACCCGTCGGCGGAACAGATCGAAGGCGCCATCGGCGGCCTCGTGAACCTGCGCACCGCCATGCCGTTCGACTACAAGGGCCGCAAGATGGCCGCGTCGCTGCAGGACACGTATTCGGAGCTGAAGAAGGGCAAGCGCCAGCCGTCCGGTTCGTTCATGTTCTCGGACCGCTGGAAGACGGGCTTCGGCGAGATCGGCGCGCTGTTCGACTACGCGTACTCGGAAAGCGGCACCCGCACCGACGCGTTCCAGGTCGAACCGTATTACCAGCGCAGCGACGTCGTCGCCGGCCAGAACGTGTGGGTGCCGAAAGGCTCGCAGTACCGCACGCTGAACTTCGACCGCAAGCGCGAAGGCATCTACGGCGCGCTGCAGTGGAAGAAAGATGCGACGCTGCAGTCGTCGCTCACGTACTTCAAGTCGAAGTACCGCATGCAGTGGGACGAGCAGGCGATCTTCTCGTCCGCCAGCCCGTACAACATCGGCGTCACGAACGGCACCTATGCCAGCAACGGCCGCCTGTTGACCGGCACGCTGACCGACACCGCCGACGGCGGCATCGACTTCGGCGCCGACACCCGCGCCGCGAACCGCAAGTCGCAGACGACCGACATCTCCTGGCACCTGATGTGGCGCCCGAGCAGCGACTGGCAGATCGACACCGACGTGCAGCGCGTGCGCGCGACGAGCAACAGCTTCGACTCGACCGTCGCCACCGCCGTCAAGATGCCGTACGAGAACGTTGACCTGTCCGGCTCCGTGCCGAAGCTGACGTTCGACCAGTTCCAGACCAACTACCTCGCGAATCCGGCCAATTACTACTGGGCGTTCACCCAGGAACACTTCGACGACAGCCATGCCGGCGAATGGGCGTGGAAGACGGATGCGAAGTACACGTTCGACCATCCGGTCCTGCGCGACGTGCGTTTCGGCGTGCGCCTGACGAAGGCCGATTCGACGACGATGAACTCGAACCCGAGCTACAACTGGGCCGCGATCACCCAGACGTGGCAGGGCGACATCAACCACCAGCTCGCGTACCTGGGCGACCCGCGCTTCTCGAACCAGACGCAGGTCCACGAGTTCACGAACTTCTTCAACAATAACACCCCAGTCCCGGCGCTCGTGTTCCCGAACGTGGCGCTGGCCACCGGCTACCCGGCCAGCTACGCGACGCTCCACAGCTACCACGACATCCTGTGCCAGCAGGCGAACCAGCAGACCGGTTCGAACAACGCGTGCGCACCGTGGACACCGGCCACGTTCGGCACCGATCCGGCCGGCACGAACGACCTGTCCGAGCGCACCGGCGCGTTCTACACGCAGCTGCGCTTCGGCTTCGATGACCTGAAGTACCCGATCGACGGCAATATCGGCGTGCGCTACCTGCAGACGCTGCTGACCGCGCACGGCTACACGGTGTTCAACCCGACCGTCACCCAGCCGGCCCCGGGTTCGACGGTCATCGGTCCGGAAATCCCGAACATCGCGGCGTTCACGGCGCGCCAGGATTTCGACAACCACTACCACAACGTGCTCCCGAGCCTGAACCTGCGCATGAAGGCCACCGACAAGCTGCAGTTCCGCTTCGCGGCCGCGATGGGCATCTCGAAGCCGGACTACTCGCAGCTGCAAAGCTATGCGACGCTGTCGGAGAACGTCGACCAGACCACGAACGGCAACGTCGTCACCGTCAACAGCGTCGGCCTGACGGGCACGGGCAGCGGCAATCCGAAGCTCAAGCCGGTGCAGTCGCGCCAGGTCGACCTGTCGGCGGAGTGGTATTTCGCCCCGGCCGGTTCGCTGACGGTCGCCGTCTTCAACAAGCAGCTGAAGGACATCATCGTCAACCAGTCCTACGGCTACGACGTGGCCGGCGTGACGGGTACGCCGTACACGTTCACCGTCACGGGTCCGGTCAACGGCGCGCGCGGCCGTGCGCGCGGCGCGGAGATCGCGTACCAGCAGTACTTCGACAAGCTGCCGGGCTGGATGTCGGGCTTCGGCGTGCAGGCGAACTACACGTACGTGGACAGCAAGGAAGACCTGTACCATCCGGTCAACTCGGCCTTCTGCACGGGGTCGTCGAACGGTGCGGATAACCTGAACCTGAACCAGAACGGCTGCGACACCAACGGCGCCACCTTCGGCAACCTGCCGCTGCAGAACCTGTCGAAGAACGCCTACAACCTGGCCCTCCTGTACGACAAGGGCAAGGTCTCGGCGCGCCTGGCATGGGCATGGCGTTCGAAGGCGCTGCAGAACGTGAACGTCAACGGCACCAACGGCACCGACGGCCGCCACGTCGATGCGGCCGGCAACACGCAGACGGTCGCGTGGGCGCTGCCGACGTGGTCGGACAGCTACGGCCAACTGGACGGTTCGTTCTTCTACAATATCAACGAACAGCTGTCGCTGGGCGTGGAAGCACAAAACCTGACCAACTCGAAATACCGGCAGCTGATGCAGCAGTCGATCGGCATGATGACCCGCGCGGTCTTCGTGTCCGGACGCCGCTACACGGCGTCGCTGCGCTATTCGTTCTAAGCGCATCCTGGACGGGCGGCCACCAGGCTGCCCGTTATTCCAACCCTGCGATCGAAGGAGACCCGTTCGCATATGAAAACCAAGTCCTTCCGCCTGCTGGCCACCGGCCTGCTCGCCGCCGCCACCTGCCACGCCGCCCACGCCGCATCCGAACTGCCCCGCATCGTGGGCAAGGACGGCCGCTACGCCCTGATGGTCGACGGCGCGCCGTTCCTGATCCTGGGTGGCCAGGCCCATAACTCCAGCAACTACCCGGCCGCGCTGCCGAAGGTCTGGGCCGCCATGAAGGACGTGCATGCGAACACGCTGGAGATCCCCGTCGCGTGGGAACAGATCGAGCCGAAGGAAGGCACGTTCGACTTCAGCTACGTCGACAAGCTCGTGCAACAGGCGCGCGAGCACAAGACGCGCCTCGTGCTGCTGTGGTTCGGCACCTGGAAGAACACCGGCCCGGCGTATGCGCCGGAATGGGTCAAGTTCGACAACAAGCGCTTCCCGCGCATGATCGACAAGGACGGCAAGACGAGCTACTGCCTGTCGCCGTTCGGCGAGGCCACGCTGGCCGCCGATAAAAAAGCCTTCGTCGCGCTGATGGAGCATATCAAAAAGATCGACTCGGACAAGCGCACCGTGATCATGGTGCAGGTCGAGAACGAAGTGGGCACCTATGGCGTCGCGCGCGACTACGCGGCGCGCGCCCAGGCCGCGTTCCAGCAGCCGGTGCCGGCCGCCGTCCTCGCGCACCAGCCGCCGCCCGCGGGCCGCGCGAAGCAGGGCCCGTGGACGGAAGTGTACGGCGACTACGCCGACCAGTATTTCCATACGTGGGCGATCGCCAGCTACATCGAAGACATCGCCAAGGCCGGCCGCGCCGTGTACGACCTGCCGATGTACGTGAACAATGCCTTGCGCGCGCCCGTGCTGGACAAGCCGGCGCCGCCGTGGAAGGCGGATTTCGCCTCCGGCGGCCCGACGTACGACGTCATCGGCATTTATAAAGCAGCCGCGCCGCACATCGATTTCGCCGGCCCGGACATCTATATGCCCGAGTCCAGCAACGTAAGTGCAACCTTGCAGCTGTTCCAGCGCCCTGACAATCCGCTGATGGTGCCGGAAATGGGCAACGCGGCGGGCTACGCACGCTACGTCTACCAGATCATCGGCAAGGGCGCGCTGGGCGTGGCGCCGTTCGGCTTCGACTACGCCATGTACAGCAATTATCCGCTCGGCTCGAAGTACACCGACCGCCGCATGATCGAACCGTTCGCCAAGGTCTACGACGTGTTCGCGACTATGCAGCGCACCTGGGCGAAGTGGGCCTACGAGGGCCGCACGGTCGGTGTGGCGGAAGGCGACGACCGCAAGCCGCAGACCGTCGCCATGAACGGCTGGGATGCGCACTTGTCGTTCCGAGAATTCCAGTTCGGCGAACGCGAATACCTGAAGGACAAGAACGAATACGCCGAAGGGACGGACCAGCCCTCCGGCGGCGCCGCGATCGCGCAGATCGGCCCGGACGAATTCGTGATCGTGGGCCAGCAGATCCGGGTGAAGTTTTCCGGCACGGGGCCCAATGCCGGCAAGCCCACGGGTTACGCCCGGGTGGAAGAGGGCCGGTTCGATGCAGACGGCAAATGGGTCATGGAGCGGAACTGGAATGGGGACCAGACCGACTATGGCCTGAACCTGCCGGCCGTGCCGACGGTGTTGAAGGTGAAGATGGGGTCGTACTAAACAAACAATACCTCGCGACGGTGGAAAACCGTCGTCGTTCCCGCGGAAGCGGGAACCCATGCTGAGCGTCTTCAGTCGATTCGGTATGGATTCCCGCCTGCGCGGGAATGACGGTGGTGCAGGCGTCGCGTCACTCTAGGAGACAAGTATGCAACTCACACGTATTGCAACCGCAGCCCTGCTGCTGGTTACCGGCGCCTCCGCCGTCGCCGGCACCGTCCAGAAAACCGCCACCGGCATCGACGTCCGTCCGGACAGCGGTCCGGCGAAACTCGTCCGCCTCGAACTGATGGCCGATAACATCGTCCACGTCGTCAAGCTCGACCAGGAAGGCAAGCAACTCACGCCGTCGCTGATGACGGTCGCCAAACCGTGCGGCGGCTGCGCGTTCACGGTCGCCGACGGCAAGGATGGCGTCACCCTGAAGGCGCAGAAGATCTCGGCGCAGGTGTCGCTGAAGGATGGCCAGGTCCGCTTCTTCGACGCGGCCGGCAAACCCTTCCTGACGCAGGCCGCGGAATCCATCACGCCGGTCCAGGTGGGCGGCAAGCCGTTCCTCGCGATCAAGGAAGGTTTTAATTACGGCACGAAGGACGCGTTCTACGGCCTGGGCCAGCACCAGAACGCGCAGATGAACTACAACGGCGAAGACGTGCTGCTGCAGCAGCACAATATGATCGCGTCGGTGCCGTTCGTCGTCTCGGACAAGAACTACGGCGTCCTGTGGGACAACAATGCGATCACGCGCTTCGGCGATGCGAAGCCGTACGCCTGGCTGTCGCGCGACCTGAAGCTGACGGACGAGCAGGGCAAGCCGGGCGGCCTGACGGCGCGCTACTACATCGATGGCAAGCTGGCGGCGACCCGCCAGGAAAAGGACATCGCCTACCAGTTCCTGAAGGACGTGGCGGAGAACTGGCCGGCGGACCTGCCGCCGCTGAAGGCATTGGGCGGCAAGGACGTCAAGGTCGTGTGGGACGGCGCGATGGCCAGCCCGAAAGCGGGCGTGCACAAGATGCAGCTGTACGCGTCGGACTACGCGACGCTCACCGTCAACGGCAAGCAGGTCATGGACGTGTGGCGCCAGGGCTGGAATCCGTGGTATCACAACTTCGAGGTGAAGTTCGCCGCCAACAAGCCGGTGAAGCTGCACCTGGAATGGAAGCCGTCCGGCGGCATGATCGCGATGACGCACAACGATCCGCTGCCGGCGCCGGAACGCCATTCGCTGACGATGTCGTCGGAGATCGCGGAAGCCGTCAACTATTACGTGATCAGCGGCGACAGCATGGACAACGTCATCGGCGGCTACCGCACGCTGACGGGCCAGCAGCCGATGATGCCGAAGTGGGCGTACGGCTTCTGGCAGTCGCGCCAGCGCTACGAGACGCAGCAGCAGTTGCTGGATACGGTGGCCGAGTACCGCAAGCGCGGCTGGCCGCTCGATAACATCGTGCAGGACTGGTTCTACTGGCCCGAAGACGGCTGGGGCTCGCACGATTTCGACAAGGTCCGCTTCCCGGATCCGCAGGGGATGGTCGACGCGGTGCACAAGCAGCACGCGCACATCATGATCTCCATCTGGGGCAAGTTCTACGCCAATACCGACAACTACAAGGAGCTGGCGGCGAAGGGCCACATGTGGACGAAGAACGTCGAGGATGGCGCGCTGGACTGGGTCGGCAAGGGCTACAAGAACAGCCACTACGATCCATACACGCAGGAAGCGCGCGACATCTATTACCGCCAGATGCAAAACAAGCTGGTGGCAAAAGGGTTCGACGCCTGGTGGATGGACAATACCGAACCGGACGTGCTGTCGAACTCGCGCCTGGAAGATTTTAAAAAGCTGATCGGCCCGACCGTCTACGGGCCCGGCGAGATCACGTTCAACCCGTACAGCCTCGTGCACTCGGGCGGCATGGTCGAGGGCCTGCGCCGCGACCAGCCGGATAAACGCCAGTTCATCCTGTCGCGTTCGGGCTTCGCCGGCATCCAGCGCAACTCGGTCGCCGTGTGGAGCGGCGACACGGCGGGCCGCTGGAACAACCTGTACGACCAAATCGCGTCGGGCGTGAACTTCTCGATGTCCGGCATCCCGAACTGGACGCACGACATCGGCGGCTATGCGCAGGAAAACCGCTTCCAGTACGGCGACGTGGGCTCGGCGCAGGAAAACCGCACCACGACGGGCGGCCAGGCGAAGCCGGAGGACATGAAGGAATGGCGCGAGCTGAATCTGCGCTGGTTCCAGTTCGGCGCGTTCTCGCCGCTGTTCCGTTCGCACGGCGAAGTGGTCAAGCGCGAGATCTACAACATCGCGGCCGGCGACGACGCGATGCGCGATTCGATGATCGGCTACCTGAAGCTGCGCTACCGCCTGATGCCGTATATTTACTCGATGGCGGCCGACACGCACTACGCCAACGGCACCATGATGCGCGGCCTCGTGATGGACTTCCCGAAGGACGACAAGGTCAAGGATATCAAGGACCAATACCTGTTCGGCCATGCGCTGATGGTCGCGCCGGTGACGTCGTATGGCGCGCGCGAGCGCACCGTCTACTTCCCGGCCAGCGCGGACTGGTATGACTTCGATACCGGCAAACGCTACGCGGGCGGCGCCAGCGCCACGGTCGCGGCCCCGCTGGACCGCATCCCGGTGTTCGTGCGCGCGGGCGCCGTGATCCCGACGGGCCCCGTCACGCAATACGTCGACGAGAAGCCGGACGCGCCGCTCGTGCTGCAGGTGTATGCCGGCGCCAACGGCCAGGCCAGCCTGTACGAGGACGACGGCGTGACGAACGCCTACGAGCGCGGTGAGTTCAGCCGCATCCCGTTCAGCTACGACGACAAGGCGGGCACCGTCACGATCGGCGCGCGCAGCGGCCAGTACAAGGGCATGCCGCAAACGCGCCAGATCAAGGTGCGCGTGCTGCGTGCGGGCGTCGCGACGAGCGCCGACATGGACGCGTCCGACAAGGCCGTGACCTATGACGGCAAGCCCGTCACCGTGAAGCTGTGAGGCGGCGTCTTTACGCCGCGCTGATGCTCGCACTGGCCGGATCGGCCGGTGCGGCATCCCCGCGCGCGACGCCCGTCGACGCGCAGGCGGATGCGCGCACGCGGGCCGAGTACACCTGGCTGCTGCAGACCTGGGGCCGGCAGACGATCGCCGGCCAGCAGGACCTGACGTGGAACGACAGCGTGGACATGGCCCGCCGCGTCTTCGACGACACCGGCAAGTATCCCGCGCTGATGGGGTTCGACTTCATGAACACGTGGCAGAAGGGCGACGGCGCGCACCAGGTCGACGAAGCCATCGCCTGGGCGCGCCGCGGCGGCCTCGTGACGTTCTGCTGGCACTGGCGCGATCCGTCCGCGCCGGCGGGCACGCAGGGCAACTTCTATGCGCGCGAACCCGATGCGGCGAAAAACACGGCGTTCACGATTCCCGTGCGCGACGGCCGGCTCGATACGGCCAGCCCGGCGGGCCGGCAGATCGACGCCGGCATCGACCGCCTGGCGGTGGAGCTCGGGAAGCTGCAGGCGGCCGGCGTGACGGTGCTGTGGCGGCCGCTGCACGAGGCGTCGGGCAGCAACGGCGACGGCTGGTTCTGGTGGGGCCGCAAGCGCGCGGACGGCGTGTCGAACGCGGAGGCGTACGTGCTGCTGTACCGCCACATGTTCGACCGGCTCGTGCGCGAGCACGGTCTGCACAACCTGATCTGGGTGTGGAACGGCCAGGACGCGGCCTGGTATCCGGGCGACGACGTCGTCGACATCACGGGTTACGACGTCTACGATGAGCGCGACCGGAAGACCTACAAGTCGCAGATCGACACCTACCGCCGCATGGCCGCCGTCGGTCCGGCGACCAAGCCCGTGGCCATGACCGAGAACAGTTACATTCCCGATCCCGACAACATGCGGCGCGACGGCGCACGCTGGCTGTGGTTCCTGACCTGGAACGACGGCCGCGCACCGGCGGGCACGGCCGACAAGGACAACTTCTGGACCGGCGATTATTACAACAACGCGGCGCACAAGACGAAGGTGTATCGGCACTCCGACGTGATCACCCTCGACAGGCTGCCCGCATTCCTGAAAGCTCCCCAATGACACTCCTGACCAAGACTGCCGTGCTGGCCGCGCTGCTGCATGCCGGCCTCGCATTCGCCGGCGTCGCCGTCGCGCCCGGCGACAAGCACCTGCTGTACACGGGCCGCATCGACTTCGCGCAGGCCGACGCCCCCGTCATCACGTGGCCGAACACGGCCATCGCGGGCAACTTCACGGGCACGTCGCTGTCCGTCACGCTGGACGACGAGAAGGGCAAGAACTACTTCAACGTGTTCATCGACGGCGATACGGCGAGCCCGCTGATCATCGAAGCGGCCCAGGGATCGAAGAAGTACGACGTGATCGCGGGTCTCCCTCCGGGCAAGCACGGCTTCCTGATCACCAAGCGCACCGAAGGCGAAGAGGGCGCGACCGTGTTCCGCGGCATCGAACTCGCGGACGGCGGGCAGATGCTGGCGCCGCCGGCGCGTCCGAAGCGCCGCATCGAATTCTTCGGCGATTCCATCACGAGCGGCATGGGCGACGAAGCCCCGCTGAACGGCCGCGACGACGTGGGCCGCGACAAGAACAGCTTCCTGTCGTACGCCGGCATCACGGCGCGCAGCCTGAACGCGGAACTGCACCAGACGTCGCAGAGCGGCATCGGCGTCATGATCAGCTGGTTCCCGTTCACGATGCCGGACTTCTACGACCAGCTGAGCGCCGTCGGCAACAACGACACGCGCTGGGATTTTGCGAGCTGGACGCCGGACGTCGTCGTCGTCAACCTGCTGCAGAACGACCGCTGGCTGGTCGGCGACCAGCACAAGCTGCAACCGGAACCGGACGACGCCGGCCGCATCGCCGCGTACGAAACCTTCGTCAAGCGGATCCGCCAGCTGTATCCGAAGGCGTACATCGTGTGCGCGCTGGGCAGCATGGACGCAACGAAGCCGGGTTCCCAGTGGCCGGGCTATATCAAGTCGGCGGTGGAAGACATGCGCAAGGGCGGCGACCAGCGCATCGATACCGTGTTCTTCCCGTTCACCGGCTACGGGCAGCATCCGCGCCTGAAGCACCAGCGCGACAATGCGGAGATCCTGACGGCGTTCATCAGGAAGAAGATGAACTGGTGAAAACCGTCGTTCCCGGCATTGCCGGAAACGACTTCCCGCGAAGGCGGGAATCCAATCTTCCAAGCGCTGACGTGACGCTGGCAGAACCTGGATCCCCGCCTTCGCGGGGATGATCTGCCGTGGTCGCAGGCCTTGATAAGCGCTGACGTGACGCTGGCAGAACCTGGATCCCCGCCTTCGCGGGGATGACGTGCCGTGGCCGCAGGCCTTGATAAGCGCTGACGTGACGCTGGCAGAACCTGGATCCCGCCTTCGCGGGGATGACGCGCCGTGGCCGCAGGCCTTGATCAGCGCTCGAGCGATTGCAGCGCGGCGGCCACGTACACGAGCGGCGCGTTCCAGTTGATTGCGATCTCGTTGCTGGCGTAGCTGCACCCATGGTCCAGGTACGACAGCGCGGGCTGCTTCGATGCGTACGACGCGCCGTGGCAATCCTTGGCGTCCTGCTGGCCCGGGTTCGGACCGCCCGCGAGCCAGCCGGGGATCGGCGCGGCGACGCCGTCCGCTTCCGACGGACGGTGGTGCGGATGCTGGGTGGAGCGCGCGCCGAAGCCGGTCACGTAGCTGATGCCGAGCGGATTGCGGCCCAGCGTGTAGTCGAGCGCCGACTGCGCCGCGTTCAGGTAGCCGGCTTTCTTCGTGAGCCGGTACGCCTGCACGAGCATCATGGCCTGGTTCAGCGCGACGGCGTTGCTGCCCCAGACGAAGTCGGACTTCTCCATCGACAGCCGCGCGGGCGACACCTGCCAGCGCGCCAGCAGCGTGTCGGCCGCGGCGAGGATCTGCTTGCGGGCGTTGTCCGCGTCTTCCGGCTTCTTCAGGCGCGCGCGCTGCTGCGCGAGCGAGATCCAGCCCAGCGGACGCACGTCGCTCCAGCCGGGCGCCGTCTGCACGCCGGGCGCACCGGCCACCGCGCGGGCTCGGTACTCGTCCTTGCCCGTCGCGATGTACAGTTCGGAAGCGGCCCACGAGAATTCATCGTCGACGTTTTCGTCGCCATAGGTGCCCGTCTGGATGTCGGCCGGCTGGCGGTACAGGACGGCCGGATGGGCGACGGCCCAGCGCCATGCGCTTTCCGCCGCGGCCAGGTAGCGCTGCGAACGGCCCGGCGCCTTGGCGTCGAACGGCGCCAGCACGCGGCTCGCGGTCGCCATCACCGCCGCGAAGTCGAGGGCCGCGGCCGTCGTCTTTTGCACGACGTAGCGCGGCGCCGTGGCGCGGTCCGGCATCACCATGCCGTCGAAGCTCTTGTTCGTCAGCTTGTGGTAGACGCCGCCGTCGTCCGGGTCCTGCATGGTGACCATCCAGTCCAGGTTCCACAGCACCTCGTTCAAGAGGTCGGGCACGCCGTTGCCGGATTCCGGCAGGTTCACCGCGAGCTTGTCGAACCAGGACGGGAAGTGTTCGTACGCGGCCAGCAGCGTGTACGTGCTGATGCCGGAGTTGACGATGTATTTGTTGTAGTCGCCGGCGTCGTACCAGCCTTTCGGGCTCTTGATCACGGTGCCGGCCGGCCGCTTGGCGGAAGCGGCGGATTCGTGCACGAGCACCGTGTCGTCCGGGTGGCCCAGCGCGCGCGCGTACTGGCCCGCGATGCGCGCGTCCAGCGCCGTGCTCGCGCGGTTCAGCGTGTAGGCGCGGATCGCGCCGGCGTCGAGCGCGCGATACGGTTCGGGACCGATGGCGAAGACCGGCGAATCCGGCTGCCCGGCCACCGTCACGCGGTAGCTGCCGGCCGTGCGCAAGCCGGAGAAATCGGCGATGCGCACGCTTTCGCCCGAGGCGTCCCACGTCGCGGCCGGGCCCAGCGTGCCTTCGAACACGGGCTTGCCGCTTGCCGTGTCGACGACCGTGAAGCGTGCGTTGGCGCCGCCCGGCACCACGGCCAACTTTTGCGCGGCCGGCAGGAAGCCGAGCTGGTTGACCTCGATGCCGGCGGCCGCCGCGCTTGCGGCGCCTGAGGCGAGCAGGGCGGCGCAGGCGAGGGCGGTGGGAAGGCGCGGGCGCGACGAATACATGCAGTCTCCTTGGTCTTATGAAATTGAAATCGATTTCATCCTACCCCGCCCGCGAAAGTAAAGTCAATCATCCAATCGCGCGGAACGCCCGTCAATACGGGCGCCGTTCATTGCGGCGCCGCCCCGGGACGGCGCGCCGCGAGCCAGTCGACGGTGATGCCGGCCAGCCCGATGCGCCTGTCCGCGAACGCATGGTCGCTCGGCAGCGTGACGGCCCGCACCTGCGCGCCGCGCTGGCCCTTGAGCGCCGCAGTCAGGGGCGCCACCTGGGCCGCGTTGCCGTGTTCCGCGGCCACGACGAGCACGGGCATCTTCGCCAATGCGGGCGCCGTGTCGATCAGGTCCCAGTCCTGCGCATGGCGTTCCGCTTCCGCCATCAACCGGGCGGCGTCCGTGCCGGCCAGGCTGTTGCCGAAATCGTCCCCCAGGTCCGCGATGGCGTCCTGGCGCGTCTCGGGATGCGCCGCCACGTCCTTGCCGGTGGCGCCGATGTTCCACGGGTCGAGCAGCACGACACCCGCGACGTCGCCGTGCGCCGCGGCGTGGCGCGCGGCGAAGAAGCCGCCCATGCTGTGCCCCGCGATGACGACGCGGCGCGGGTCGACGCCGTATTGCTCGAGGGTGTCCGGCTGGCGCAGGAACGCCATCGCCGCGTCGACGTCCTCGCCCGCGCCGGCCAGCGTGAAGCGGCCCGGGGAACCCCAGCTGCCGCGGTAGTGCAGGGTCAGCACGTTCCAGCCGGCGCGGCGCACGGCCTGCGCGAGGTCGAGGTTCTGCTCGTTGCCGGGCAGGCCGTGCAGCAGCACCATCGTCGGCTTCGGCCCGGCGCCGGCGGCCAGCATGAACAGCGCGTTCATGCCTTCACCGTGCGACAGGATCAGCACCTGGCGGTTGCGCGCGGGGTGCGCCGCATCGCGCGGCGGGTCGGCGGCCGCGGCGCGCCGCACGGCGGGTGTGGCGGAGGTGGCGGCGAGGACGGGCGCGGTCAGGACGGCGGCGAGGAGGGCGACGGCGAGGCGTTTCTGCATGCGGGTTCCTGTCGATGGGCGGATGTCGAACATACCATGATAAAACGTTCCGCGGACCGTTGCCCGGCGCCGCCCATCCGGTCGATAATGCATCCATCAAACAAATTACGGAGACACCCTTGAAACCTTCCATCCTGCTGTGCGCACTGGCGCTCGCCGGCGGCAGCGCGCTCGCCGCCGACCGCTTTGATGTCGCCATCACCGTCGACGACCTGCCTTCGCACGGCGCCACGCCTGCCGACGTGACCCGCGCCGACATCGCCCGCTCGCACATCGCGACGTTCAAGGCCCACGGCGTGCCCGAGGCCTGGGGCTTCGTCAATGCCGTGGCGCTCGAGAAGGATGCGGGCAGCGAGGCCGCGCTGGACGTGTGGCGCAAGGCCGGCTACCCGCTCGGCAATCACGCGTACACGCATATGGGGCTGTCGCAGGCGGCGTCGCTGGAGGCGTGGGAGGCCGACGTGCGCGCGAACGAACCCGCGCTGGAAAAGCATATGGCGGGCAAGGACTGGCGCGTGCTGCGCTACCCGTTCCTGGACGCCGGCGGCACGGGCGCGCGCCACGAGGACGCGCTGGCCTGGCTGAAGTCGCGCGGCTACCGCATCGCGGACGTGAGCCTCGGCTTCGACGACTGGGCGTACACCGACACGTATGCGCGCTGCGTCGCGAAGGGCGACCAGACCGCGATCGAGGGCATGAAGACGAGCTACTACCGCCGCGTCGACCAGCAGCTGGCGCGCTCGAAGGCCATGTCGCAGCGCGTGTACGGCCGCATGATCCCGCACGTGCTGCTCACGCACATGGGGGCCTGGAGCGCGGTCACGCTGCCCGAGGTGATGAAGCGGCTGGATGCGGCCGGCGCGCATTACGTGACCCTGGACCAGGCCCAGGCCGACGCCGCTTACCGTGCACCGGGCCCGCGCGCGGGCAATGGCGCGCTGATCGAGCGGCACGCGCAGGATGCGGGCATCGACCTGGCGGGCCTGCCGGCCGTCGAACCGGTCGGGAACCTGGACGCCCTGTGCCGCTGACGCGCTAGCGGGACGGTCATACCTTCGCCATTCGTGCGCGGGAACGGCCGAAAAAAAGGTATATCTGCAATGTAGACATTTTGGCATTTGCATTCGACCTTTTTTTCGGGGAGGCACATGACATTCCAGCCGGCAGCGCAAGCGAACGGCATGCAGGATGCGCTGCGTGCCGCCGGCGCCCAGGCGGCCCACATCGGCGACCTGTGGAACGGCACGCTGGCGCTGTGCACGTTCGTGTTCGTGGCCATCGTCGTCGCGACCATCATCGCCGTCTGGTGCGCGCCCCGCGGGGACGCCGCCACGCGGCCCGACACGTCGTCGCTGGAGGGGCCGGAGCGGCGCATCTGGCGCCGCATCGGCTGGGCCACCGGCGCCTGCGTCGCGGGCCTGCTCGTGCTGCTGGCCGGCGACGTGTTCACGAGCCGCGCGCTGGCCCGGCTGCCGCTGCGGGACGCCGTCGACATCGAACTGGTGGGCCACCAGTGGTGGTGGGAGGCGCGCTACCGCGCCGCGGACACGTCCCTCGAATTCACCACGGCGAACGAGCTGACGATCCCCGTCGGCCGGCCCGTCATCGTCACCTTGCGCGCCGACGACGTGATCCATTCGCTGTGGATCCCTAACCTCGCGGGCAAGAAGGACATGATCCCGGGCCGCACCGCCACGCTGCACCTGCGCGCCGACCGTGCCGGCACTTATCGGGGGCAGTGCGCCGAATTCTGCGGCCTCGAACACGCGCTGATGGCGCTGCTCGTGCACGCCGTGCCGCCCGCCGAATACGACGCCTGGGCCGCGAACCAGCGCCAGCCCGCGCGCACACCGCTCGAGCCCAGCGCGCGCCGGGGCCGCGACGTCTTCCTGAACGCCAGCTGCGCGCGCTGCCACGCGATCGCGGGCACGCCCGCGCAGGGGAGCATCGGGCCCGACCTCACGCACCTGGCGTCGCGCCGGAGCATCGCCGCCGGCATGTTCCCCAACAACCGCGGCCACCTCGCGGGCTGGATCAGCGACCCGCAGGCGCTCAAGCCGGGCGTGAACATGCCGGCCAATCCCTTGCCCCCCGACGACCTGCAAGCCGTGCTGGCTTACCTGGAGACCTTGCGATGACCGCACCCGACCCACGCCTTGTTCCGCATGCGGACCCGGCCGCCGCTGCGGCGCTGGAGCGCACGTGGAGCGACCCGCCGGGATTCCACGGCTGGTTCGCCGCCATCAACCACAAGACGATCAGCAAGCGGTTCATCGTCACGACGATGATCTTTTTCCTGCTGGGCGGCCTGCTCGCGCTGCTGATCCGCCTGCAGCTCGCGCAGCCGAACGCCGGGATCCTCAAGCCGGAGCTGTACAACCAGGTGTTCACGATGCACGGCTCGACGATGATGTTCCTGTTCGCCGTGCCGATCATGCAGGCCGTCGCCACGTACCTGATCCCGCCGATGATCGGCGCGCGCAGCCTCGCGTTCCCGCGACTGAACGCCTACGCCTACTGGATCTTCACGATGGGCGGCATCATGCTGTTCGTCGCGTTCTTCGCGGGCGCCGGGCCGGACGCCGGCTGGTTCGCGTACGTGCCGCTGTCAAGCCTGCGCTACTCGCCCGGCAAGGGCGTGGATTTCTGGGCCCAGATGATCACGTACACGGAGCTCTCCGGCCTGATGGAGGCGATCGTCATCATCGCGACGATCCTCAAGCTGCGCGCGCCCGGCATGAGCCTGAACCGCATGCCGCTGTACGTCTGGGCCATGCTCGTGACGTCGTTGATGGTGCTGTTCGCGCTGCCGGCCGTGATGCTGGCCAGTACCGCGCTGATCACCGACCGCCTCGTCGACACGCAGTTCTACAATCCGGAGAAGGGCGGCGACGCGCTCCTGTGGCAGCACCTGTTCTGGTTCTTCGGCCACCCCGAGGTCTACCTGATCTTCATCCCGCCGCTGGGCTTCATTTCCGCCATCGTCGCCACGTTTTCGCGCCGGCCCGTCGTCGGCTACCCGGCCATGGTGCTGGCGCTCGTGACGACCGCGTTCCTCGCGTTCGGCCTGTGGGTGCACCACATGTTCGCGACCAACCTGCCGGAGCTGGGCAAGACGTTCTTCACGGCGGCCAGCCTGATCATCGCCGTGCCCACCGCCGTGCAGATCTTCTGCTGGATCGCCACCCTGGGCAGCGGGCGGATCGACGTCAAGACACCGCTGCTGTTCGTGCTTGCGTTCTTCTTCATCCTCGTCATGGGCGGGTTGACGGGGCTGATGCTGGCGTCCGTGCCGCTCGACACGCAGCTGCACGACAGCTTTTTCGTCGTCGCGCACCTGCACTATGTGCTGATGGGCGGCGCCGTGTTCCCCCTGTTCGGCGCGTTCTATTACTGGTTCCCCAAGTTCACGGGGCGGCTGCTGGGCGAGCGCCTCGGCCGCTGGAACTTCTGGCTGTTCTTCATCGGCTTCAACGTGGCGTTCTTCCCGATGCACCTGCTCGGGCTCTGGGGCATGCCGCGCCGCGTGTACACGTATCCGGCCGAGATGGGGTGGGGCGACATGAACCTGTTGTCCAGCATCGGCGCCGCGACGATCGGCGTCAGCGTGCTGCTGTTCCTCGTGAACGTCGTGCGCACGCTGCGGCATGGCGCCATGGCCGGTCCCGATCCGTGGGGCGCGGGCACGCTGGAATGGAGCGTCGCGTCGCCGCCGCCGATGGGCAATTTCGACGTCATCCCCGTGGTGCACGGCCGCTATCCGCTGTGGCAGCCGCAGCCCGAACCGACGCACGTCACCGGCATGTCGAACGACTGGCGCGAAGTCCTCGTCACGACCGTGACCGACGCCGAGCCTGACCACCGCCTGTGGATGCCGTCGTCGTCGATCTGGCCGTTCCTGTCGGCGGTGGCGACGACGGTGCTGTTCGTCGGCTCCATCTACACGCCGTGGGCGGTCGTGTGGGGTTCGCTCCCCGTCGGTATCGCGGCCACCGTGTGGTTCTGGCCGAAGCGGTCGGTCGTCGAGCAACGCGTGCATTCGGAGTCACGGCCATGAGCGCGACACAAGAGAACCGCGAGTCCGGCAAGGAAGCGGTGCGCCGCGGCGCGGCGCTCGACGTGTCGGGCATCCCCACGTTCGCGTTCGGCACGCGCAGCCCGATGTGGTGGGGCACGATGGGCCTCGTCGCTGTCGAGAGCACCGTGTTCGCGCTGACGATCATGGCGTATTTCTACCTGCGCAGCCACGCGGCCGCGTGGCCGATGCACGGCTTCGCGCCCGATCTCCTGTGGGGGAACGTCAATACGGCCGTCATGTTGCTGAGCCTGTGGCCGAACCAGAAGGCCAAGCAGGCGGCCGAGCGCCTCGACCTGGCCGGCGTGCGGCTGTGGATGACCGTCTGCATGGTGGTGTCCGTCGCGTTCCTCACCGTGCGCGTGCTGGAGTTCGGCGCGCTGAACACGAGCTGGGATACCGATGCCTACGGGTCCGTCGTCTGGATGCTGCTCGGGCTGCACACGACGCACCTCGTCACGGACGCCTGGGACTCCGGCGTGCTGACCGTGATGATGTTCACCGGACCACTGGAAGGCAAGCGCTTCGTCGACGTCAGCGAGAACGCGGGCTACTGGTATTTCGTCGTGCTCAGCTGGCTGCCGATCTACGCGGTCATCTACTGGGGCGCGCGTTTTTAAGGAGGGAGAATGCGAAACTGGCCGGCACTGCTGCTCGCGCCCACCTTGGCGCTGACCAACTTGGCTGTCACCTATGCGCTGGTGACGCCCGCGTGCACGCGCCAGTCGATGGTGGCGCCGAACGTCGTGTCGGCCGTCGTGCTGGCCGTGTGCGCGTGGATGAGCTGGGCCGCGTGGCGCAACTGGAGAGATGGCCGCAGCCTGGGACGGCAAGCCGCGCGCGACCACGTGCCCGACCGGCCGCCGTTCGTCGCGCTCGTGGCCGCGCTGGTCGGTGCGCTGTCCTGCCTCGCCGTGCTGGCGCAATGGTTTCCGCAATGGGTGTTGTCGCCATGCGCCGCCTGATCGCTTTACTGACACTGCTGCCGCCGCTGTTGCCGCCGCTGCTGCCGCTTATGTTTCCGCTTTCTGCGCGCGCCCACGACGTCCAGGCCGAGCTGGCCGCCGGCCCCGCGCTCGGCTGGGGCGCGGAGTGGTGGGTCGTGGCCTTGCTGGCGCTGTCGCTGCTGCTGTACGCGGCGGGCCTGAAACGCCTGTGGCCCCGCGCGCACGGGGCAAGACGGCTGCTGGCGCGCCAGGCCGCGTGGTTCGGCACGGGCTGGGTGATGCTCGTGCTGGCGCTGGCGTCCCCGCTGGACGGCGCCGGCAGCGATGCGTTTTCCGCGCACATGGTGCAGCACGAAATCCTCATGATTGTCGCGGCGCCGCTGCTCGTGCTGGGCCGCCCGCTCGCGCTGTGGCTGTGGGCATTTGGACCGGACAGGCGTTTGCGCATCGCGGCCGCCACGCGCAAGCCGGCCGTGCGCGCGGCGTGGGGTGCGCTGACGGCGCCGGTGAACGCGTGGCTGCTGCACTTTGCCGCGCTGTGGATGTGGCACGTGCCGGCCTGCTTCCAGCTGGCGTTGGCGAGCAACGGCATGCATGCGCTGCAGCACACGAGCTTTCTCGCGAGCGCCCTGTTGTTCTGGTGGGCCGTGCTGGGCCGCGAGGGCGGCACGCACGGCCGCGGCGGCGCCATCGTCTACCTGTTCACGACGATGATGCACACGGGCGCGCTCGGCGCCCTGTTCACGCTGTCGGACACGGTCTGGTATCCGTTGTACGGCAACCGTGCGCAGCTGTTCGGTCTGAGCCCGCTGGAAGACCAGCAGCTGGGTGGCCTCATCATGTGGATTCCCGGCGGGCTGGCCTACCTGGCGGCGGGCCTCGTGCTGTGCGCGCGCTGGCTGCGCGCCGGGCCGGCGCCGCGCGCACTGGAGGTCCAGCCATGATGCCGCGATCGCTCCCGATCGTGCTGTGCGCGGCGTTGCTGGCAGCGTGCTCGAAGACGCCGCCCAGGACGGATCCAATCACGGGCGGCGATCCGCGCCACGGCCGCGAGCTGCTGGCGCGCTTCGGCTGCGCGAGCTGCCACCGCATCAAGGGCATCGCCCATGCGGACAGCCAGGTCGGCCCACCCCTCGACGAGATCCGTTCGCGCGGTTATATTGCGGGCGTCATGCCGCACAATGCGGACAACCTGATCAGGTGGATCCAGCATCCGCGCCAGGTGGTCCCGAATACCGCGATGCCCGAGCTGGGCGTCACCGAGGCCGAGGCGCGCGACATGGCGGCCTATCTGTATAGTCAATAACGATCGGAACAGGATGTTCGAACAGACGGAACTCCAGGTGCGCGCCTGGGTGGAGTGGCTGCGGCTGCTCGTGGAGGCGCTGGGTGCGCTCGTGATCGCGGCCGGCGTCGTCATCGTGATCGTCGGACTCGTACGCTACGCGCTGTCCCGGGGCGGGAGCTTCGTGCCGATCCGGCTGGCGTTCGCGCGCTATCTCACGCTGGCGCTGGAACTGCAGCTGGCCGCCGACATCCTCTCGACGTCCATTGCGCCGACGTGGGACCGCATCGGCAAGCTGGCCGCCATCGCCGTGATCCGGACGGCGCTGAACTACTTCCTCAGCCGCGAACTGAAGGACGAAACGGCCAGCGCGGAGCCAGCCCTGCGCCAGCCCGCGCCCTGATGCTCACGCGCCCAGCGTGAGGGTCATCGCCTGCTCGAACGTGGTCCTGCCGGGCATCGGCACGGGCGCGCCCGCGTCGACGAAGCCCATGCGCCGGTAAAGCCGCGCGGCCGCGCCGTCGCCGGCCGTCACGTCGAGACGGACCTCCGCCGCCTTGCGCGCGCGGGCCCACCCGATGGCGGCGTCCAGCAGCGTGGCGCCCACGCCGCGGCCGCGCGCCTCCGGCGCCACCCACACCTGGTACACGCTCGCATGCAAGCCCTCCATCTTGACCCATGCGAGTCCGACGGGCGCGCCGTCCACCTCCGCCGCGAACGGCCAGCCCTGCTGGTAAGCGCCCAGCGCGGGCGCGGCCAGGCGCGCGGCCCAGATGTCGTCCGTCCGTTGGGATTCTTCAGCAAACGTGCTGCCGAATGCCTGGGGCGCGTCGGCCAGCGCGCGCAGGCGCAGGTCGCGATAGATGGGCCAGTCGTCGGGGTGCAGGGTGCGGATGGCGGGCATGTCGTGTTCCGGTAATGGGGAAAGTCCATGTTAATGGAAAACCGCATGAGCAAGTGCGAAAAGCTTCGTTGTCACAGGCTACATGGAACCCTAAGCTCGGGCCATCGACAACCAACCCTGTCCATGCCATGTCCGCCGTATTGCAAACCCGCCAGCGCTTCGACGTCGTTCCGTTCGACGCGCCGCTCGGCGCCGAGGTCGTGGGCCTCGACCTCTCCCTCCCGCTCGACGCCGACGACTTCGCGCGCCTGCACCGCGCCCACCTGGCGCACCACGTCCTCGTGTTCCGCGACCAGCACATCACGCCGGCGCAGCAGGTCGCGTTCAGCCGCCGCTGGGGCCCGCTGCAGATCCACGTGCTGCGCCAGTTCCAGCTGCCGTCGCAGCCCGAGGTGCTCGTCGTGTCGAACATCCGCGAGAACGGCCAGCCCATCGGCCTGGGCGACGCCGGCCACTTCTGGCATTCCGACCTGTCGTACAAGGACAAGCCGAGCCTCGGCTCGATGCTGCATGCGCGGGAACTGCCAGCCACCGGCGGCGACACGCTGTTCGCCAACCAGCACACGGCGTGGGAACGCCTGCCGGGCTATCTGCAGCGCGCCGCGCGCCATGCAAAGGCGGAGCACAGCTATCTCGCGCGCTACGCCGACCTGCAGAAAAAGAACCCATGGCGCCCGAACCTCACGCAGGCCCAGATCGATGAAGTGAAGCCCGTCGTGCAGCCGGTCGTGCGCACGCATCCCGAGACGGGCCGCCTGGCGCTGTTCGTCAGCGAGCATTTCACGACGAAGATCGTCGGCGTGCCGGAGGACGAGAGCCGCGCGCTGTTGTCCGAACTGTTCGACCACGGCACGCGTGCCGAACACGTCTACCGCCACCGCTGGCAGCCGCACGACATGGTGTTCTGGGACAACCGCTCGGTCATGCACCTGGCGGCCGGCTGTCCGGACGACCAGCGCCGCAAGCTGTACCGCACCACCATCGAGGGCGACGCCCCTTACTGAAAAGAGTCTCCATCACATGCAAAATCAGCTCCACAAATTCGTCGCCGCCCTCGGCCTCGCCTCCCTGGTCGCCGCCGCGCCCGCACAGGCGGAAGGCAAGCTGCGCGTCGCCCAGCAGTTCGGCATCACTTACCTGCTGCTGAACGTCGCGCAGGACCAGAAGCTCATCGAAAAACATGGCCAGAGGCTGGGCGTGCCCATCGCCGTCGAATGGGTCCAGCTTTCGGGCGGCAATGCCGTCAACGATGCGCTGCTGTCCGGCTCCATCGACGTGGCCGGCGCCGGCGTCGGCCCGCTGCTGACGATCTGGGACCGCACCGCGGGCCGCCAGAACGTGAAGGGCGTCGCTTCGCTCGGCAACTACCCGTACTATCTCGTATCGACGAACCCGGACGTGAAGACCATCGCCGATTTTTCGGAGAAGGACCGCATCGCGCTACCGGCCATCACCGTCTCGGTGCAGGCCCGCTTCCTGCAGATGGCCGCGGCGAAGCGCTGGGGCACGGGCGACTATGCACGTCTGGACCGCTACACGCAGACGCTCCCGCATCCGGACGCCGCGGCCGCCGTCATCGCGGGCCGCACGGAAATCAACAGCCACTTCGCCACGCCGCCGTTCCAGGAACAGGAACTGGCCGGCAATCCGAAGGCGCACATCGTGCTGAATTCGTACGACGTGCTGGGCGGTCCAAGCTCCGGCACCGTGCTGTACGCGACCGAGAAATACGTGAAGGAGAATCCGAAGACGACACGCGCCTTCATCGACGCGCTGGCCGAGGCGGCCGACATCGCGACGAAGAATCCGGAACTGGCGGCGGACGCCTACCTGCGCGTGACGAAGGCGAAGATCGACCGCGCGTTCCTGGTCAAGATCCTGAAAAACCCGCAGTTCCAGTACAAGGTGGCGCCGACGAACACATACGGGCTCGCGCAGTTCCTGTTCCAGGCGGGCGCCATCAAGAAGCAGCCGGCGACGTGGCGCGACTATTTCTTCGACCATCCGGCGCTCGCGTCGGGCAGCTGAGGCCAGCCATGAACGTCCTCCCGTTCCAGGTCGTGCCCAATGCGCCGCTGCTGCGGGCGCAGGGCGTCACCATCGAGTACCCGGCGGCGCAGGGCGTCGTACGGGCCACGCACGACGTCAGCTTCGACGTGTGGCGCGGCGACCGTTTCGTGCTGCTCGGGCCTTCCGGCTGCGGCAAGTCGACGCTGCTGAAGGCGGTCGGCGGCTTCATCGCGCCGCGCGCCGGCAGCCTGCAGCTGGACGGCCGCGCCATCACGGGCCCGGGCCGCGACCGCATCGTGGTGTTCCAGGAATTCGACCAGCTGGCGCCGTGGAAGACGGTGCGCCAGAACGTCATGTTCCCGCTGCTGGCCGGGAAGACCCCGAAGCGCGAGGCGGAGGCGCGGGCGCTGTACTGGATCGACAAGGTCGGGCTGTCGCGCTTCCTCGACGCCTATCCGCATACGCTGTCGGGCGGGATGAAGGCGCGCGTCGCCATCGCGCGGGCGCTGGCGATGCAGCCGGAGATCCTGTTGATGGACGAGCCGTTCGCCGCGCTCGACGCCCTCACGCGCCGGCGCATGCACGAGGAACTGCAGGCGCTGTGGGACGAAGTGCGCTTCACGATGCTGTTCGTGACGCACTCGATCGAGGAAGCGCTCGTCGTCGGCAACCGCATCCTGCTGCTGTCGCCGCATCCGGGCCGCGTGCGCGCCGAGATCAACAGCCATCAGTTCGGGCTGCACAGCGCGGGCGGGGCCGAATTCCAGACGACCGCGGGCCGGATCCACGATCTGCTGTTCGGCGGCGACGCGGCGATCGATGAACCCGCGCTGGCGGTGCAGTCATGAGCGCCGTCCTGAACACGCGCAACGAGCCGCCCGTCCGCCCGGAATACGTGCTGCCGCTCACGCCGGCGCCGGTGGACGCGGCGCCGCGCCCGTATCCGCTGGCGGCGCGCCTGTGGCAGTCCGGCTGGCCGCGCAAGGTCGTGCTGCTGGCCGTGCTGGCCGTCGCGTGGGAACTGGCCGCGCGCTGGACCGGTAACGACCTGCTGCTGCCGGGCTTCGTGCAGACGGCGCGTGCGCTGGCCGACGGCGTCGTGTCGGGCGAACTGTTGCGCTATGTGGGCGTGTCACTGTGGACGCTGTTGCAGGGGTATGCGGCCGGCGTCGCCGGTGCGTTCGCCCTCACGACGCTGGCCATGTCCACGCGCGTCGGCCGCGACGTGCTGGAGACGCTGACCGCGATGCTGAACCCGTTGCCCGCCATCGCGCTGCTGCCGCTCGCGCTGCTCTGGTTCGGGCTGGGGCAGGGCAGCCTGGTCTTCGTGCTGATGCATTCGGTGCTGTGGCCCCTCGCGCTGGCGACCTATGCCGGCTTTCGCGCCGTGCCGGAGACGCTGCGCATGGCAGGGCGCAACTACGGGCTCGGTTCCTTCGCCATCGTTACCCAGATCCTCGTGCCGGCCGCGCTGCCGGCGATCCTGTCCGGTCTCAAGATCGGCTGGGCGTTCGCGTGGCGCACGCTGATCGCGGCGGAACTGGTGTTCGGCACGACGTCCGGCAAGGGAGGCCTCGGCTGGTACATCTACCAGAGCCGCAACGAGCTGTTCACCGACCGCGTGTTCGCCGGGCTGGCCGCCGTCATCGCGATCGGCCTGCTGTTCGAGCACCTCGTGTTCCAGTCGGTGGAACGGCTGACGATCCGGCGCTGGGGCATGCAACGCTGACAACGTTTGCGCGGGCGCGCCGGATCGGTTAGCATCCGCGGGATGACATTCCTGAACGTTCCCTACGCAGAAAAAGACGAGGCGCGCGCCCTCGGCGCCCGCTGGAATCCCGGCCGCAAGCGCTGGTACGTGCCCACGGGCGTCGCGCTCGAACCCTTCCAGAAATGGCTGAAGGAGGGCGCGTCCACCGGCCGCGCCGACTCGGCCGCCGCGAAGCTCGTGGTCGGCGCCAACTACATCGAGCTCGATCACGCCTGCAATCCGTTCGAGCCGTGCGCCGAATGCGCCAAGGCGCTGGCCGGCACGCCGTGGGAACAGGCGCGCGCGGCACTCCTCAAACGTTAAGGCTGCGCGAGCACGCCCAGCACGGCCAGGCTCATGGCCTGCGCGGCCGTCTTGATCGACGGTTCCGGCACGGGCGCGTAGAACGGCGAGTGATTGAACGCGATCGGTTTCCCGCCCGGGCGCGCCGCCTCGGCCACCGCGTCCGGCGCGTACACGCCCGTGAAGAAGAACATCGACGGGACGCCCTCGTTCGCGTACGCCGAAAAATCCTCGCTGGCCGTCATCGCGGGCATGCGCTGGGCGTTCCTGGCGCCGAACGCGTCGCGGAAGATCGCTTCCGTACGGCGCACGAGGGCGGCGTCGTTGACGATGGCGGCGCCGCCCGGGATCAGGCGCACGTCGGGCGCGGGCGCGTCGGCCATCGCGGCCGAGGCGTTGGCCACGCGGCGCACGCCGTCCAGCAGCTTCGCCCGCACATCCGGGCTGTACGAGCGGATCGTGCCGCGCACCTGCACCGCGTCGGGGATGATGTTCCCCACGGTGCCGCCCTGGATCGCCCCGATCGTCACGACGCCGAATTCCTTCGGATCCTTCTCGCGGCTGACGACCGTCTGCACGTCGACGATGAAGCGCGCGGCGATGGCGATCGGGTCGATCGCCTTGTCCGGCGCCGAGCCGTGGCCGCCGCGCCCGTTGAACCGGATCTCCAGCGCGTCCGAGTTCGACGACACCGGTCCGGCCTCGAAGCCCACCGTGCCGTACGCGAGCGGCCAGGAATGCAGGGCGAACGCGTAGTCCGGTTTCGGGAAGCGCTTGAACAGGCCGTCGTCCAGCATCGCGCGTGCGCCCGACACGGTTTCCTCGGCCGGCTGCGCGATGAACATCAGCGTGCCTTTCCACTGCGCCTTCAGCTCGACCAGCGTACGCGCGGCGCCGAGCCATGCGGCCATGTGGACGTCGTGGCCGCAGCTGTGCGTGGTGAACGTGGCACCGTCCTGCGTGCGGGCGCGGCTCGCGTACGGCAGGCCCGTCTTTTCTTCCATCGGCAGGCCGTCCAGCTCCGTGCGCACGAGGACCGTGGGGCCGGCGCCGTTGCGCAG
>JBJMVU010000195.1:0-27462 GCA_045810485.1 Massilia sp. | reverse complement strand
TCCTGATCACGTCCCGGCTCGTATTTCTCCGCCGGCCAGAATCGGCTGCTGTCGGGCGTGAGGATTTCGTCGACCAGGATCAGACGATCTCCGTCGATCTGGCCGAATTCGAACTTGGTGTCGGCGATGATGATGCCGCGCGTGGCCGCGTAGTCGGCGGCGGTCTTGTACAGCTGGATGCTGATGTCGCGGATTGTATTCGCCAGTTCCGAACCGATGCGCTGTTCCATGTCGGCGAAGCTGATGTTCTCGTCGTGCTCGCCCAGGTCGGCTTTCGCGGCCGGGGTGAACAGCGGCTCGGGCAGCTTGTCGGCCTGGCGCAGGCCGGCCGGGAGCTGGATGCCGCAAACGGAACCGGTGGCCTGGTAATCCTTCCAGCCTGAACCGATGATGTAGCCGCGCACGACGGCTTCCACGAGGATCGGCTTCAGGCGCTTGGCGACGACGGCGCGGCCTTTTACCTGCTCCACTTCCTCGGGTGCGACCACCGACTCCGGCGCCACGCCGGTCAGGTGGTTCGGCACGATGTGGCCGAGTTTTTCGAACCAGAAATCGCTCATCTGGTTCAGCACCATGCCCTTGCCGGGAATCGGTTCGTTCATGACGACGTCGAAGGCCGACAGGCGGTCGGTCGTGACGATCAGTATCTTGTCGTCGCCGACTGCGTAGTTGTCACGGACCTTGCCATGGCCCAGCAATGGCAGGGAGGAAATAGTGGATTGGTAGAGGCTTTTCATAGAGGGGATATCTTGATAAAGCGAAACCGGCGAAGAGGCCGGTCGGATGGGCGGCGGCTCGGGAGAGCCGGTGCCAAAGCGATATTTTACGCGAATATTGCGTGAAAATCGTCGCCCCCGCGAAAGCGGGGGCCCATGCTGAGGTTCCGAAGTTCGGTTTTCAGAAACCTCGCGATGCTTCCGGCTGACCGAATCCGGTCATTCAGCATGGGTTCCCGCGTGCGCGGGAACGACGGTTTTGGGGTTACTGAACGATCTGCGCCAGCTCACCCGCCTTATAACGCTCCGCCATTTTCTCCAGCGGAATCGGCTTGATCTTGGCCGCCATGCCTTCGCAGCCGAAGGAGATATAGCGTGCCTTGCAGATCTGCGTCGCGGCTTCGCGGGCCGGCTTCAGGTAGTCGCGCGGGTCGAACTTGGACGGGTTCTCGAACAGGTATTTGCGGATCGCGGCCGTCATCGCCAGGCGGATGTCGGTGTCGATATTGATCTTGCGGACGCCGTGCTTGATGCCTTCCTGGATTTCCTCGACCGGCACGCCATACGTTTCCTTCATGTCGCCGCCGAATTCGCGGATGATCGCCAGCAGGTCTTGCGGGACCGACGACGAACCGTGCATCACGAGGTGCGTGTTCGGGATGCGCGCGTGGATTTCCTTGATGCGGTCGATGGCGAGGATGTCGCCGGTCGGCTTGCGCGTAAACTTATAGGCGCCGTGCGAGGTGCCGATGGCGATGGCCAGCGCGTCGCACTGGGTGCGCGCGACGAAGTCGGCGGCCTGGGCCACGTCGGTCAGCAGCTCTTCGCGGGTCATGGTGCGGTCCGCGCCGTGGCCGTCTTCCTTGTCGCCCTTCATCGTTTCCAGCGAACCGAGCACGCCCAGTTCCGCTTCGACGGTCACGCCGATCGAGTGCGCGAACTTGACGACTTCCTTCGACACTTCGACGTTGTAGTCATACGAGGCGACCGACTTGCCGTCCGCTTCCAGCGAGCCGTCCATCATGACGGACGTGAAGCCCGAGCGGATCGCGGCCATGCAGACGGCCGGCGACTGGCCGTGGTCCTGGTGCATCACGACCGGGATGTGCGGGTAGGCTTCGACGGCGGCGTCGATCAGGTGGCGCAGGAAGGCTTCGCCGGCATATTTGCGGGCGCCGGCCGAGGCCTGCATGATCACCGGGCTGCCGGTCTGGTCGGCCGCGGCCATGATGGCCTGGACCTGTTCCAGGTTGTTGACGTTAAACGCCGGGAGGCCGTAGCCGTGTTCGGCGGCGTGGTCCAGCAGTTGACGCATTGATACGAGTGCCATGGTTTAGCTCCATTGGAATAAAGAAACCTTTCCGGGTCTCACACCTTCTGCGCGTGCGTGCGTCTGGCCTCGCGCGAAGGCGCGTCAGCCATGCACATCATCCGTTCGACAGTCTGGCGCGGCCGCGGTTGCGGCCGCACACACAGGTGTTGAGCTCCCTCTTAATTGAATTCACCGACGCGAACGATCTTGAGCGCGTTCGTACCGCCGACCTGGCCCATCGGCTCGCCCCACGTGACGACGATCATGTCGCCCTTCTTGACGATGCCGTTGGCCACCAGCAGGTCTTCCGCCTGTTTCAGGACAGCGGCGCTGTCGCCGCGCTGCGTCAGGTGGTACGCATGCACGTTACGATACAACGCAACCTTGCGCTGGGTGGTGACGCTTGGCGTCAGGGCGAAAATCGGGGTATCGACGCGGTGGCGGCTCATCCACAGCGCGGTCGAACCGGACTCGGTCAGCGCCACGATCGCCTTCACGCGCAGGTGGTGCGCGGTGAACAGGGCGCCGTACGCGATCGACTGGTCGATGCGGGTGAACTGCACGTTCAGGAAGTCGGCTTCCAGCTTGTTGTATTCGGAACGTTCCGCTTCGACGCAGATCGCGGACATCATCTCGACCGTCTCGACCGGCCACTTGCCGGCGGCGGTCTCGGCCGACGTCATCACGGCGTCGGTGCCGTCCAGCACGGCGTTGGCCACGTCCGACACTTCGGCGCGGGTCGGCACGGCGTTGACGATCATCGATTCCATCATCTGCGTGGCGGTGATCGCCAGCTTGTTGGAATCGCGCGCCATGCGGATCATGCGCTTCTGCAGCGCCGGCACGGCCGCGTTGCCCACTTCGACGGCGAGGTCGCCGCGGGCGACCATGATGCCGTCGGAGGCGTCCAGGATTTCCTGCAGCACGGGAATCGCTTCCGCGCGCTCGATCTTCGCGATCATCATCGGCTTGTGGCCGAACGGCTCGCCGGCGATGTTCGCCAGCTGGCGCGCCATTTCCATGTCGGTCGCGGTTTTCGGGAACGAGATCGCCAGGAAGTCGGCCT
This sequence comes from Massilia sp., assembly GCA_045810485.1. Taxonomy (GTDB): domain Bacteria; phylum Pseudomonadota; class Gammaproteobacteria; order Burkholderiales; family Burkholderiaceae_D; genus Telluria. The sequence continues at coordinate 24,368 of JBJMVU010000195.1, read as the reverse complement.
GGAAAGTCATCGCGGTCTTGATGTCTTCCATGTCCTTCGCGGTCAGCGCCGGCGCCGTCAGGCCGCCGCCCATGCGGTTGATGCCCTTGTTGTTGGACAGGTCGCCGCCCACCTTGACGATGGTGTGGATCTCGCTGCCCGCCACGCGCTCGACGATCAGCACGATCAGGCCGTCGTTCAGCAGCAGCGTGTCGCCCGGACGGACGTCGTTCGGCAATGCCTTGTAGTCGAGGCCGACGCGCTCCTGGTTGCCCAGCTCGCCGTTCTCGCCCCAGCGGGCGTCCAGGATGAAGCGGTCACCGTTATTCAGCAGGATCTTGCCTTCTTCGAACTTGCCGACGCGGATCTTCGGACCCTGCATGTCGGCCATGATCGCCACTTCGCGGCCGCACTCGGCCGCGGCGCGACGCACCAGGTTGGCACGGTCGATGTGGTCCTGGGCGCGGCCGTGCGAGAAGTTCAGGCGCACGATATCCACGCCCGCTCGAATCATGCGGACGAGCGTATCGAAGTCGGAGGAAGCGGGGCCGATGGTTGCGACGATCTTGGTACCACGAGACATTGATCTATCCTTGAAGTGAAAAGCGCAGCCTGGGGCTGCGCCGGTGACCGTGAGGTGTTATTTCGCAGCGCTACGCTGCAGCAGGATCTCCACCGCCGGAAGCGTCTTACCTTCGAGGAACTCGAGGAAGGCGCCGCCGCCGGTCGAGATATAGCCGATTTGGTCGGCAATATTGTATTTTGCGATGGCAGCCAGGGTATCGCCGCCGCCCGCGATCGAGAAGCCTTTCGACGCGGCGATGGCCTGGGCCAGGGTTTTGGTGCCTTCGGCGAACTGGTCGAACTCGAACACGCCGACCGGACCGTTCCACACGATGGTGCCGGCCGTGCCGATCTGTTCGGCGAGCTGGGCCGCGGTCTTCGGGCCGATGTCCAGGATCATGTCGTCGTCGGCCACGTCCTTGACGTCCTTGATGGTCGCGGCGGCGGTCGGCGCGAATTCTTTCGCGCACACGACGTCCACCGGGATTGGCACGGTCGCGCCACGGGCGGCCATTTTTTCGATGATCGTCTTCGCTTCGCCGACGAGATCCAGTTCCACGAGCGACTTGCCGATATTCAGGCCCACGGCCTTCATGAACGTGTTGGCGATGCCGCCGCCGACGATCAGGTTGTCGACCTTGTCGGCCAGGCTCTGCAGGATCGACAGCTTGCTCGACACCTTGGAACCGGCGACGATCGCCAGCAGCGGACGCTGCGGCGCGCCCAGCGCCTTGCCCAGCGCATCCAGCTCGGCCGCCAGCAGCGGACCGGCGGCGACCACGGGCGCGAACTTCGCGATGCCGTGCGTGGTGGCTTCGGCGCGGTGCGCGGTGCCGAACGCGTCGTTGACGTAGATGTCGCACAGCTTGGCCATCTTCTGCGCCAGCTCGTCCGAATTCTTCTTCTCACCCTTGTTGACGCGGCAGTTTTCCAGCAGCACGACCTGGCCCGGCGCGACGTCGACGCCATCGACCCAGTTCTGTTTCAGTTCGACCGGCTGGCCCAGCAGCTCGGACAGGCGCTGGGCGACCGGCGCCAGGCTGTCTTCCGGCTTGAACTCGCCCTCGGTCGGGCGGCCCAGGTGCGACGTGACCATCACGGCCGCACCCGCATCAAGCGCAGCGCGGATCGCGGGAACCGAAGCGCGCACGCGCGTGTCTTCCGTAATGTTGCCGGCGTCGTCCTGCGGAACGTTCAGGTCGGCGCGGATGAAGACGCGCTTGCCTTTCAGCGCGTCTTGGTCGATCAGGTCTTGCAAGCGGGTGAAATTGAGAACGGCCATTGTCAACAATCTTGGAATGTTTAAAAAACGCTATTTTACCTTAGAGGCCGTTGTGGAAAACATCAGAAACACGCAGGACAGTAAATACCACCATGCCGATCACGATGGTCTGCAACATGTTCCGCCGCCACAGGTAGTAGGTAAGCGCGACGATACCAGCCAGCAGTTTCGGGTTCGTGACAGCCAGCTCGATCTCGCCCTGCGGCCCCAGCAGGAAATCCGGCGCGACGATCGCGGCCAGCGCGCAGGCGGGCGCATAGCGCAGCATTTCCTGCACGCGCCGGGGAATCGTCACGCGGTGCCCCACCATCCACAAGGCGCTGCGGCAGCACGCGGTGGCCACGCCCAGCACCACGATGACGGTCCAGATTTCCCAGTCAGCCATGGCGTACCTTGCGGCGTCCCTGCGTTTCCTCGATGGCGATGGCGGTGACCATGCCGACGAGAACCGCGATCAGCAAGCCCAGCTTGTACGGCAGGCCGTGCGCCAGCAACGACACGGCGCCCGCCACCAGCACACCGCACAGGGCCGCGCTATTGATCACCAGAGGAACCAGGATGCACAGGATGGCGAGCGTGCCGGCAAAGCCCAACTGCCATTCCGTCGGGACGGCGCTGCCCAGGAAGATGCCAATGAAGGTGCCGACCTGCCACGCGACCCAGCTCGGATACAGCAAGCCCTTCAGGAACGACAGCTTGCCCCGTTCGGGCGCCGCGCGAGGATAGCGTTGCAAGAAGAGCGCGGTGGTCAGGTCGCCGGAGATATGGCCGAGATAAAAACGCTGGAGCAGCGGCAGCGTCGAGAAATGGGGGGCGAGCAGTGCGGAAAAGATGACGAAGCGCAGGTTGACGACGAACGCGGTGGCGAAGATGACGCCGATGGGCGCGCCGGTGGCGATCAGCGGCAACGACGCCAGCTGGGCCGAGCCGGAATACACGATCAGGGTCATGGCGCCGGCCTGGAGCACGGTGAGCCCGCTCTTGACCATCGCGACCCCGACCACGATGCCCCACGCGCCGAGGCCGAACAGCGTGGGCAGGCCAACCTGGAAACCTTCGCGCCACGCGACGGGATCGTGGCTGTCGATGTCGTTACCGCTCTCCAGGCGTGCTCCGTTCATGTCGCGTTCCTGCAACAAAAGCGGTCGACAAGCATGGCGGACGGGCGGCGTTCGGACATGAAACGATGTTGTGAGAATACGCGTAGATTTCCGTATCGAAAATTCTACTCGACAGTATTAAGGCCGCTATTCTACCGGACCATTCCGGCAATCAGGTCGAATCCGTTAGAATCGTGGTTTTGGGAATGCTGTGTTTTCAATGTTTCGGCTTCCCTTGCTTATCTTGCTGACGGAGAAATAAATGAACGACAAGACCATCCCGGTCGTGGAACTGGAAGCCAAGGACCTGCCGGCCTATTGCCCGAACCCTGCCATGCCGCTGTGGTCATCCCACCCGCGCGTCTTCCTCGACTTCGACCATGACGGCAACGCCAAGTGTCCATACTGCGGCACCCAGTACCGCCTGAAGCCGGGCACCGTGCTGGCGCATCACTGATTCATTTCCTGGCTGGGAGCTTGCCGTGAACCAAGCGGGCTCAGCAGGCTACCGGGCCCCGTGGTGGCTGCCGGGTGGACACCTGCAGACGATTTATCCCGCCGTCTGCATCCGCAAGCCGGCCGTCGCCTACCGGCGCGAACGGTGGGACACGCCCTGCGGCCAGGATTTCATCGACGTCGATCTCGTCGACGGTGCGTCTCCAGGTTCCCCCTTCGTGCTGCTGTTCCACGGCCTGGAAGGCTCGTCGGACAGCCATTACGCCCGCTCGCTGATGGCGGCCGTCAAGGCGCGCGGCTGGCATGGCGCGATCCCGCACTTCCGCGGCTGCTCGGGCGAGCCGAACCTCGCGCCCCGCTTCTATCACTCCGGCGACGCCGAAGAACTCGACTGGATCATCCGCCGCCTGCGTCTCCGCTATCCCGGCCCGTTCTACGTGGCCGGCGTGTCGCTGGGCGGGAACGCCCTGCTGCGCTGGCTCGGTGAACAGCGCCACGGCGCGGGCATCGTCGACGCCGCAGTCGCCGTCTCCGCGCCGCTCGACCTGGCGGCGGGCGGCGCCGCGCTGTCGGCCGGCTTCAACCGCCTGTACACGCGCATGTTCCTGCAGACGCTGAAGCCGAAGGCACTGGCCAAGCTGGACCGCTTTCCCGGCCTGTTCGACCGCGACCGGCTGCTCGCCGCAAACGATTTATACAGTTTCGACAACGTCGTCACCGCCCCGCTGCACGGCTACCGCGACACGGACGATTACTGGCGCCGCGCCAGCGCCCGCCACGTCGTGCACGAGATCGTCGTGCCGACGCTCGTGCTGAACGCGCGGAACGACCCGTTCCTGCCCGGCCGCCACCTGCCGCGGACGGCCGCGCCCGCGGTGACGCTCGAATATCCGGAAACCGGCGGCCACGTCGGCTTTTCCACGGGTCCCTTTCCGGGTTATCTTGATTGGCTGCCGCAACGCATTTTGACCTTCTTCGACGACACGGCCATGCGCGCGCCGGCGCCCGCGCGGCTGTGCGAAGCTTGAATCCATGGACGACATCGTAAAACAGGCAATGGCCAAATGGCCGAACGTGCCGTACTGCTACGGCTGGCTGGCACTGGACGCGCGCGGCGCCTGGCGCATGCGGGATGAGGCGGCGCAGCGCGCGGGCGCGCCCGGCGACAAACTGACGAATGCCGCGCTGGTCGGCTTCATCGCCCGCAATTACTTATCGGATGAGCGCGGCTGCTGGTATTTCCAGAACGGTCCGCAGCGCGTGTACATCAACCTTGAGACGACACCGTTCATCGCGCGCACGGATCCGGCGCAGGGTCTCGTGCTGCACACGGGACAGCCGCTGGGCGCGCCGGACGAAGCGTTCATGACGGACGCCGGCGGCATCGTGCTGCGCGCCGGGCAGACGGTGGCGCAGGTGGACGACCGCGACGCGGCGCAGCTGCTGCAGGCGTTCGAACTGGATGGCCGCCCGGCGGCGGATGACGACGTGATGGCGTGGCTGGAAGGCGGCGCGGGAGACCTGGCGCTGCGCTGGCAGGACAGGGACATCGCCGTCGGACGGTTGACGGCGGACGAGGCGCCGGACCGCTTCGGGTTCGTGCGGCGGCCGGATCTGCTGTAGCCGCACACCTGATACGTCGTTCCCGCGAAGGGATACGTCGTTCCCGCGAAGGGATACGTCGTGCCCGCGAAGGGATACGTCGTTCCCGCGAAGAGATACGTCGTTCCCGCGAAGAGATACGTCGTTCCCGCGAAGGGATACGTCGTGCCCGCGAAGGGATACGTCGTTCCCGCGACGGATACGTCGTTCCCGCGAAGGGATACGTCGTTCCCGCGAAGGGATACATCGTGCCCGCGAAGGGATACGTCGTTCCCGCGAAGGCGGGAACCCAATTTTGCAAGCGTAGCAGCCGACACAAAACTTGGACCCCCGCCTGCGCAGGGGCGACGTATCAAGCGCAGTCCGTGTAGCCGCCGTTACCGATCCTTGTCCTTCTTCTCTTTCTTCTCGTCCTTCTGGCGCTCGTTCAACTCGCGTTCGCGCGCATCGATCACGGCCTGGTCGTAGAACGACACGTCCTTCGCCTTGCGCGCGAGATCGAGCTGGTCGACGGCCGCCGGCAACGCGCCGGACAGCACATACGATTCGGCCAGCGCCATGTGCTGCAACGCGATCTTGCCCTGGGCCGCGTACGCCTTGGCGAGCTGGTCGTAGAGCTTGGGTTCTTCGCGGTATTGCTGCACCTGGTCGCGCAGGAACTGGGCCGCCTTGTCCAGCTTGCCGTCCGCGATCATCGCGTCGGCATACTGGCGCGCCAGCATGCGCGACAGCGGGAATTTCTGGTACGCGGCTTCGGCGTCCTGCACGGCCTGGCGGACGACTTCGGGCGGCTGCCCCGGCGCCAGCTTGATCTCGGTGCCGAGGGCGGCGAACATGGCGCTGCCGTCCGTGCCGCTGCGCTCGCTCGAAAACACGCCGGGACGCGGCTTCGTCGACGCCCTCGCCTTGTCGAGCCAGCCCTGCGCCCCTTTCAGGTCGCCCTGCCTCAGCGCGAGGAACGACAGGCCATACATCGCGGCCGTCTGCTGCTGCGTGTTCGGCTGGGCCAGCTGGCTGTCGAACACGGATTTCGCTTCGTCGCGCCCCTTCTGGCTTTCGTCCTGCAGCACGCGCGCGCGGGCGCGGACGAGGTGGAATTCGATGCTGTCCGGCCGGATGTGCATCACCTTCGGATTCTCGCGGATGCGCGCCTGGATGTCGGCGATGCGCTCGCCCGTCAGCGGGTGGCTGCTGAGCCAGGCCGGCGCCTCGCCATAGACGCGCGTCGTGCTCTGCAGGCGCTTGAAGAACGCCACCATGCCCGACGTGTCGTAGCCGGCCGCGCGCATCGTCTGGAAGCCGACGCGGTCGGCCTCGCGCTCGGCGTCGCGGCTGAAATTCAGCTGGCGCTGGATGGCCAGGCCCTGCCCGCCCAGCATGACGCCCATCGCCGCGTCGGCCCCGCCGCCGGCCTTGCCGACGAGCGCCGCCAGCAGCAGCGCGGCCAGCGGCAACAGCGCATCCTGCTTCTGCTGGCCGATCATGCGCGCGATGTGGCGCTGCTGCACGTGGCCGATCTCGTGCGACAGCACGGACGCCAGTTCCGACTCGTTCTGCGCCGAGATCAACAACTGCGAGTGCACGCCGATGAAACCGCCGGGCAGCGCGAACGCATTGATCATCGGATCGCGCACGGCAAAGAAGAAGAAATCGGCATTCGTCTCGCCGCGCGCGCCGGGCGCGAACGTCACGAGGTTTTCGCCGAAATTGTTCAGGAACTCGATGATCGCGTCGTCGTCCAGGTAATCGGGATCGCGCCGGATATCGTTCATGATCTCCTCGCCCAGCTTGCGCTCCAGCACGGGCGACAAGTCGGCACGCGCGGTGTCGCCGAGCGTCGGCAACCCGGTCGTATCGGCGCTGCCGCGCAGGACGGGGACGGTAGGGGCGGCAAGCGCGCCGGCGGTGGCCACGACGAGGCCGACGGCGGCCGCGACACGGCGCCACGGCCACGTTGGTGAAAGCTGCAACATGGCTGAAATCGGGTTAGGTTTCACGGTGCTATGATACCCGCTTCCCGGCCGTTGCTACTGCTGGGCCATATTTTGTTACTTCGTTCCTCGACAACATGACAACTTCCCCCCTGACCCACTTCGACGCCACCGGCCAGGCCCACATGGTCGACGTCGGCGCGAAGGACGCGACCCACCGCATCGCCGTCGCCGCCGGCACCATCCGCATGCAGCCGGCCACGCTGGAGCTGGTGACGTCGGGCTCGGCCAAGAAGGGCGACGTGCTGGGCGTGGCCCGCATCGCGGCTATCATGGCGGCCAAGCGGACGAGCGACCTCATTCCCCTGTGCCATCCGCTGGCCATCACGCGGGTCGCCGTCGATTTCGAGATCGATGCGGCGAACAACAGCGTGCATTGCCGGGCGCAAGTCGAAACCTATGGCAAGACCGGGGTCGAGATGGAGGCGCTCACTTCGGTGCAGGTCGGCCTGCTGACCATCTACGACATGTGCAAGGCGGCCGATCGCGGGATGGTGATGACCAATGTGCGGGTGCTGGAAAAGCACGGGGGCAAGTCGGGCGACTGGACGGCGCAGGTATAAACGTCACAACCGCGTCCCGATCCACCAGTAATTCCCCTGCACATCCTGCACCCCCGCCGTCCGGTCCCCGTAAGGCTGGTCGCGCGGCTCGGACAGGCTGGTTGCGCCAAGATCCAGCGCCCGCGCGTAGACCCTGTCGACATCCGCGACATACACGTGCACCGAGGCGATCAGGTCGCCCCCCGGCCGGCATCCCATCATCACCACTGAATCGCCGATGCGCACCTCCGCGTGCCGGATGCCGCCTCGGCATCGGCCTGGCGCCGCAACTCGGTCGCGCCGAACGCGTGCACGAGGAAATCGAGCATGGCGCGCACGTCCCTGACCAGCAAATACGGCGACACCGCGTTATAGCCATCCGGTTTGTATGCATCGTCCATATCGTCTCCTTGAGATGAAGGTGATCATCGAAACTGGACAATTCTGTCACAGATGTATCGTCGTGCAATACAACTGTTCATCTTTGACACACGCCTGCCCCGAAGATGCAGCGCCGGCCATGTGGCATGGATATTGCGATTTCCTCCTTGACTGCGCGTCGCGCATTCACATCCACCTAACGATCAAGGAGACAACCATGGCCTGGACCAAACCCGAATTCATCGACTGGCGTTTCGGCTTCGAAATCACGATGTACATCGCGAATCGCTGATGCAGCCCACGCCCGCGGCAGCGCCGCGGGCTTACCGGATCCCGTCATGAAAATCGTCGTATTAGGCTCCGCAGCCGGAGGCGGTTTCCCGCAGTGGAACTGCAATTGCCGCAACTGCGCCGGGCTGCGCAACGGCGCCGTCCGGGCGACGGCGCGCACGCAATCGTCGATCGCCGTGTCGTCCAACGGCACCGACTGGGTACTGATCAATGCCTCGCCGGACATCCTCACGCAGATCCGCGCCACGCCCGCGCTGCAGCCGGCGCGCGCCAAACGCGATTCCGGCATCGCCGCCGTCATGCTGATGGATGCGCAGATCGACCACGTCACCGGCCTCCTGATGCTGCGCGAGGGGAAGGAACTGCCGCTCTATTGCACGGCGCCGGTCTGGCGCGAACTCAACGAGAGCCTGCCGCTCGTGCCCGTGCTGTCGCACTATTGCGGCGTGCGTTGGCATGCATTGCCGATGGAAGGCGGCGTCCACGTGCCGGGCATCGACCGCATCCGCTTCATGCCGCTGGCCTTGAGCAGCAAGGCGCCACCGTATTCCGACCACCGGCACGATCCGCACCCGGGCGACAACATCGGCCTGCTGATCGAAGACACCGAAACAGGAACGTCCGCGTTCTACGCGCCCGGTCTCGGCGCGATCGATCCGCAGGTCGAAGCCGCGCTGCGGAAGGCCGACTGCGTGCTTGTCGACGGCACGTTCTGGCGTGCGGACGAAATGATCGCGCAAGGATTTTCCAGCAAGACGGCCGCCGATATGGGCCACCTGCCGCAGTCGGGCGCCGGCGGCATGATCGCCGTGCTCGATGGCGTCAAGGCGCGGCGCAAGGTGCTCATCCACATCAACAACACGAATCCGATCCTGGACGAGGACGCCGAAGAACGCGCCCTGCTCGCGCGCCACGGCATCGAGGTCGCGTTCGACGGCATGGAGATCACGTTATGAGCACCGCAACGATGGCGCCGTGGAGCCGCGACGAGTTCGAAGCGCAATTGCGCGCGCGAGGCGCCGGCTACCACATCCACCATCCGTTCAACGTCAACATGAACGAGGGACTGCTGGCTCCGGACCAGATCCGCGGCTGGGTCGCCAACCGGTTTTATTACCAGGTCAATATCCCGCAAAAAGATGGCGCCATCATCGCCAATTGCCAGGACCGCGCCACGCGGCGGCGCTGGGTGCGCCGCATCCTCGACCATGACGGCTGGGGCGATAACGAGGGTGGCATCGAGGCGTGGGTGCGGCTCGGCGAGGCCGTCGGGCTCACGCGCGAGGCGCTGTGGTCGCAGCGGCACGTGGTGCCCGGCGTGCGCTTCGCCGTCGATGCGTACGTCAATTTTGCGCGCCAGGCGCCGTGGCAGGAAGCCGTCTGCTCGTCGCTGACGGAGATGTTCGCGCCGAAGATCCACAAGGACCGCCTGGCCAACTGGCCGACGCATTACGCGTGGATCGATCCCGATGGCTTGCAGTATTTCCGCAGCCGCATTTCGCTGGCCGAGCGCGACGTCGAACACGGCCTGGAAGTAACGCTCGGCCATTTCACTACCCGCGCCCAGCAGGAGCGCGCGCTCGAGATCCTGCAGTTCAAGCTCGACATCCTGTGGGCCATGCTCGACGCCATCGAAAAGGCCTATCCCTGAGGAGGCAAGCCATGCACACCGTTCCCGATCAACCCGCCCTGTCGCGCCTCTTCCGCATGCAGTGGGAAGAAGCCCAAGGCAATTACGTGCTCCTGTATCCGGAGGGGATGGTCAAGCTGAGCCAGAGCGCGGCCGAGATCCTCAAACGCTGCGATGGTGCGCACACCGTGCCGGCCATCGTCGGCGAGCTCGAACAGGCGTTCAACTGCGGCGGCCTGCGCGACGACGTCGACGACTTCCTGCGCGTCGCCAGCGAGCGCGGCTGGATCGTGTGAGCCCGCCATGAACGCCCCGACCCTACGTCCGGCCATCGCGCCGCCGCTCTGGCTGCTGGCCGAGCTGACCTATCGCTGCCCGCTGCACTGCCCGTTCTGCTACAACCCGGTCGATTACGCCAATGACCGCACCGAACTGACGACCGAGCAATGGTTCGACGTGATGCGCCAGGCGCGCCAGCTCGGCGCCGCGCAGCTCGGCTTCTCGGGCGGCGAGCCGCTGCTGCGGGACGATCTCGAAGAGCTGGTCGGCGAAGGCCGCCGGCTGGGGTTTTATACGAACCTGATCACGTCCGGCATCGGCCTGACCGAATCGCGCCTCGCGCGCATGAAGGAACTGGGGCTGGACCACATCCAGCTGTCGTTCCAGGACTCGACGCGCGAACTGAACGATTTCCTGTCGAGCACAAAAACGTTCGACCTGAAGGCGCGTGTCGCCCGGCTCATCAAGCAGTACGACTATCCGATGGTGCTGAACGTCGTGCTGCACCGCTTCAATCTCGACCATGTGGAAAAGATCATCGACATGGCCCTCGAGATGGGCGTCGAGTACCTGGAACTGGCCAACACGCAGTATTACGGCTGGGCGCTCGTCAACCGCGACCAGCTGATGCCGACGCGGGAGCAGGTCGAACGCGCGGAACAGGTCCTGAATGCGTGCCGCGCACGGATCGGCAACCGGATGCGCATCCTGTTCGTCGTGCCCGACTATTTCGAGGAGCGGCCCAAGGCGTGCATGAACGGCTGGGGCGGCGTATTCCTCGGCATCGCGCCGGACGGCACCGCTCTGCCCTGCCACGCGGCCCGTACGTTGCCGGGCATCGATTTTCCGAACGTGCGCGATGTCAGCGTGAAAGACATCTGGTACGACAGCGCCGCCTTCAACCGCTACCGCGGCGATGCCTGGATGAAGGATCCGTGCCGCACGTGCGACGACAAGGCGAAGGACTTCGGCGGCTGCCGCTGCCAGGCGTACGCGCTGACCGGCGATGCCGCGAACGCGGACCCGGTGTGCGCGAAGTCGGCGCGGCATGGCGAATTGCAGGCCATCGTGATGCACGCGCAGCAGGGTACGCAAGACAGCGCCGTGTTGCGGCCCGAGCAACCGATCGTGTTCCGGTCCGACATCAATTCGCGCAAGGCGGGCGTCGTGTAGACGCTGCCACCAGACGTCATGCCGTGCTGGACCCAGTCGCTGCGCGCGGTGAGGGCCTGGCTGGCCCCGGCGCACTGGCCGGCACGTTGCTGGGTTGCGTTCTCCGCAATGCCCCCGCCCCCCTGAACTTATGGCCCTGATCGAGGCCATGGTCGCCAGCCAGGGAATCAACCTCTACCTTCGCATTTAACAAACTACCGTTAGAGAGACGGGGAGCATCGCTTGCCCCAGCGCGCCTCTCGCGCTTCGAATCAAAAAGTGTACTGAGCCGATACGCCGAGCAACCAGTTGCGCCCTGGCGCAGGTTCGTAATACCGACCATTGCCGTCACCAACGATCACCGAACCGATGTATTTGCGATCGAACAGGTTGTTGAGTCGCGCAAATTCCTTCACGCGCCAAGGACCAAACGCCTGCTCCCCACCGACACGCAGGTTCGCCATGGCATAGCCCGGCGCCGGACGCTGCGTGTTGCTGTCCTCGACGTAGACTTTCGCATTCGCGATGGCTTCGAGGGCGGCACTCAGGCCGCCGCCCGTCCACGCAAGCTGGGCAAAGGCCGAGGTGCGGGGCACGCCCGGCAGCTTGTTACCGGCGGCAACCTGACCGAAGGGCGCATCATATTCGGCCCGCAAGGCCGTCAGTGCCAGACGTCCCGTGACACCGTGCCGCCACGACGTATCGAGCGCGACCTCGACGCCCTGGCGCAAGGTCTTGCTGGCATTGCGATAGCTGGTGCGGCCGCCGCTCGCCACGTCGACGACCAGTTCGGCGTCGGTCTTCACCTGGAACAGGGCGACATTCAAGCTGGTCTCCCGCGCGACACTGGCCTTCACGCCGGTTTCCAGGTGGGCGCTGCGGGATGGCGCGAGCTTGAAGTTGAATCCTCCGCCATTGCCCGAGTAGAACAGCTCGTTCAGCGTGGGCGTCTCGAAGCCGCGCGCGGCGCTCGCGTACAGGCGCAGCTCCGGTGTGAACTTGTACAACAGCCCAAGCACCGGCGTCGTACGGCGGTAGCCCACACTGCCGCTGTCATTCCCGTTGGCCAAGTAATGGTCGTCCACTTCCACGCGCACATGACTGTGGCGCAGTCCGACGGTGGCGATCCATGGGCCCTGTTGCCACTCGGCCTGGACGTACGGATCGAGGCTGGTCACGACATTCTTCTCGTCGCGCCGCAAGCGGCCCTGCACGCCGAGCACATTGCCGACGAAGTTTTCATAGCCCTGCCGGTCGTCGCGCGAGCGGTCGTAGTCGACGCCGACCGACGTCGTGAGCCTGCCATCGCCCAGGCGCCGCACCGCGGTCCAGCGCGCACCGAGGCCGCCGAAATTGCGGTCGAAGTCCACGACGCCGCCCGAGCTGCGCGGGCCGCCCTGCGCCGACGGCGGAATGGCCTGGTACTGGATCACCTGCCGGTTGCCGGTGTACGCGCGCAGTTCCAGACTGTCGGTGCCGACGCGGCGTTCGTATACGACGCCGCCCTGCACGTGGTCAATGCTCTTGCGCGTGTTGTAGGTCAGGGCCGCCGGTTCCGCAGCGCGTGCGTTGCGCTGGTAGGTTGACCATGTCAGGCCGAGCGGGTCCTGAGTGTCGTTCTGGCGCAGACCGTTGGCGGTAATGACCACCCGGCTGTCCGCGTCCGGCTTCAGCGAAATTTTCGCGAATGCCTGGTCGCGCGTGGCGGCGCTGTGGTCGCGGTAACCGTCGGTCGAGTAGCGCGACGCATCGAGCACGTAGCCGATGCCGCCGGCTTCGCCCTGCGCGTTCAGGTCCGCCTTCCACGAATGGTCGCTGCCTCCAATCGTACCGGCCTCGATGCTCGGCTTGCCCTTGCCCTCACGCGTGAACAGCTGGATCACGCCGCCGGCATGATTGCCGTACATCGCAGAAAACGGGCCGCGCACGACCTCGATGCGCTCCGCCATGTCGAGGTTGAAGCTCGCGGCCTGCCCTTGCCCGTCCGGCATGGTCGCCGGAATGCCGTCAGTGATCAGGCGCATGCCGCGTACGCCGAACGCCGACCGCGCGCCGAAGCCGCGCGACGAGATCTGCAGGTCCTGCGCGTAGTTTTGCCGGTTCTGCACCACGAGGCCGGGCACGGCAACCAGCGCTTCCGACACGTTCACGCGTGCCTGCCCTTCCGTGATCTGGTCCCGTCCGATCACCTCGATCGCAGCCGGCAGATCGAGGACCGGCTGTTCGACGCGCGTGGCAGTGACCACGACCTGCGCCGGCGATGTCGTGTCGTCGGCATGCGCCAGGGGGCCCATGCCCGCCGTGAACACGGCCAGCATGGCCTGGCACAGCGGTGGACGGGTGAGATCGGACAAACAAGTCATACTGTTCCTAAATAAAAATTTGACTGAATAGACGTTGGGGGATGTAAAACGAAACCGGCACGCGATCGACATGATGCGACGGCGTGCCGGGCACGACGACTGCCATCAAGGGCAGTCGCTGCGAAACGGACTAGGCTTGCGTATACCCGGTCATGGCTCGCTCCCGGTCTTGTTTCCCTCGTAGGCCTGCCAGGACTGGTACAGGATGAATGCACGCAGTGCCTCGAAGTCCTTGCTCGTCAGATCCGGGTGGGCCGGCATGCCGATGTGTTTGAAGGCGCCATCGACCACGATGGCCTTCATCAACGCCGGTTCCAGCTTGTTCGAGCGACGCAGGTCCGGGAGCCCCGGGTACGTACCCTTGGCCTCTATCCCGTGGCATGCACCGCAGGTGTTCTGGACGAACACGTGCTTGCCCACGGCCGCAAGCGCGGCATCCGGCTTCTCGTAGTCCGGCTTGGGGAACGGCGGCGGCGGCGTGATCGGCAGCTTGACCTTGCCGTCCAGGCTGAACGCCAGCAGTCGCGCCGGGCCCTGGCTGCGCAAGTTGTTCATCAGGCGCGGCATGCCGCGCATGCCCGACGAGCCGCCGTTGCCGCTCGCGACGATCAGGTACTGCTTGCCATCCACGCTGACGGTGGTCGGCGCGGCAAGAATCGTCCCGCCCGCATCGAACGACCAGAGTTTCTTTCCGGTTTCCGCGTTGAACGCCTCAAACTTGCCGTCGCCAGTGCCCTGGAACACGAGGTTGCCGGCCGTGGCGAGGATGCCGCCATTGATCGGCAGGCTGCGTTTGACGCTCCACTTCGCTTTCTGGGCGATCGGGTCCCATGCGACCAGTTCGCCGCCCAGCTTGACCTTGGCGTCCGCCCGCATCCCGTAGTAATAATCGAGATCGACCTCGCCCGTCGCCTTGTCGAGTGTGGTCGGAACCGGCACGATGCTCGCCGGGATAAAGACGGTCTTGTGATCGGGGTGATAGGCCATCGACTCCCAGTTATGCCCACCGATATCACCAGGCAGCGGAATCGTCGTCTCGCCCGGGTGTTCCCAGTACGCTGCCTCCTTGGACGGGATGGGGCGGCCGGTCTTCGGATCGAGGCCCTTGGTCCAGTTGACGGGGACGTAGTTCTTCGCGTTGATGAACTTGCCGGTTGCCGCGTCGAGCACGTAGAAGAAACCGTTCTTGGGCGCGGTCATCACCACCCGTTTCGTCCCCTCGGGAAGCGGAAGATCCGCCAGCATGATGTGCATCGTGGCGGCCAAGTTCCACCCATCGTGCTGGACCGTCTGGAAATGCCACTTGTACTCGCCGGTCGAGGCATTGACGGCAATGATCGAATCGGTGAACAGCTCATCGCCCGCGTCCGGCGCACGTTCCGCCGGCGACCACGGCGACGGGCCGTCGGTGCCGAAATAGAGGGTGTCCGTCTTTTCGTCGTAGGTGATCGCATCCCACGGGCTGACGCCACCTTGGGTGTACTTCCAATAGTCCTTGCCCCAGGTCTTGGCGGCATCCGCCATGAGCTTGTTCTCGAACGGCTTGGACGGATCGCCCGGCATCGTGAAGAAGCGCCACAGGTGCTTGCCGGTCTTGGCGTCGAAAGCGTCCACATGGCCGCGGTCGCCGCCGAAATCACCGGACGCGTTGCCGATGAATACCTTCCCTCCCCCGACCCTCGGCGCACCGGTGATGGCCTGGCGCTTTACCGGGTCGCAAGACTGCGCGGACCACACGAGCTTGTGTGTCGTACGGCTGACCGCGAGAAGTTTACAGTAGGCGCCGATGTACACGTTGTCGCCGTCCAGCGCCAGTCCACGGTTCACGTGGGTGCCCCAGAACCCGGTCCACGACGTGTTTTCCGCGTATTCGAACTCCGGCGTGAAGGTCCAGAGATGCTTGCCGGTCTTCAGGTCGTTGGCGTAGATCTTTCCCGGAGGGCCACCCTGATAGATCACACCGTCGGCAATCAGCGGATTGCCGACGAGGCCATTGCCAGTGTCCATCTCGGCATACCAGGCCAGGCCGAGCTTGGCGACATTGTCGACCTTGATCTGCGAAAGCGGACTGTACTGCGCCTGATCCGAACCGCCGCCGATGATGCGCCACTCGCCGGCCGCGGCATTGTTCGAGCGGGCGTGCACGAACGAGAAAATCGCGACACTCGCCGCCGTTGCCGCGACCAGCAGCTTGGCGAAGCGATGTTTTTTTGGTTTATCCATGTCAGTTGTCAATTACATCGTGCGGAAATATCAGAGCTGCGACTCGGGCAGGTGGACGACAAGACCATCCAGCTCGTCGGTGACCGTGATCTGGCAGCTCAGCCGGCTGTTCGACGCGGCGCCGTCAACGAACTCGATCATGTCCTTTTCGGTGTCGCTTGGAGCACCCAACTTGCCGAGCCATGCGTCGTCGATGAAAACATGGCAGGTGCCGCAGGCACAGGCACCACCGCATTGCGCGGGGATCTCCTCGATCCCTTCGTTGACCGCCGCCTGCATGACGCTCGTCCCCGCAGCGACATGCACACGTCGGGTGGCGCCATTCTTGGAATGAAACTCGACTACAGGCATTACATTCTCCTCTAAACTTTATTCCTATAACATCAGTTCTTGAACCGGAAGCGATTCGTCGGCAAGCCGCTCCGGCGCCGGGGTACGGCCCTCCGCCAGCCAGCGGCGCGCCATGAGATACTCTTTGGACCGGTTGATCGCATCGACCGCGATGAGCTTCCCGTTTTGAAAGTAAAACGCGGCAAAGCTTCGCGCCTCGCGGTGGTCACCGCGGACGACGACGCTGTCATAGCCTTGCGACAGGCCGGCAATCTGGAGCTTGGCGTCATACTGATCCGACCAGAACCAGGGGAGCGATTTGTAAGGCTCGAGCTTCCCACACAGCGTCTTCGCCGCCGCCTTGGCCTGGTCGGTCGCGTTTTGCACCGACTCCAGTCGCAGCGTGCGGTCATAGAAGGGGTTGTAGTGACTCGTGCAGTCCCCGGCTGCCACGATGTCCGGGTCGCTCGTACGGCCAAACTCGTCGACGCAGATGCCGTTGTCCACCTTGAGCCCGGCATCTTCGGCCAAGCTGTCGGCCGGAAGGACACCGATGCCGCAAATGACCAGGTCCGCGCTGATCCGCTGTCCGTTTTGCAGCGTGACGCTCTCGACCTGCGATTTGCCGTTGATGGAAGCAGGCGCGGAGCCGGTCAATATCTCGACACCTTCTTCCTGATGGATACGGGTATAAAACTCGGAAACCTCGGGCGCGGTGACGCGCTGCAGGACCCGCGACGACGCCTCCACGACGGTCACCTCCATGCCGAGCTTGCGCAACGAGGCCGCCGTTTCCAGTCCGGTGTAACCGCCGCCGAGGATGACCGCCCGTTTCCCCGGCGCCGCGTATTCACGGATGCGCTCTGCATCCTCCATTTCGCGCAGATAGAGGACGCCGTCCAGCCAGGCGCCCGAAATCGCGATCTTGCGGACGACCGCCCCGGTTGCCAATGCGAGCTTCTGGTATGGGAGCCGCGCGCCATTGTGCAACGTGATGTACTTTTCAGCCCTGTTGATCGCCGTTACTCGAACCCCGAGCATGGTGTCGATGTTTGCGTTGGCATAGAAGTGCGCCGGACGGATCAGAATCTCGTCGGAATGCTGAGCGCCGGCCAGGTATGTCTTCGATAGCGGTGGACGATGGTAAGGCAGAGAGGGCTCGGCGCTTACCAGGGAAACCGGGCCCGTCCAACCCTCGGACCGCAGGCTGGCGGCCAGCTGGGCTGCCGCGTGGCCCCCGCCAATAATTACGATTCGCTCGTGACTCATTAATTTTCGCCTCAGACTGTCAACCATCCACCATCGATCGCACAGGCATGGCCGGCGACCTCATCCGCCCTGCCCTGCCTACCGACAGGAAGCCACTGCTTCCAGCCGCCGCCCGGCCCTTCGCCACCGATGACGATGGCGCTTTTTCGTTCAAATCTCGTCATGATCCTGATCCCGCTCTGTCAGAACGCTCCGTGAATGGTGCGGAGCTTGCTCTTGTTTATAGCAAATTGTACCTATCGATGAGCCGTTATCGACCCATCGATGCTTCGCGAACTACGCGAGTTCAAATAAAGAAATCGGAAGAACCGTTGTCGACTCGCATCCGCCGGCCTTGCCTGGGACGGCAAGGCCGGCGGATGCGGAACGCGGTCGCAGGGAATGCACCATCGGTGCGAAATACGATGAGCGCTGCGCGCACCGCTCGGGCGATGCGCGTGTCCGTATCAGGGAGCGACGACAGGGCCGGACTTCGACATGAGCAGTGGCGTCTCGGACTTCCGCAGCACGATGGCGGTCAAGGTCGGCCGCGCACGGATTTGCTGCCCGACGAAATTACGACCGTCTTCGCTACGTAGCCAGAGTCCATCGAGCCCGGCGGCATAGACGGTGCCGTCAGCCTCTTGCGCGAACGACGTCACGGCACGCGGAATGGGCTGGACCACGGGCGTCCACGACGCGCCGTCGTCGTTGCTGCGCAGGACAGTGCCGCGCAATCCGCCCACGAGCAGCGCTCCGTCGCTCAGTGCGATCCCGGCCCACAACGAGCCCGCATAACCGGTCTTGATGTATTGCCAGGTTTCGCCGGAATCGCGGGAGCGCAGCAACCATCCGGCTTCCGCCGTGCTGAACAAATTACCTTTGCGATCCGTGAACAGGTGGAAGAGATTGCGGTCCGCCTTTGCGCCCTGTTCGGGCGCGCCGACCTGCACCGGGTTCCAGGTCTTGCCGCCGTCGACGGTACGCAGCACTTTCGACCACAGCCCCACGGCCACGCCGGTGTTCGCATCCTTGAACCAGACGCTGTACAACGGTCGGTCGGCCGAAAGATCCTGCGCCTGGATGCTCCAGGTCTCGCCGCCATCCGCCGTATGCAGGATCAGTCCCCAATGTCCCACGGCCCAGCCGAGTTTCTCGTCGACGAAGAAGACACTCGTCAGCGCGGCCTGCACCGGCACGGTCCTCGCGCGGCGGAAATGTTTTCCGTCATCGTCCGAGATGGCCACGGTACCGCCTTCGCCAACCGCGACAATACGGGATCCTGCACGGGCAGCATCGAGCAGCAGGGTATGCGAGATGCGCGGCATCGTGGGCGCCGGCTGCAAGGTGACGAGCGCGCCGGGCACGCCGCCTTCCTGCTGGGCGACAGCCGGCACGCCGGGGGCCAGTGCCGCTGCCAGCAGGAGCGAGGACCAGATCAAGGGCCGTGTCGGAAGAACGAATTTCATAGTGTAGTTGTGCATATCAGTGAACCAGCATCGACGGGGCGTACGCAGGGCGCTTGCGCTTGACGAAGATCTCGAGCACCACAGCGACAGCGGGCAAGGCGGTGAACGCCATGACCAGGTTGACGATGAACATGAAGGCCAGCAGCATGCCCATATCGGCCTGGAACTTCAGCGCGGAGAAGCTCCACGTCCCCACCCCGATGGCCAGCGTGACCGCCGTGAAGATCGTCGCCATGCCTTCGAACTCGAGGGCCCGCTCCATCGCCTTGACGATCGGGTCGCCATCGGCCAGGTGCATCTGCAGGCGGTTGTAGATGTACAGGGCGTAGTCCACACCGATCCCGACGGCCAGCACCATGACGGGCAGCGTTGCGACCGTGAGGCCGATGCCGGTGACTTTCATGAACCAGTAGCCGATGAAGGTCGCGACGGTCAACGGCAGGCAGCAGGAGATGGCGGCGCGCACATCGCGATACACCAGCAGCACCATGACGATGATGGTCGCGTAGACATACAGGATCATCGGAATCTCGCTGTGCTCCAACTCTTCGTTCGTCGCCGCCAGCACGCCCGCGTTGCCGGCCGCCAGGCCCAGGTGACTGCCCTTGGGCGCCGGGTACACGTTGGCGAAATGCTTGACGTTCGCGACAACCGAATTGATCGTTGTCGCCTTGTGATCCGCAAGGAACAGATGGGTCGCGGTCATCGAACAGTCCTTGTTGCTGTACCCGCGGGTTCGGTTGATTTCGACTGCCAGGCCGCCATAGTTGACCGGATCCAGCGGCACCACATCCATCTTGGGATAGCCCTCGTTATAGCCCGTGTTATAGGTGCGCATCTGGTTCGAGAACGCGCCGATGGACACGACGCCCGGGGCGCCCTGCATGCTGCGCACGAAGGTATCCATGTACTGCCCGACTGCCACGGTGTCGCACGACTCGGGCGGCGCTTCCACGACGACGGTCAGCCAGTCGAGACCGACGTTGTAGTTGGATGCGATGGCCCGCGTGTCGCGGTTGTAGCGCGCATCGTCCCGCAGTTCCGGCGCGCCCGGCTGCAGCGTGCCCACGATACGATCCCGGCTCTGCCAGACCGACACACCCAGCACGACGAGCGTGAGCATCGAGATCACGACGGCGTTGCGCGGCTTCGCAACGACCCCGAGCACGCGCACGACACGGATCCGCGCTTGCCGCTTTTTGAACGATTTGGCGATATAGCGCTAGTCGAACTTGATGTAGGACGCAACCAGCGGCAGCATCACCAGGTTGGTGATGATCTTGAATCCGACGCCGATCGACGCGGTGATCGCCAGTTCACGGATCATGGGAATCGGGATCAGCAGCAGCGTCACGAACGAGACGAAGGCCATCACCAGCGCGAGCGTGCCCGGGATCAGCAAGCCGGTGAAGCTGTCACGTGCCGCCTGCTCGGCGGACTTGCCGTTCGAGATTCCGCGCACGATGAAGTTGATCTGCTGGACGCCGTGGGAAACGCCGATCGCGAACACCAGGAACGGGACCAGGATCGCGAGCGGATCCAGGCCGTAGCCCATGAAATACAACAGGCCGAACTGCCAGACGAGCGACGTGAACGAACACACGACCGCCAGCAGCGAGAGGCGCCACGAGTGACAGAACCAGTAAACGGCAAGGATCGTCAACGCCAGCGCCAGCGCGAAGAAGCGGAGCACGCTCGCCGCGCCATCCGCGATGTCGCCCATCTGCTTGGCAAAACCGATGATCTGGACCTCGTAGTCCTTGTCTTCGAAAGGCGCGCGAACCTTTTGCTCGATCAGGTGATTGAACGCGACGTAGTCGAGATGTTCGCCTTTCGCGTTCACCTCGTTCAGGTCGACCGTGATCATCGCGGACGTCTGGTCGCGCGAGACGAGCACGCCGATGTAATTGCCCTGGGTGGCCGACGCCTGGATTTTCCCGATGTCCGCCGGCGTCAGGTTGCCGGGAACGATCGTCCCGGGAATGATCGGATCCGCGCGGAACCCTTCCTCGGTGATCTCGTTGACGAACGTGTTCGGCGTCCACAGCGATGTGACCGAACTGCGCTCGATACTCGGAAGGAACGACACTGCCTGGGTCACGTCGTACAGCCGCTGCAGGGCCGGCTTGGTCCAGATGCTGCCATTGCGCGCCTTGACAACGACAGTCAAGCGGTTGGCGCTCGGCAGATCGCCGCGGTATTTGTGCAGCACCTTGACGTACTCATGTCCGACAGGGATCTGCTTCTCGTACCCTGCTTCGAGACGAAGCTTGTACGCAAAAAAGGCAGACACCACGGTGATCAGAAAAACCACCCCCAACACCAACGCTCTATGCGAGAACAGCCACCGCTCCGCATGCGCTACAAGTTTCTTTGTTTCCATCGTTGCTTTAAGAATAGGTGATAGTGGGACAAAAAAGATCGCAGCCCCTAACAGCGTCCGAACGGCGCAAGATACGAGGAAGCACAGGCTGGCTGGAGCAGTCGGGCCGTACCCGCCCGGAGGCCAAGGACGGAATTCGCTTGCCAGAAATTTCGACCCGTGGGTCGAATCCTGTATTCACTTTAGCCCCGCCCACTTCGGACTGTCAAGAATAAATTGACCGTTAAGTCGATTTTTAAACTTGCTAACTTAATTTTTGAAAATCTCGTCGATTTGTATCGATGTCGCCGCGCCGGCACTGCGACGGCGCCATCCGGTCGGCAGGTCGGTATTAGCGAGTCGGGACATCATTTTTGTGCGAGAACCCACTTCACCAACGTCTTGGCGTCCGCCTCGGTGACTTGTGGATTTGCCGGCATCGGAAGGGGCCCCCAGACCCCGGCACCACCTTTGATCACCTTGGCGACCAGCTTCGCTTCGGCATCGTTGTCGCCAGCATATTTAGCAGCAACGGCCTGGAATGCCGGACCCACCAGCTTGTTCTGGACCGCATGGCATGCCAAGCAGTTCTTCGCTTTCGCGAGGTCCGGGTTTGCCATCGCGCTTGGGGATACCAGCGCATACAAGACCATACCCAACAACAAAAAACGCTTCATTTCGTCTCCATAAAATGTTTTGCGCTCCCAGCATGCTCTTCATCTGTCGGGGGACGCGGGACATAAAAGTACAGCATTCTCACGCGCACTTGCCGCAGGGATCCAACAATTTATTCAAACCTCACTTTAGAATTTTTGGAATAACCCGGCCGTGGTCCTTTGGTATCTTCCGATCCAAGACAACCACACGGAGACGCAAGTGAATCTGGTTATTTCTCATGAACAAGCAATGATTCAATGCCGGGGCCTGGAAGATATCGCCACTGGTTCCACATCGGCCGGCAGCGACAATGCGCGCGTCTGGGTAAATGGCGAACTGACTGCGCAGGAACGGCGCAACGTGGCACTCGTCAACGAGTTCTGGAAGTGCTGGAAGGCCCTGCCTTTCGATGCCGCCAGGCTCGGCGAGTTCTTCGCTCCCAATGTCACGGTGCGCACGGGTTGGCGCGGAGAGCATGTCGTCCAGGGGCGGGACGAAGTGCTGGCCATGTATGCATGGGAAGCCCAGCGCCAGGCCGACCACAGCGAAGTCTCGGACTTCCGGTTTCCCGTCATCGTCGCGAAAGGGCCGATCGTATTCCATACCTGGGTCTGGATCGCCCACTCGGATCGGCTCGGCTATCACATCGAACGCCCGATGGCCGCCTCCTATCTGATTACCGACGGCCTGATCGAGCGTTGGGACAGTTACTGCACTGGCAAGGAGTCCGAACCGGGCTACCAGGGCGGCAACGGGCCCGATGGGCTTTGATTTCCTCCTTCCGACGACCTGAAGGCGCGCCTGCCGGCATCCTGCCAAGTGGCGACAAAACAACAGCAGTCCGCGCGCCTGCACTAAGTTCCATCATGAATCCATCCCACACAATCACCTCCAAGGGCATGTCCCTTTCCACGAGGATCTGCCTCGTTGCCACGGGTCTCGTGATCCTCAGCCTGGGCACGGTCGCCACGGTGATCGGCATGCAGAGCACCGCCACCGCCAACCAGACTTCCATGGCGCTTGCCCAGTCCGCCGCCGCGCGTGCCGCGGAATCGGTGCAGGGCCGGCTGGGCGCGGACCTCACCGTCGTGCTGTCCACCGCCAGGATGATTCAGGCGACGATGGCCACGTCGCACCGGATGACGCGCGAGCAGGTCAACGCGGCGATGAAGGCGTTCGCCATCGAGGAAAGCGACGCCTTATCGCTCGGGGTCTTCTGGGAAGCCAATGCCTTCGACGGCAAGGACGCCGAGTACGCCGGCAAGGGCCCGGAGTACGACGCCACGGGCCGGTACATGACCTACTTCATGAAGGACGGCCAGGGCGGCGCCACGCCGGGCGCCGCCACGGCCATGGAAGTCGGCAACGATTCCTGGTATGAAATACCGAAGGCGACGGGCCGCGTCGGGCTCACCGAACCCTACGCTTACAATCTGGACGGCAAAACCCTGATGGTGGCGAGCTACATGGTGCCGATCTTCGTCAACGGCCAGGTTAGGGGAGCCTTCGGACTGGACGTCCAGCTGACCCAACTGAGCAACATCCTGAACAGCCTGAAGACGCTCGATGGCAGCACGCTGGCCCTGGTTTCCAACGCCGGCCTGTATGTCAGCCATCCGCGCGCCGAGCGTCATGGCAAGAAGGCCGACGACATTCCGTCGGCCGGCCTCGAACATGTCCGCCAGGGGAAGGCCTACGAATACGAACAGGACGGTATCGTTCATCTTCTGCAGCCTGTCATCCTGCACAAGGATATCAAGCCATGGGCCGTACGCCTGAGCTTCCCCAAGGCGGTGGCGACAGCCACGTCGCGCGAACTGCTTCGCTATACCTTCGTGGTGTCGGTGGCGTGCGCGATCGCGGCCGCCCTGCTGCTTGTGACCGTGCTGTCGCGCCTGATGCGACCGTTGCGCGAGCTGAGCGCTGCGATGACCACGCTGTCCAGCGGCACGGCGGACCTCACCGTGCGCCTTGCAGTGCGCGGGCGCGATGAACTGGCCGCCATCGGCGCCGGATTCAACGCCTTCGTCGCCAAGATCAACGATGTGCTGGCACGCGTATCCGCGAGCTCGGGCAGTGTCGCCGACGCCAGTGCCGAAATCAGCAGGGGCAACCAGGACCTGTCGCACCGCACCGAGCTGCAGGCCAGCTCGCTGCAGCAAACCGCATCAACGATGGAGGAGCTGACCGGCGCCGTGCAGCAGAACGCCGACAACGCGCGCCTCGCCAATCAGCTGGCCGTCAGCGCATCCGGCGTGGCGACACGCGGCGGCTTGGTCGTCTCCAAGGTGGTCGATACCATGGCTTCGATCAACGAGTCCTCCGGCAAGGTAGTGGAGATCATCGCCGTGATCGACCGGATCGCCTTCCAGACGAACATCCTGGCGCTCAATGCCGCGGTCGAAGCCGCGCGGGCGGGGGAGGCCGGCATGGGCTTCGCGGTCGTCGCCGACGAGGTCCGCAACCT
>JBJMVU010000194.1:0-11719 GCA_045810485.1 Massilia sp. | reverse complement strand
GTGAAGGGCAGGGCGATCACCGGGGTCTGGAAAAGGGTGGCGGAGAAGGACATGGTAAGTCTGGAGTGGCAAGCTGATCTATTCGTTCGATGTCACTATAGTGCAACGCAACATATAAATCTAATTACACTTGGGAATAGCTATTATATTGATCGTGAATGGAAATCAGGTACACTTACCGTATCTACGAACCATTGCCAGTCCTGAACGGAGTCCCATGAGCTTCCTCACGCTTGATCTGAACCTGCTCCGCGTCTTCGACGCCGTCATGACCGAGCAAAACCTCACACGCGCCGCCGGCCACCTCGCGATGACCCAGCCGGCCGTCTCGAACGCCATCAAACGGCTGCGCGAAAGCCTCGGCGACGAATTGCTGATCCGCACGGCCTACGGCGTGAAGCCGACGCCGCGCGCGGAAGCGCTGTGGCCCGCCGTGCGCCAGGCGCTGGCCGCTCTGGAAGCGGCCGTGATGCCGGAAACGTTCGACGTATCGAAGGCCCAGGCGACATTCCGCATGGCGATGGCCGACGCCACGGCCGCCCTGTGGCTGCCTTCTCTGGTGCGATCGATCGAAAAAGAGGCGCCGGGCGTCAACATCCGCATGGTGCCGCTGACCACACGCGAACCGCGGCCGATGTTGCTGCGCGGCGACATCGACCTGGCCGTTGGCTTCTTCCCCGGCGTTGCGGCCCAGCTGTCGTACGAAACGGGCTCGCCGATTCGCCACGAGCGCCTGTATTCGGGAGAATATGTGGTCGTCATGCGCAAGAATCACGCGCTGGCGCAAGGCACGCTCGATCTGGATCATTATTGCAAGGCGAATCACCTGCTGGTGAGCTTCTCCGGCCGCGCCCACGGCCTCGTCGACGAAGCGCTGGCGCAGATCGGCCGCGAACGGCGCATCCTCTTGACCGTGAACCAGTTCTTCACGGCAGGCCGCGTGGTCGCGAACTCGGATCTGGTGACGGTATTGCCGAAGCACCTGATCGCTTCGACCGGTGCGGCCGATCAACTGATCTGGCGCGAGCTGCCGTTCCAGCTGCCCGCCGTGCACCTCGACATGCTGTGGCACGAACGCGACGGCCGCAGTCCGGCGCACCGCTGGCTGCGCAAGAACCTGGAAAGCCTGTCCGCCACGGCGCAAAAGATGCTTCCGCAGAAGTCGGAAGCGTCGGAGAAGATGGAAAAAATCGCCTGAAAGGCGATGGCAGCGCGTCTGCCTTATCGTCGCCCCTGCGAAGGCAGGGGTCCAATTTTGCAAGCGTGTCGATGACGCGTGCAGAACTTGGGCCCCCGCCTTCGCAGGGGCGACGTTCATTTGATACCGTTATTTGATGGGAAGCTTGGTGGTGTTCTTGACCTCTTCCATCACCGCATACGTGTGCGTCTCGCGCACGCCTTTCTGCAGTAAGGTCTTGCCGAGGAATTCGCGGTAAGCTGCCATATCTTTCACGCGCGCCTTGACGAGGTAATCGAAGCCGCCGGCCACCATGTGGCATTCGAGCACTTCGGGAATCAGCTGCACGCTCTGCTTGAACGCGTCGAAGACTTCCGGGGTGGTGCGGTCCAGCACCACTTCGATGAATACCAGCAGCGACACATCCAGCAGCTGCGGATTCAACTGGGCCGTATAGCCCATGATGTAGCCGGACTCGTGCAGCTTGCGGACCCGCTCGAGGCAGGCGGCGGGCGACAGGTTGACCCGTGCGGCAAGCTCGACGTTGCTGATACGCCCGTCGCTCTGCAGCTCGGCCAGGATTTTCTTGCTGATCTTGTCCAGCATCTGTTCTCTCTCCACTATAAATATTATTTGGTGAAATTCTCTCACCAAAAACTATCTATTGCTAGTCTTCTGTAAAAACAGAATTAATCCAGAAGATTTCCTTCTACAATCGAATCATCGATCCGCACTTCAGTACGGCGTTCCGCCGGTGCTCGTCCTCATCCTTTTTTCCTGACCGTTCATGAACATTGCCGCCTTCCCGGCTTCCACCTACGTCCCATTCGACGCCCTGCAGGCCGAAACCCGCCGCGAACAGACGCCGCTGCGCGCCGCGATCACCGCCGCCTATCGCCGTGCCGAGACGGCCGCGGTGGAATGGCTGCTGGCCCAGGGCGCCTGCGCCAACGCCGACGCCTACATGCTGGCGCACCGCCTCGTGGCGGCCGTGCGCGAAAAACGCACGCGTTCGTCGGGCGTCGATGCGCTGATGCATGAATTCTCGCTGTCGTCCGAAGAAGGCGTCGCACTGATGTGTCTCGCGGAAGCGCTGCTGCGCATTCCCGACACGGAAACCGCCGACCGCCTGATCGCCGACAAGATCAGCAAGGGCGACTGGAAAAAGCACCTGGGCGAATCGCCGTCGCTGTTCGTGAACGCCGCGACCTGGGGCCTGCTCGTCACCGGCAAGCTCGTGTCGTCCAGCAGCGAGAAGGGCCTTGGCGCCGCGCTGACGCGCATGATCGCCAAGGGCGGCGAGCCGCTGATCCGCAAGGGTGTCGACCTCGCGATGCGCATGCTGGGCAACCAGTTCGTCACCGGCCAGACCATCGCCGAAGCCCTCAAAAACAGCATCGGGAACGAGGCCCGCGGCTACCGCTATTCCTACGACATGCTGGGCGAAGCGGCGCTGACCGAGTCCGACGCCGACAATTACTATGCCTCGTACGAGGCGGCCATCCACGCGATCGGCAAGGCGTCGAACGGCCGCGGCATCAAGGATGGTCCGGGCATCTCGATCAAGCTGTCGGCCCTGCATCCGCGCTACAGCCGCGCGCAAT
This sequence comes from Massilia sp., assembly GCA_045810485.1. GTDB lineage: Bacteria > Pseudomonadota > Gammaproteobacteria > Burkholderiales > Burkholderiaceae_D > Telluria. The sequence continues at coordinate 8,938 of JBJMVU010000194.1, read as the reverse complement.
ATGCCCGCGTGATGGGCGAACTGCTGCCGCGCGTGCGCAACCTCATGCTGCTCGCCAAGGAATACAACATCGGCATCAACATCGACGCCGAGGAAGCCGACCGCCTCGAAATCTCGCTCGACATGCTGGAAGCTCTTGCTTTCGATCCATCTTTGGCTGGTTTCGAAGGCATCGGCTTAGTCGTGCAGGCGTACCAGAAACGCTGTCCGTTCGTGATCGATTTCGTCGTGGACCTGGCACGCCGCAGCGGCCGCAAGTTCATGGTGCGCCTGGTCAAGGGTGCGTACTGGGATGCGGAGATCAAGCGCGCCCAGGTGGACGGCCTGCCGGGCTATCCGGTGTACACGCGCAAGATCTACACGGACGTGTCTTACCTCACGTGCGCGCGCAAGCTGCTGGCCGCGACGGACGTCATCTACCCCCAGTTCGCCACGCACAACGCCCATTCCCTGTCCGTGATCTACACGTGGGCGAAGGCCGACGGCGTGAGCAACTACGAATTCCAATGCCTGCACGGCATGGGCGAAACCCTGTACGACCAGGTCGTCGGCAAGGAGAATCTGAACAAACCCTGCCGGATTTATGCGCCGGTCGGTTCGCACGAGACGCTGCTCGCCTACCTCGTGCGCCGCCTGCTGGAAAACGGCGCGAATTCATCGTTCGTGAACCAGATCGTCGACGAGAGCGTGCCCATCGACACGCTGCTGACCGACCCGTTCGAAGCCGCGCGCGCCGCGCAATGCCTGCCGCACCCGCGCATTCCGCTGCCGTCGACGCTGTTCCCGGACGGCCGCCGCAACTCCACCGGCCTCGACCTCGCCAACGACCACGTGCTGGCCGAACTGGCCGCCGACCTCGGCACGCCGCGCCACTACGTGGCCGCGCCCCTGGTCGACGGTCCCGTCGCAGCGTCCGGTGCGGTGAACATCGTGAATCCGGCGCAGTCGGCGGACATCGTCGGCCAAGTGAAAGAAGCGACCAGCGCCGACGTCGCTACTGCACTGCAGGCCGCCACGAACGCGGCGCCGGTCTGGGAGGGCTATGGCAATGCCGCCCGTGCCGACATCATCGCCCGCGTCGGCGACTTGTTCGAGCAATACCGTGGCGAACTGATGGCCCTGGCCGTGCGCGAAGCGGGTAAATCGCTGCCGAACGCGATTGCGGAAGTGCGCGAAGCCGTCGATTTCCTGCGCTATTACGCGGCCGAGATCCGCAACGCACCCGAAGCCCGCGCACTCGGTCCGGTGACGTGCATCAGCCCGTGGAACTTCCCGCTGGCCATTTTTACGGGCCAGGTCGCGGCCGCGCTCGCCGCCGGCAACGTCGTGCTGGCAAAACCGGCCGAGCAGACGCCGCTGATCGCCCACCGCGCCGTGCAGCTGTTCCACGACGCGGGCGTGCCGGCAGGCGCGCTGCAACTGCTGCCGGGCCGCGGTGAGACCGTCGGCGCCGCATTGACCGCCGACGCGCGTGTCAAAGCCGTCATCTTTACGGGCTCCACGGAAGTTGCACAATTGATCAACCGCACGCTGGCTGACCGTGCCGCGCGGGAAGGGGCCGACATTCCCTTGATCGCCGAGACGGGCGGCCAGAACGCATTGATCGTCGATTCGTCCGCGCTGCCGGAACAGGTCGTGCAGGATGTGCTCAGCTCCGCGTTCGACAGCGCCGGACAGCGCTGTTCCGCGCTGCGCGTGCTGTTCCTGCAGGAAGATATTGCGGACAAGACAATCAAGATGCTCAAGGGCGCCATGCAGGAATTGCGCGTGGGCGTGCCGGACCGGCTGTCCACCGACATCGGTCCAGTCATCGACAGGGAAGCCCAGCAAAACCTGCTCGGCCACATCGAACGCATGAAGGCGACGGCGAAACAGCATTTCTCGCTGGCCCTGCCGGACGCGTTGCTGGCGCAGGGGACGTTCGTGCCGCCGACCGTGCTCGAGATCGGCTCGATGAGCGAACTGAAGCGTGAAGTCTTCGGCCCCGTGCTGCACGTCGTGCGCTGGCGCCGTTCCGACCTGGACAAGGTCGTCGACACGATCAACGCCACCGGCTACGGCCTCACGCTGGGCGTGCATTCGCGCATCGACGAAACCATCGAGTTCATCACGACGCGCGCCCACATCGGCAACATCTACGTGAACCGCAACATCGTCGGCGCCGTCGTCGGCGTGCAGCCGTTCGGCGGCGAAGGCAAATCCGGCACTGGTCCGAAGGCCGGCGGCCCGCTGTACCTGAAGCGCCTGCAAAAGGATGCGGCGCCGCTCCTCAAGCATGCGCGTCGCGGCAACAACGCGCTGGACGGCCTGCTCGCCTGGGCATGCGCCAACGGCCATGGCGACATCGCGAACCTGGCAAACGGTTACATGGAAACGACCCTGGACGGCGTCCGCATCGACCTGCCGGGCCCGACGGGCGAGCGCAACGAGCTCGATTTCGTACCGCGCGGCACCGTCCTGTGCGCGCCGAACGGCGCCGCGAGCCTGCTGAACCAGCTGGCGGCTGCGTTCGCGACGGGCAACCGCGCCCTCGTGCTGGCGGACGCGCCGGCGGCGTTGCCGGTCGCCGTCAAGGAACGCGTGCGGTTCATCGATGCGCATGAACTGGACGGCAGCGAGTTCGCCATCGCCCTCGTCGAGCATGGCCTCGCCGGCGATCTGCAGGCGAAGCTGGCGGCCCGTCCGGGCGCGATCGTCGGCATCGTCGACACGCGTGCGGGCGAACCGGTGGCGCTGTGGCGCCTGGTGGCGGAACGCGCCTTGTGCGTCAACACGACCGCGGCTGGAGGTAACGCAAGCCTGATGACGCTCGGTCTGTAATCCGGGTCCGGATGGCTGCCACGCCGCGGTTGTAGGTTGTTAACCTGCACCGCGGCGTTTTGTTTTTGGAGACGTTTTTTCGTAGGTGTTTAACCTGGAGGCAGACATGTTGATAGGCGTACCAAAAGAAATCAAAAACAACGAATTCCGGGTGGGCTTGACGCCCCCCAGCGTGCACGAACTGGTCGCGCGCGGCCATAAGGTCATCGTGCAGACCGGCGCCGGCGCCGGCATCGGGTTGACGGACGAGCAATACACGGCCGCCGGCGCGACGATCGTTCCGTCGGCGCAGGAGATCTTCGCGCAGGCCGAGATGGTCGTGAAAGTGAAGGAACCGCAGCCGCAGGAATGCGCGATGCTGCGTCCGGGACAGATCCTGTACACGTATCTGCACCTCGCGCCGGATCCGGAACAGACGGCGGCCCTCGTGAAATCCGGCGCCGTGTGCATCGCGTACGAAACCATCACCGGCCCGGGGGGCGGTTTGCCGCTGCTGGCGCCGATGAGCGAGGTGGCGGGGCGGATGGCGATCCAGGCCGGCGCCAGCCACCTGGAAAAATCGAAGGGCGGCGCCGGCATCCTGCTGGGCGGCGTGCCGGGCGTGGCGGCCGGCCATATTGTCATCATCGGCGCCGGCGTCGTCGGTACGAACGCGTTGCAGATGGCCGTCGGCATCGGTGCGCGCGTCACCGTGCTCGACAAGAACGTCGACCGCCTGCGCCAGCTGGACCTCGTCTACGGCAACCGCATCACGACCTTGTATTCGAACGCCCATGCGATCGAGGAAGCGGTGCTGTCGGCCGACCTCGTCATCGGCGGCGTGCTCGTGCCCGGCGCCGCGGCGCCGAAGCTGGTCACCCGCGCCATGGTGTCACGGATGAAAAAGGGATCCGTTATCGTCGACGTGGCGATCGACCAGGGCGGCTGTTTCGAGACGTCGCACCCGACGACGCACGCGGATCCGACGTTCGTCGTGGACGGCGTGGTTCACTACTGCGTGGCGAACATGCCGGGTGCGGTGGCGCGCACGTCGACGTTCGCGCTCAACAACGCGACCATCGTCCACGCCGTGGCGCTGGCCAACAAGGGCTGGCGCCAAGCGCTGCGCGACGACCCGCACCTTAAAAGTGGCCTGAACGTCTGCGAAGGCAAAGTGACGTATGCGGCCGTCGCGAAGGATCTCGGCTACGACTACGTGCCGGCGGATACCCTGCTGGCCTGATCGGCCGCCGTTTTTTGCCAGCCCAGGCAGAACTGCCTGACGATGTGAAAAGCATAACGCGCGGCCACGGATTTCACGAAACGCATGAAATCCGTGGCCGCGTGTTCATTGGCGTTGTCGGAAATCGTCCGGATGACGCCGAACGGGATCCCCAGCTCGAAACAGGCCTGCGCGACCGCTGCGCCTTCCATCTCCACCGCCAGCAGACCCGGCAATGCCCCATTCAACGCGTCCAGACGGCCCTTGTCGCTCACGAACTGGTCGGCGCTGGCGATGAGACCCCGATGCAGCCGCGGCCCGCTGAGCGCGAATACGGCCCTTTCTGCGGGATCGACGGCGAGCGCGAAGTCGTCTTCCAGGAAACGGTGCGCCGCATCCGCCAGCTGCAACGCCATGTGGTGGTCCGACAGGAAGTGCGTCAAACCCGTCAACGGCACTTCGTAGCGGGGGAACAAAGGGCTCGCATCCATGTCGTGCTGGACGAGCGATTCGGCCACGACGATGTCGCCGACACGGATCGAAGCGTCTCCAGCGCCAGCCACACCCGTAAAGAGGATGTGGGTAACACCGAACTTCTCCACAAGCGTTGCGGTAGTCAGTGCCGCTGCAACCTTGCCTATACGCGATAAAACGCACACAGCGTCGATTTCCCACAGTTGTCCGAGGAAGTACTCGCGCATGCCGTGCGTGAGCTTGTAGGGCCTCTCCATGGCCTCTACGAGCCCCTGCTGTTCTTCGTTCAACGCACTGATGATCCCTAATCGCATGGTTTTGTCTTGTCCTGGATGCCGTTCTGGCGGCTTGTTCACGCTGTTCCCGCTGTTTTTGTATTAATAAAACAAAGATATATAAAAAAAATAGTAGTGATAGTAAACGCGTCCTTAGCTGTGGATAAGAACGAATTTATCTACAACGTCAACGGTTTACGCGATAACGAAGCGGCTGGACAAGCATTGTATCGATGCCGAACCGATGTTGGACAAAAACCCGGCGAGCAGAAAAAACGGCTGTTTTGCACATCTGGTGCTGTGGATATACAGCACCTTGTCCACAGTCGAGCTGGTTTTGCTTGCCTGCAGGGCGCTTGCAGGATGCGAACGCTGGTCTGGATGCGACGTCGGCATCACGTTCTTTCTGTAGACAAGACAAAAGTCGAGCAGCGTTTGCGTCGGGTTTGGTTGCGACAGTGCCCAGCTTCTTTTTTTTTGCAGACAAAACGGCGTTCGCGTCGTACCGGCTTTGCCGCCAGGCGCAGCTTCGGCACTTTCCCTTCTTTAGTTAACTTGGATAGAAAGTAAGGATAGTAGTGATAGTAAACGCTGCTTGAACTGTGGATAACCGGGATTTTTTCCACAAGCTCAAGGGTTTACGTGCGCTCGAAGCGCTTGCACAAACCTTGTTTCTGGACGGGACCGAAACTGGACAAAAAATCTGCCGTCGCGTCGCGCGGCAGTTTCGCACATTCGATCCTGTGGATATTCAGCAGCTTATCCACAACAGGACGGAAAAATCGGCTTTGCAGACGGTTGGAAGCCAGCCTGGTCGACGTCGAGCACGTGTCGAAGTCGCGCGCGTGTCCGGAGTCGGGAAATTTTTTTTTCCCGGCAGGGCCGTCGCGTTCGAAGCGCGTCGTCAGGTTTACAACCAAAAGCTTGTATACAGAATAATAGTAATAGTTAACGGTGCCACTCTTCTGTGGATAAGTCGGGTTTTTTCCACAACATCAAACGTTTACGGTCCGCATAAGGCGGTGGGCTGGTCTTGTATGTGCCTTGTGGCAAAACTGGATAAAAATTCGGACTGTGCGAAAAACCGGTCTTCCCCACATTTCGTACCTGTGGATATTCATACGCTTATCCACAGTCCAGAGACCCCTTGTTGAGCTTAATCATCTGGTAAGCTTGCTTGAACGAATCACGATGCGAGGGTCCATGGAGTCCGCAGGGGAATTCGATGTCATCATCGTCGGGGCCGGTACCGCCGGCTGCGTGCTGGCCAACCGTCTCACCCGCAGGCCCGACGTGCACGTGCTGCTGATCGAGGCCGGCGGCAAGGACGATTACCTGTGGATCCACATCCCCGTCGGCTACCTGTACTGCATCGGCAACCCGCGCACCGACTGGCTGTTCAAAACGGAAGCCGATCCGGGCCTGGCCGGGCGATCGCTCATCTATCCGCGCGGGAAAGTCCTGGGCGGCAGTTCGTCGATCAACGGCATGATCTACATGCGCGGCCAGGCGGACGATTACGACAGCTGGGCCGACCTCACCGGCGATCCATCCTGGCGCTGGGATAACGTCCTGCCCATTTTCAAGGCAAGCGAAGACCATCATGGCGGCGCCGGCGCCATCCACGGCGGCGGCGGCGAGTGGCGCGTCGAGCGCCAGCGGCTGTCGTGGGAGATCCTCGACGCGTTCCGGGAAGCGGCCCACCAGACCGGCATCCCGAAAGTCGACGATTTCAACGGCGGCGACAACGCCGGCTGTGCCTATTTTGAAGTCAACCAGCGGCGCGGCATCCGGCTGAACACGGCGAAAGCGTTCCTCAAGCCGGCCTCGACGCGGCCGAACCTGACGATCATGACGGGTTGTCACGTCGAAAAGCTGTTGATCGAGCAAACGGAGCAGGGTGCGCTCTGCCGCGGCGTGCAATTCACGGGCGGCGGCCGCGCATTCACTGCCACGGCGCGGCGCGAAACCCTGCTGGCAGCCGGCGCCATCGGCTCGCCGCACATCCTGCAATTGTCCGGCATCGGCCCAGCGGGACTGTTGCACCAGCATGGAATCGCACCCGTCGTCGATGCGCCCGGCGTCGGCGAGAATTTGCAGGATCATTTGCAGCTGCGCATGGTCTACCGCATCACGGGCGCCCCATCGCTCAATACGAGCGCCGCGTCCTGGTACGGCAAGGTAAAAATTGGCGTGGAATATCTGCTGTTCCAGAGCGGGCCGATGTCGATGGCGCCGTCGCAGATGGGCGCGTTTGCCCGGTCCGATCCCGGCCAGGCGACGCCGAACCTGGAATACCACGTGCAGCCCTTATCTCTGGAAAAATTCGGCGATCCGCTGCACGGTTTTTCCGCTTTTACCGCCAGCGTATGCAATCTGCGGCCGACGGCCCGGGGCCACGTCCGCCTCGCGGTCAACGACAGCTACGCGCCGCCGAAGATTTCTCCGAACTACCTCAGCACGCCGGAAGACCGCAAGGTGGCGGCCGACGCGCTGGCGCTGACCCGGCGCATCGTCGCGGCCCCCGCATTGGCAAAATACCGGCCGGAAGAGTTCAAGCCGGGCCCGCACTACCGCACCGAGGAAGAGCTGGCGGAAGCGGCCAGCCTCATCGGCACGACGATTTTTCATCCCGTCGGCACCTGCCGCATGGGCAGAACGGACGATCCGCTCGCCGTCGTCGACAGCGAGCTGCGCGTAAAAGGCGTCAAGGGGTTGCGCGTCGTCGATGCGTCCATCATGCCGACGATCACATCCGGCAACACGAATTCCCCGACCCTGATGATTGCCGAAAAGACGGCCGCGCTGATCGCACGTGCGTGGGAGTAGCTGGGCAAATTTGCACAAAGGGTTTGCGCGCCGTCATGACGTAGCGCAGGACGATACGCCGGGCGCGTGCTGTATCTTGACGAGTTCCAAAAGTGTGTATGATTTGTAAAGCTTGAATGCACGAAAGCGGGGAGACGCAATGCCGGACGTCATTCTGGAAACACGTGATCTGACGAAGGAATTCAAGGGTTTTACGGCGGTCAACCAGGTGAGTCTGCAGGTGCAGCGCGGCCATATCCACGCGCTCATCGGACCCAATGGCGCCGGCAAGACGACGTGCTTCAACCTGCTGACGAAATTTCTCGCGCCGTCCGCCGGCCGCATCCTGTTCAACGGCACGGACATCACCTCGCTGAAACCGGCGCAGATCGCGCGCATGGGCATCATCCGCTCGTTCCAGATCTCGGCCGTGTTCCCGCATCTGACCGTGCTGGAAAACGTGCGCATCGGCCTGCAGCGCGCCCTCGGCACCAGCTTTCATTTCTGGCGCAGCGAAAAGACCCTGAACCAGCTCAACGACCGTGCCATGGCATTGCTGGCCGAAGTCGACCTGGAACACTTTGCCGATACGGTCACGGCCGACCTGCCGTACGGCCGCAAGCGCGCGCTCGAGATCGCCACGACGCTCGGCATGGAACCGGAACTCATGCTGCTGGACGAGCCGACGCAAGGCATGGGCCACGAAGACGTGCACCGCGTGACGGCGCTGATCAAAAAAGTGGCAAGCGGCCGCACGATCCTGATGGTGGAACACAATATGAACGTCGTTTCGGGTATTTGCGACCGCATCTCCGTGCTGCAGCGGGGCGCCGTGCTGGCGGAAGGCAGTTACGGGGACGTGTCGCGCAACCCGCAAGTCATCGAAGCGTACATGGGGAGCGCCGACAACAACCTGGCGGGAGCGCACGGATGACGCCGGCACTGGAGATCGAGAACCTGCAGGCCTGGTATGGCGAATCGCACATCCTGCACGGCGTCAGCGTGTCCGTGCAGCCGGGCGAAGTCGTCACTTTGTTGGGCCGCAACGGCGCGGGCCGTACGACCACGTTGCGCGCGATCATGGGCCTGACGGGCGCGCGCAGCGGGTCGATCAAGGTGAATGGCGTCGAGGCGATCCGCCTGCCCACGCACCGCATCGCCCACCTCGGCATCGGCTATTGCCCGGAAGAGCGCGGCATTTTCGCGTCGCTGTCGACCGAGGAAAACCTCATGTTGCCGCCGAAGCTGGCCGGTGGCGACGCCGGCATGAGCGTCGCCGAGATCTACGAGATGTTCCCGAATCTGTACGAACGGCGCCACAGCCAGGGCACGCGGCTGTCCGGCGGCGAGCAGCAGATGCT
>JBJMVU010000193.1:0-3748 GCA_045810485.1 Massilia sp. | reverse complement strand
TCCGCGTACGTGGTCCAGGCAAACCCCTGCTCGACGGGGCCGAAGCCTTCCATGCGGTTGTCGATGGCCGGACCGCCGTGGCGTCCGGACGGGTCGTTCGTCCCCGTCATCATGAACAGCCGGTTCGGGTTCGTGCCGCCCTGCAGCGAGCAGTGGTAGGCGTCGCACAGGGTGAACGCGTCGGCCAGCGCGAACTGCACGGGCAGTTCGGCGCGCGTGTAATACGCCATCGCCGCATCCGTCTTGGCGCGCGGCCACGCGTTCAGGCGGCCGTCGTCCCACGCGGCCTGCGCGTCCGGCCACGTGTGCGGCAGATCCAGCGCGGGCTGGGCGTTGCCGGCGCCGGCGTCGAGCCGGTATGGCATCACGATCCGGCGGCCGTTGTGCTGCTGCCAGACCGTGCGGCCGTCGCGCATGGGAATCGTCATGCGGTCGCCGAAGCCGCGCACGCCGGCCAGCGTGCCGAAGTAATGGTCGAACGAGCGGTTTTCCTGCATCAGGATGACGACGTGGCGCACGTCGGCGATGCTGCCCGTGCCCCGCTGCGGTTGCACCGCGAGCGCCTCGCGCAGCAGCGGCGGCATCGCGCCCAGGACACTCGCGGCGGTGGCGCTGCCGAGGAAGCGGCGGCGTGAAAGGCTGGTCATGCGTCTCCCCTGTCCGCATGCAGCGCCGCCGTGCGGCACGCGCTGCCATGCTGTTCGAACACGATCAATTCGTTGCGGCCCTGCCTGAGCAACGGCGCCGGCACGTACAGGCGGCGCTGCGGACCGACCTCCCAGTAGCGGCCGAGATTGAAGCCGTTCAGCCACGCGACGCCCTTCGACCAGCCGGACAGGTCGAGGAAGCAGTCGCCCGGCGCGGCCACGTCGAATGCCGCGCGGTGGAAGCCCGGCCGGTCGACCGGTCCGCCGTCGTACGCGCCAAAATCCAGCACGTCCAGGTCACGCAACGGCAACGGGACCATCTCCCAGTGATACAGCTTGTTGATGCCGAGCCTGACCCAACCCAGCAAGCCTTTGCGGTCCTGCAGGTCCGGACCGTAGTTCACGCGGCCCTGGTTCTCGACGAGCAGTTCGATGACGCACGGGCCGCCCGGCAGTTCGACGTCGATGGCGAGATCGCCGTCGCGTTCGAGCACGCCCGCCGGCGCGCCGTCGATGAAGACCTGGGCGCGGTCGTGCACGCGTTCGGCCGACAGGCGGACAAGGCCGGCAGGATGGCGTGCCCGGGTGCGGTACAGCGTGTAGCCATACGACTGGCCCAGCGCTTCCATCGACCGCGGCGCGGCCGCTTCGATGGGCGTGCCGAGCCGCGCCACGTTGTCCGCCAGCGCCGCGTACGCCGTGAACCGGATGACGCCGAGGTCGAGCCGCGGCGCCGGCGCCGGCAACGCCAGCGGCGGCAGGTCGACGTACTTGCCGATCACCTTGCGGAACGCGTGGTACTTCGCCGTCGGCTCGCCATCCTCGCCCAGCGGCGCGTCGTAGTCGTAGGAGTTCACGGTCGGCTGGTAGCGGCGCGTCTCCAGGTCGGTGTTCGCGCCGTTCATGAAGCCGAAACTCGTCCCGCCGTGGAACATGTAGACGTTGACGGAGGCCCCCGCCGCCAGGATCTCGTCCAGCGCGGCGGCGGCGTCGAGCGCGTCACGCGTGTGATGCGGCTCGCCCCAGTGGTCGAACCAACCGTTCCAGAACTCCATGCACATCAGCGGCGCATCGGGCTGGTAGCGGCGCAGCGTGGCAAACTCGCCGTCCGCGCGCGAACCGAAGTTCGCCGTCTTCCACACGCCGTCCAAGGTGCCGTGCGTGAGCATGTGGTCCGTCGCGCCGTCGGACGTGAACAGCAGCGTTTCGACGCCAAGTTCCACCATCAGGTCGCGCAGCCAGGCCAGGTACGCCTGGTCGCTGCCGTAGCTGCCGTACTCGTTCTCGACCTGCATCGCGATGACGGGGCCGCCGCGCTGGATCTGCAGCGGCAGCAGCCGTGGCAGCAGCGCTTCATAAAAGCGCCGCACGGCCGCCAGGTAAGCCGGGTGGCGGCAGCGCACCTCCATGTCCGGATCGGCGAGCAGCCAGGCCGGCAGGCCGCCGAATTCCCACTCGGCGCAGATGAACGGGCCCGGACGCACGATCACGTACAGCCCCAGTGCCTGCGCCGTCTCGACGAAGCGCGCCAGGTCCGCCATGCCGCCGAAGTCGAACTCGCCGGGACGTGGCTCGTGGACGTTCCACGCGACATAGGTCTCGACCGTGTTCAGGCCCATCGCCCGCAGCTTGCGCAGGCGGTCCTCCCAGTACGCGGGCAGGATGCGGAAGTAGTGCAAGGCGCCGGACAGGATCCGGAAAGGCCGCCCGTCGAGCAGGAAGCCGTCGCCCTCGATACGAAAATCACCCATCTTCCGCCTCTCAATACTTGAAGCGTGCGCCGAAGTAGTACTGGCGTCCGCTGCTGTGCAGGGCTGTCGTCGCGGCGAACGGGATGTTCGCATCGGCGGCGTTGTAGTAGCGCAGCGTCGGGTTGTTCAGGTTCAGGCCTTCGAAGGTCAGCGTGATCGCGTCCGTCAGCGTGTAGTTGAGCGACGCCGCCACGGTGCCCGATGCCGCCGCATAGTTCTGCGACAGGCCGTACAGGCCCGTGCGCGCGGCCCCGCGCCACGAGTACACGAGGCGTGCGCTGAACCTGTCGTTTTCGTAGAAGCCGCCCGCCGTGTACGAGTTGCGCGACGCGCCCAGCATCGGCAGGCCGCTCGCCTCCTTCGCGTCGACGTACGTGTAGTTGGCCTGGATGCCGAAGCCGCCCCACACCGGCTGCTCGTAGCCGAATTCGATGCCCTTCGAGCGGCCCGTCGTCATCACCGGCGAGCTGACCACCGTGCTCACGACCTGCGGTCCGCCCAGCGAAGCCGGGACGGCCGTGTTGAGCAGTTGCTGCGTCGACGTCCCCGAGCCGACCAGCGCATCGAAGTCGATGAGGAACAGCTGCGCCGACAGCAGGCTGCGCGGCTGGAAATACCACTCGACGCCCAGGTTGTAGTTGTTCGCGAGGACGGGGCCGAGCTTCGCATTGCCGCCAGACGCGGTCGACACGGGGATCGCCGCCGGGTTGTAGCCGAAACCGCTGATGCTTGCGCCGAGCGCGCTGTAGTCCGGCCGCGACATCACGCGCGCCGCCGCCGTGCGCAGCACGAGATCCTTCGTCGCATCGTAGACGAGGTTGATACTGGGCAGCGCCTTCGTGTAGCTGGAATCCGTCGTCAGGGTGTAGAAGTTGCCGAAGCGGGAGCCGGTCGTGAGCGTGCCGCCCGCGGGCACGAAGCCCGCGCACGCCGCGGTCTGTGCCGGGCTGCCGTACGTGATGCCGTTCGTGGCCGACGGCACGCCGCACGGCAGGCCCGTGTTCGTCGTCACGCTCGTCTCCGTCCGCACCAGGCGCACGCCCGCATTGCCGCGCCACCGTTCGCCGCTGAAGCGCGCCATCACATAAGCCGCCTTCACTTTTTCCTTCACGGTGAACACGCCGGACACCGGCTTGTTGAACGCGTCGTTGGCGTTCAGGTTCGCCTGCGACCAGGCCACGACGGCATCCGGCGAAATGTACGGCCCTGTGGCGCCCGTCGCGCCCAGGTTGTTGCCGAAGTCGGACGGGAATTGCGCGCCGCCCCAGCCGATGACGGGCAGCGACGCAGCCGGCACCTGGCCGTTCTGCGCCGCGTTCTCGGGCAGGCCTGCCTTCAGCGGACGCGTGC
>JBJMVU010000192.1:0-5134 GCA_045810485.1 Massilia sp. | reverse complement strand
GGCGGCGTCGCCCTCGCGCACCTTGTAGTACACGTACAGGTCGATCATGCTTCCAGCGCGTCGAGCGCGTACGGCAGCGGCAGGAAATCCAGCTTCGTGCCGCCGGCCGAGCCGTGGCGCACGTCGCCGTCGAGTGCCGCGAGCTTGATCTCGACGAGCGCATCGGCCCCGCCGGCGCCGTTCGGCGCGACGTTGACGATCATGCCGGACGGCTGGTCCGGGTCGGCGACGGCATAGACTTCGTCGCCGGGACGCGCGGCGGCGTCGGCCAGCGTGGCCAGCACCATGCGGCGTTTCAGCTTGCCGAGGTACTGGCTGCGGGCGACGATCTCCTGGCCCGGATAGCAGCCCTTGCGAAAATTGACGCCGCCGAGCAGCTCGTAGTTCACCATCTGCGGCACGAACTGTTCCTGCGTGCCTGGGCCGATCTGCGGCACGCCGGCGTGGATGGCGGCCAGTTGCCAGGCCGCGTTGCCGCCCAGCGCGAGCGTCGCGCGCAATGCCGGCAGGGCGGCGATGGCGGCATCCGCCGTCGTCAGCCACAGGTAGCGCGGCTGGTCGAAGGCGTCGGCGAGCCGGATCACCGCGCCGGCCTCGCCCTCGACTTTCGCATACGGAGCGTCCGGCAGCGCGCCGACGCGTGCGCGCAAGGCTTCCGCGGCCGCCGCGCCGCCCAGGCCGACGACGGCCGCGTGTTCCGGTTCGTCGGTGGCGTCGCGCAGCTTCGCTTTCGCGCGCAGGACGAACATGGTCAGGCGCTTCTGCAGCGGCGCCTGGATGGCGCGCGGCAGCTGCAGGTAGACGTTGTCCGCGTCGCGCCACATCAGGAAGGTGGCCTGCAGGCGGCCCTTCGGCGTGCAATAGCCGGCGAGGCGCGCCTCGGACGCGCCGAGATGCTCGACGTCGTTGGTGAGCTGGTTGTGCAGGAAGCCGGCGGCGTCCTCCCCGGCGATGGCGATCAGGCCCAGGTCGGTGACGGGGGCAACGAAGCCCTTCTCGAGGTCGGTGGTAGTGAGCACGCGGCCGAAGTCCTCGACCTGCGTCGGGCTATCGGGGTGGAAACGTGCGCCTTGAGTGGCGAGGTGTTCGATCCAATGGTTCATGACACGAATTATTTCCGGTTTGGCTGTATCGGCTTTATGATTACGGCCTCATTATAAGTTCGCCTTCAAAAATGCGCCGACGACGGCAAAAAACCAGGTCCAGCATGGCATTCATAAAAAAACTCATCGTCACGGGCGTCATCGTCGCCGTCGCTGCCGGCGCCGGCTTCCAGTGGTGGAGCAAGCAGCCGATCACGCCGGGCGGCGCCGCCATCATTCCGTTCGCCATCGCGCAGGGCAGCGGCATGGCCGGCGCCGCGCAGCAGATGGCGGCGTCCGGCGTGCCCGTCAACCCCTTCCTGTTCGGGGTCCTGGCGCGCGTCACCGGCAAGGCCGGCCAGATCAAGGCGGGCAGCTACGAGCTGAAACCCGATACGTCGCCGCGCCGCCTCCTCACGCAGCTCGTGCGCGGCGAATTCGCGCAGGAATCGCTGACGATCATCGAAGGGTGGACGTTCCGCCAGATGCGGCAGGCCGTCGACGCCGCCCCGAACCTGAAGCACGAGAGTGCAAAATTGTCCGACCAGGAATTGCTGGCGAAGATCGCCCCGGACTACAAGGCGCCGGAAGGCCTGTTCTTCCCCGATACGTATTTGTTCGCCAAGAACGCGAGCGACCTGTCGATCTACAGGCAGGCGCACGAGATGATGATGAAGCGCCTGAAGGCCGCGTGGGAGAAGCGCGACCCGGGCCTGCCGTACACCGACCCGTACCAGGCGCTGATCATGGCCTCGCTGGTGGAAAAGGAAACGGGCCAGAAGAGCGAGCGCGGGATGATCGCGGGCGTGTTCGTCAACCGCCTGAAGGCCGGCATGCTGCTGCAGACCGACCCCACCGTCATCTACGGCATGGGCGACAGATACGACGGCAAGATCCGCAAGAAGGACCTCGAGACGGACACCCCGTACAATACCTATACGCGCGCCGGCCTGCCCCCGACGCCGATCGCGCTCCCGGGCGTGCAATCGCTCGCCGCCGCGACGGCGCCCGCGAAGACGGAAGCGCTGTATTTCGTGTCGCGCGGCGATGGCACCAGCCACTTCTCGGTCAGCCTGAATGAGCACAACAAGGCCGTGAACCAGTACCAGCGCAACCAGGCGCAGTAAATAAAGATGAATGCAATGAATCACAACGATGCCACCCGTGGGCGCTTCATCACCTTCGAAGGCATCGACGGCGCCGGCAAGTCGACGCACATCGGCTACGTCACGGCGCTGCTGACAGGCGCGGGCAAGCGGGTCGTCTCCACGCGCGAGCCGGGCGGCACGCCGCTCGGCGAAAAGCTGCGCGACCTCGTGCTGCACGAAACAATGCACCTCGAGACGGAAGCCCTGATCATGTTCGCCAGCCGCCGCGAGCATGTCGCGCAAGTCGTCGAACCGGCGATCGCGCGCGGCGACTGGGTCCTGTCCGACCGCTTCACGGACGCCAGTTTCGCCTACCAGGGCGGCGGGCGCGGGCTCGATCGTTCCAAACTCGACGCGCTGGAACAATGGGTGCATCCGCACCTGCAGCCGGACCTGACCCTGCTGTTCGACGTGCCGCTGGACGTCGCCCGCGCACGCCTGTCCGCCACGCGCACGCTCGACAGGTTCGAGATGGAGCAGGCCGATTTCTTCGCGCGCGTGCGGGGCGAATACCTGCGCCGCGCCGCCGAATCGCAGGGACGCATCGTCGTCATCGATTCCACGCAGACCATGGATGGCGTGCGCGCCGCGCTGCGGGCCGCGCTGGAGAAATGGCTGTGAGCATGTACCCATGGCAAGACGATGCGTGGACGCGGCTGCAGGCAATGCGCGCGCGGCTGCCACACGCGATCCTGTTCCACGGCCCGGCCGGCATCGGCAAGGCCGACTTCATCGAAGGGTTTGCCCAGGCGCTGCTGTGCGAAAACGTGAGGCCGGACGGCCAAGCGTGCGGCGCATGCGCGTCGTGCGGCTGGTTTGTGCAGGGCAATCACCCCGACTACCGCCGCGTGCGGCCGGAGGCGCTGGAAGACGAGGCCCCGGCCGCCGAGGGTGACGACGCCCCGGCGGAAGAAAAAAAGACGAAGACCAAGGCGGCGTCGAAAGAGATCAAGATCGAGCAGGTGCGCGCGCTGGCCGATTTCATGAACATCTCGACGCACCGCCAGGGCCTGCGCGTCGTCGTGCTGTACCCGGCCGAAGCGTTGAACATGCCGGCGTCGAACGCGCTGTTGAAGACGCTCGAGGAACCGCCGCCGGGCACCGTGTTCCTGCTGGCATCGAACGGGCTGGACCGTTTGCTGCCGACGATCCTGTCGCGTTGCCGCAAGTTCGCCATGCCCATGCCCGACCACGCCCAGGCGCTGGCCTGGCTGGAAGCACAGGGCGTCAACGATGCGGACGGCTGGCTGCGCGAGCAGGGCGGCGCACCGCTCGCGGCGCTGACGCAGGCCGAGGCGGGCAGCCGCGACGAGCTCGACGGCCTGCTGCAGGTGCTCGCGCAACCGAGCGTGGACGCCGCGTTGCGCAGTGCCGACAAATTGAGCAAGGCGCCGCTGGCAGCCCTCGTCGCGTGGCAGCAGCGGTGGCTGTATGACGTGTTTTCGTACAAGCTGTCCGGCGTGATCCGGTATTATCCGAGGTATCAACGGGAACTCGCGGCCCTGGCCGGACGTGTGCACGTCGCTCAGTTGATGCAGGCGATCAAGTCGACGAACGAGCGCCGCGCCGTGGCCGATCACCCCTTGTCTCCAAAACTGTTTGTCGAAGACATGTTGCTTGATTACACTGCGCGCTGCGGTCTGTGATGAAAGGAAGATGATGAGCGTAACGCAGAACGGTCCGATCAGCGGCCTGCCCGTCGATCCGAACGCGCCGCAGCCGGCGCGGCCATCCGTCCTGTCGCTTGCCATCAAGGAAAAGGCCGCCCTGTACGCCGCCTACATGCCGTTCCTCAAGAACGGCGGCATGTTCGTGCCGACCAACAAGCCGTACAAGATCGGCGACGAGATTTATCTGATCCTGTCGCTGATGGACGACCCGAACAAATACCCGATCGCCGGCAAGGTCGCGTGGATCACGCCGGCCGGCGCGAACAACAACAAGGCGCAAGGTATCGGCGTGCATTTTCCGGCCGACGAAACCGGACAGCGCGCCCGCCTGCGCATCGAAGAAATCCTCGGCGCCGCGTTGCGCTCGTCGCGCGCCACCCATACCCTGTAATCGCCAAGTTGCATATGCCGTCCTACGTACACCGCCTCGCTCGCATCGAAGACCTGCCCGTCATCGTCGACATCTACAATTCCACCATCGCATCGCGCGAGGTCACGGCGGATACCGAACCCGTCACCGTGCAATCGCGCGAAGGCTGGTTCGGCGACCACACGCCGGAACGCCGGCCGCTGTGGGTGATCCATGACGCGGCGGATACGTCGGACAACCCGGCCGTGATCGGCTGGTGCTCGTATTCGAATTTCTACGGGCGCCCGGCGTATTCGGGCACGGCCGAGCTGTCGATCTATATCGCGGAAGCCTGGCGCGGCAAGGGTGTTGGACGTTACTGCCTGGAACAGGCGATGGCATTCGCGCCCAACGTGAAGGTGCATACCTTGCTCGGATTTATTTTTGGCCACAATGCGCCGAGCCTGGCCCTGTTCCGCAAGTATGGGTTCGATACCTGGGCGCATTTTCCGCGGGTGGCGAATCTCGATGGGATCGAACGGGACCTGATCATCCTGGGCAAGCGGGTGGCCTGAAACCCAAAACCGTCGTTCCCGCGAAGGCGGGAACCCGAGTTCGTGGCGTCAACGGTACGCAAAATTGGGCCCCCGCCTTCGCGGGGGCGACGGGCCAGGCAGGCGTCCGTTTGGATCCTCGCGGTATGGGTTCGATACGTGGGCGCATTTTCCGCGGGTGGCGAATCTCGATGGGATCGAGCGGGACCTGATCATCCTGGGCAAGCGGGTGGCATGAAACCCAAAAACCGTCGTTCCCGCGAAGGCGGGAACCCGAGTTCGTGACGTCAACGGTACGCAAAATTGGGCCCCCGCCTTCGCGGGGGCGACG
>JBJMVU010000191.1:0-8584 GCA_045810485.1 Massilia sp. | reverse complement strand
GCGGCCCGCGTAGAAGAGCTTCTGGTGCGGCAGGAGATGGCGCAAGAGATAGTGCTGGATGCGATGCCACGCGCCCTGGTTTCGCGGCTCTTCCTGGCACCAGACAATTTCGGTCGCGTTCTTGTAGCGCTCGATCCGCGCCGACGAGTGCTCCGGCCCTTGGCCCTCGTAACCGTGCGGCAGCAGCAGCACGAGACCGCACTTGCGGCCCCACTTCACTTCGCCCGACGCGATGAACTGGTCGATCACGACCTGCGCACCGTTCACGAAGTCGCCGAACTGGCCTTCCCAGATCGTCAGCGTGTTCGGCTCGGCGGTCGAGTAGCCGTATTCGAAGCCCAGCACCGCTTCTTCCGACAGCACGGAGTCGATGACGGTGAAGTTGGCCTGGTTTTCCGACACGTTCGCCAGCGGCAGGTAGATGCCCTGGTCCCAACGCTCGCGGTTCTGGTCGTGCAGCACGGCGTGACGGTGCACGAACGTGCCGCGGCCGGCGTCCTGGCCCGACAGGCGGACGGCGTAGCCCGATGCCAGCAGCGATGCGTAGGCCAGGTGTTCGCCCATGCCCCAGTCGAGGTTCTGCTCGCCCTTGCCCATGTTGGCGCGGTCGCCCAGCACTTTCTCGACGAGCGAGTGCAGCTTGAAGTTGTCCGGCACGGTCGTGATGCGCTGGGCCAGGCGTTTCAGCTCGGTCAGCGGCACGGCGGTGTCGGCGGCGTCGGTCCACTTCTTGTTCAGGAACGGCGCCCAGTCGACGGCGTACTTGTTCTTGAAGTCGGTCAGGACCGGATCCACGGTGTGCTTGCCGGCGTCCATCGCGGCGCGGTATTCGGCCACCAACTGGTCGCCGCCGTCGGCGGCGACGATGCCCTGCGCGGCCAGCTTGTCCGCGTACATCTTGCGGGTGCCCGGGTGCTTGGCGATCTTCTTGTACATCAGCGGCTGGGTCAGGGCCGGGGTGTCCTGCTCGTTGTGGCCCAGCTTGCGGTAGCAGATGACGTCGACGACGATGTCTTTATGGAACTCGGTGCGGTAGTCCATCGCGATCTGCGAGGCCAGCACGACGGCTTCCGGATCGTCCGCGTTCACGTGCAGGACCGGCGCCTCGATCATCTTGACGACGTCGGTGCAATACAGCGTCGAGCGCGCGTCGCGCGGGTCGGACGTGGTGAAGCCGATCTGGTTGTTGATGACGAGGTGGACCGTGCCGCCCGTGCCGTAGCCGCGGGTCTGCGCCAGGTTCAGCGTTTCCATCACGACGCCCTGGCCGGCGAAGGCCGCGTCGCCGTGCACCAGGATCGGCAGGACTTCCTTGCCGATGCGGTCGCCACGGCGTTCCATGCGCGCCTTGACCGAGCCTTCGACGACCGGGTTGACGATTTCCAGGTGCGACGGGTTGAACGCCAGCGACAGGTGGACCGGGCCGCCCGGGGTCGAGATGTCGCTCGAGAAGCCCTGGTGGTATTTGACGTCGCCCGACGGCAGGTCGTCGGCGTGCTTGCCTTCGAATTCCTCGAACAGCTCGGACGGCGCCTTGCCCAGCGTGTTGACCAGGACGTTCAGGCGGCCGCGGTGGGCCATGCCGATGACGATTTCCTGCACGCCGTGCTCGCCGGCGCGGCGGATCACTTCGTCCATCGAGGCGATGAACGATTCGCCGCCTTCCAGCGAGAAGCGCTTGGCGCCGACGTACTTGGTGTGGAGGTAGCGCTCCAGGCCTTCGGCCGCGGTCAGGCGCTCGAGGATGTGCTTTTTCTTTTCAGCGGTGAAGGTCGGGGTCGAGCGGATCGCCTCGAGCTTCTCCTGCAGCCAGCGCTTCTCGGTCGGATCGCTGACGTACATGAATTCTGCGCCGATGGAACGGCAGTAGGTGTCGCGCAACATGTTCAGCAGGTCGCGCAGCGAAGCGTCTTCCTGGCCGAAGTAGGTGTTGCTGATGTTGAACTTGGTATCCAGGTCGGCTTCGGTGAAACCGTAGAACGACGGTTCCAGTTCCGGGATCGGCGGACGTTCCTGGCGCTGCAGCGGGTCGAGGTTGGCCCAGCGCGAGCCGAGGTAGCGGTAAGCGGCGATCAGCTGCGTCACGGCGACGCGCTTCCGGCCGAGTTCAGCGTCCGGCGAGGCGGTCACGGTGCGGATCGGGCCCTGCTTGGCGCGTTCGGCGAACGATGCGATCACGGACGAGTGATCCACGTCCGGCTTGGCGGTACCGTCGACGGCGGGCATGTGCTGCATCGCGTCGAAATAAGCGCGCCAGTTGTCTGGCACGGAGCCCGGATTGTTCAGGTACGCTTCGTACAACTCTTCCACGTACGGCGCATTACCGCCGAACAGGTACGAGTTGGCGTTATATTGTTGCATCATTCTTGCTCACCTTTCTTCGCGTTTCGCGATTTTAGGGCGGGTTAATCTAACCTTCCGCGACACGGCCTGACCGGTTAGCGGATCGCACTTACTTCATATCAAGTTGTGGGGGAAGGACTCTAAAGGCAAATCAATGCGGCCGAGCTGCCCATTTGCGCACGGTATTGTAACGCAAGGATTAGCCGGCCGCCGACCCCGCACCGACATTTTATTCATTCCGTTATTACTTTTTTTCACCTTGTCAACTAAATCATAATCCGACGGTTGACCATCTAAATGATAATCGTTATCATTTGCGTATGCACCCGACCGGCTCGACTCCATCCCCCTCCACCGCGCTCCCCGGCGCCCGCCGCGCTACCTTCCTGCGCCAGCTGCACCAATGGCACTGGATCAGTTCCGCCCTGTGCCTGATGGCCATGCTGCTGTTCGCGATCACCGGTTTTACGTTGAACCACGCGTCCCAGATCGAGGCGAAGCCGGCCGTCACACGCCAGAAGGCGACGCTGCCGCCGGCATTGCGCCCCCAGATCCAGGAATTTGCCGCTGCCCATGCCGACGCGAACTTGCCGCTGCCCGCGCCGCTGGCCGACTGGGCCGAGCAGACCTTCCCCGTGCAGGTCCGCGGCGTGCGCGCCGAATGGAGCGAGGAAGACGCCTACGTCGCCCTGCCCCGCCCGGGCGGCGACGCCTGGCTGCGCATCGGCGTGGACGGCAACGCCGAGTTCGAAACGACCGACCGCGGCTGGATCTCGTGGCTGAACGACATGCACAAGGGCCGCAACGCCGGTCCGGTATGGAGCTGGTTCATCGACATCTTCGCCATCGCCTGCGTCGTCTTTTGCGTCACCGGTTTCCTTATTTTGAAGTACCACGCGGCCAACCGGCCGTCGACGTGGCCCGTGATCGGCCTCGGCATCGTGCTGCCGATCGTGCTGGCCCTGCTGTTCGTCCACTGATCAACCTTCCGAAAGCCCGTATGAAACTGTCCCACTCGCTCGCCCTGACCCTGCCGCTCGCCTCGAGCTGGGCGATGGCCGCCGACCTCACCGTCAAGTTCGAACTGCCGCAACTGAACGTGGCCGAATACCACAAGCCCTATGTCGCGATCTGGATCGAGCGCGCGGACCAGAGCGTCACGAACACGCTGGCCGTCCTGTACGACGTCAAGAAACGCGACAACGCGGGCACGAAGTGGGTCAAGGACCTGCGCACGTGGTGGAGAAAGGCCGGCCGCGACGTCACCCTGCCGATGGACGGCGTCAGCGGCGCGACGCGCACCGCGGGCGTGCAGACGCTGACCTTCCCGGCCGCCCGCGCCGGCCTGGACAAGCTGCCGGCGGGCGACTACAAGCTCGTCATCGAAGCTGCGCGCGAAGCGGGCGGACGCGAGCTCGTGCGCGTGCCGTTCCATTGGGAGCCGAAATCGAACGTGGCCGCCGCGTTCGCGGGCAAGGAAGAACTGGGCGCGGTGTCGCTCACCATCCAGTAAGGAGACCAGCATGCAGATCAAGCAAATCGCCATCGCCCTCGCCCTGGCCGGCATCGCCTGCGCCGCGCAGGCGCACCGCCCGTGGATGATCCCGAACACGAGCCTCATCGAATCCGACCGCGGCGAAGCGTGGGCGACCATCGACGCCGCCATCTCCGAAGGCCTGTTCGAAGACGACTTCATGCCGCAGAAACTGGACGGCCTCACGGTCACCGACCCGGACGGCAACACGGCCCCGGCGCCGGCCGCCACGCTCGGCAAGCACCGCGCCACCGTCGATATCCGCCTGCCGAAGGACGGCACCTACCGCATGACGCTCGCCACCGTCAATGTGATGGGCTCCTATAAACTGAACGGCGAAACGAAGCGCTTCCGCGCCACCGAGCAAACGGCGAAGAACGAGGTCCCGGCCGGCGCCACCGAGGTGCGCAGCATGACGATGGTGCAGCGCCAGGACACGTTCGTCACCCTGAACAAGCCGACCGCGGGCGCCCTGAAGCCGACGGGCTCGGGCCTGGAACTGGTCGCGCTGACGAATCCGACCGAACTGCGCGCCGGCGAAAAGGCGAAGTTCCGCTTCCAGCTGGACGGCAAGCCGCTCGCGAACTTCCCGTTCAGCCTGATCCCGGGCGGCGTGAAATACCGCGGCACGCTGAACGAAGTGCGCCTGACCACGGACGCGAACGGCGACGCCAGTTTTACCCTGCCCGCGCCGAACATGTACTGGCTGAGCGCCGGGTATCCCGCCAACGCGCCGCGCGGCATGGAGGGGCCGGCGAAGCGCTACAGCTACTCGGCCACGTTCGAGATCCTGCCGGAGTAATCGTTGACTGACATCGACCGCGCCGTCCTGATCCCCCTCGACCTCGACCCGGCCGTGCCGCCGCCGGGCAGCGGACTCCACACGTTCGAAGGCACGAGCATGGGGACGACGTGGTCGGCCCGCGTCGCGGCGGACCGCGTCGACGGCCTGCAGCCCGCGCTGCAGGCCGAGCTGGACGCGATCGTCGCCCAGATGAGCCACTGGGAACCCGATTCGCTGCTGTCGCGCTACAACCGCGCGCCGGCCGGCACGTGGGTCGACCTGCCCGAACAATTCTTCGACGTGGTCGATTACGCGCTGTGGGCACATATGGCGAGCGGCGGCGCCTACGACCCGGCCGCGGGCGCGCTCGTCGACCTGTGGGGCTTCGGCGCCGCGCGGCGCTACGACCACACGGGCTTTTATCCTCCGGACGAGGCCGCCATCGGGCGCGCGCTGGACCAACGCGCGGCGGCGCGGCTGTCGTTCGACCGCGACGGGCGCCGGCTGCTGCAGCCGGGAGGCCTCCGGCTCGACCTGTCGTCCGTCGCCAAGGGTTACGCCGTCGACCGCCTCGCGCAATGCCTCGAAGGCCGCGGCTTGCACCACTACCTCGTCGAGGTGGGTGGAGAATTGCGCGGCGTGGGCGTCAAGCCGGACGGGCATCCGTGGTGGGTCGAGGTCGAAGGCGTGCCGGATCGCCAGGCCCCGCAGGCCGTCGTCGCGCTGCACGGATCAGCCATCGCCACGTCGGGCGATTACCGCCAGTATTTCGAACACGGCGCGCGCCGCGTGTCGCACACGCTGGACCCGCGCACGGGCCGGCCGGTAGCCAACGACGTCGCCTCGGTGACGGTGCTGGCGCCCACCTGCATGGAGGCCGACGCGCTGTCGACCGTCCTCACCGTGCTCGGTCCGGACGACGGCCTCGCGTTCGCCGAACAGCACGCGCTGGCCGCCCGCTTCCTCGTGCGGCGCGCGGGAACGCTGGACGACATCGTCACGTCCGCGTGGAAAGCGCTGCTGCAATGACGGCGCTGCTGACGGCGGAACCGCTGCGCCTCGGCGGCGCGCTGGCCCTGTCCCTGGGCTGGCTCGGGCTGTCGTTCCGCATGTGGAGCGCGCACCGCAACGGCGGGGCCATGGACACGAAAGACGCCGACTGGCTCGTCGTCCACGCCAGCCAGACCGGCAGCGCGGAACTGCTCGCGAAGCGCACCGCGGCGCTGCTGGCGACGGGCGGCCTCGCGGCGCGCGCCGTCTGCATGTCGTCACTCGACCGCGACCGGCTCGCGGCCGCCACGCGTGTGCTGTTCATCGCCAGCACGTACGGCGAAGGCGACGCGCCCGACACGGCCGCGCAGTTCGCGGGCCGGTCGATGACATCCGGTCTCGACCTGTCGCACCTGCACTACGCCGTGCTCGCGCTGGGCGACCGGAATTACGCGAATTACTGCGGCTTCGGCCGCGCGCTGGACGCCTGGCTCGCGCAACAGGGCGCCACGCGCCTGTTCGACCGCATCGACGTCGACCGCGGCGACGCCCACGCCCTCGCGGAATGGCAGCATCACGTGGGACGCCTGGCCGGCACGGACGACGCACCGGACTGGGACGCGCCGGCCTATGGCGACTGGCGCATCGTCGCGCGCACGCTGGAAAATCCCGGCAGCGCGGGCGCGCCGTTGTACCGTATCGCGCTGGCGCCCGCCGGCGGCGCGCTGCCGGCGTGGGAAGCGGGCGACCTCGCCCAGGTCAGCCCGCCGGCGGATCCGGACCACCCGCGCGAATATTCGATCGCGTCGCTGCCATTCGAAGGCCGGCTGGAACTGCTCGTGCGCCTGCAGAAACGGGACGATGGGCGTCCCGGCGCGGCGTCCGGCTGGCTGTGCGCGCAGGCCGGCACGCCGGACGTCGTGCGCCTGCGCCTGCGCGCGCACGAGCGCTTCCGCCTCGGCGACAATGCGCAGCGGCCGCTGATCGCCATCGGCAACGGCAGCGGCCTCGCGGGCCTGCGCGGCCTGCTCAAGGCGCGCATCGCCGCGGGCCGGCACGACAACTGGCTGCTGTTCGGCGAACGCAACCAGATCCACGACTTCCTGCTGCGCGCCGAGCTGCAGGAATGGAGAGACACCGGCCGGCTCGCCCACCTGGACCTCGCGTTCTCGCGCGACCAGGCCGAGCGCCGCTACGTGCAGGACGTGCTGCGCGACCAGGCCGACCGGCTGCGCGAGTGGGTGGAACGCGGCGCCGCCATCTATGTCTGCGGCAGCCTGCAGGGCATGGCCGGCGGCGTGCACGAAGCGCTGCGGGCGATCCTCGGCGTGCCGGAATTGGAACAGCTTACGGCGAAAGGCCGCTACCGCAGGGACGTTTACTAGTAGGGTGGGCGGCCCTCCGCCCACGCGTAACGTCTGCCGTTAGTCAACGCTACGCGTGGGCACGTTTCATTGGATTGATGCCCCCGGCATCAATCCTCCCGGCCTCAAATGCCCACCCTACATACCCGCCGCCACCGTCGTGGCGTCGATCTCGCCACCCCACGGATCGCGCAGCGCGGCCGGCTTGCCGTCGGATGCGAAGTCCATGATCACGTCCTTGTCGCCCGCATAGCGCGGCCACGCCGGCAGCTTGCGGCCGTTCGGGTCGCCCTTCTTCGCGAAGTTCACGAGGTAGGCGCTCATCGCGCGGCCCATCGCCACGTCCTTCTTCGTGACGGCGTCGCCGTACTTGACGTCCACCGTGTCGAAGAAATACGGGATGTCGCTCGCGTGCTGGGCGCCCGTCTTGCCGATGCTGTCGGCCACGTACGAGAAGCGGTATTCGTACACGGGCACGCCCTGCGCGGCGAGGCGGCCCGCGAGACTGCGCGCACCCGCGACCATGAAGCCCGTCCTGCCGCCGATGTCGGCGCTCGTCGCGCCGATCATCACCGGGACTTTCGCGAAGCGGCCGGACGCGAACGCGGCGCCCGCGTCGACGGCCACCTTGCCGTCCACGAACGGACCGGCATACGTCGCCGGATTCTGCGGCGCGCGGTTGGCCAGGTTCATGCCGTCGACGACCTGCTCGGCCGGCAGCGCGCGCAGTTTATCCAGCGCCTGTGGATCGTCCGCCGCGATGCCCTTGGCTTGTGCGAAGTTGACGCCGACCTGCTCGACGCTTGCCAGGCCCGGATCGGCCGACTTGCCGTCGCCGCCGGACAGCACGACCGCCTTCGCGAACAGCCCCTGCGCCCGCGGTGACGTCAGCAGCGCGTTCACCGACATGCCGCCAGCCGATTCGCCGATGATCGTCACGTTGGACGGATCGCCGCCGAACGCCGCCACGTTGCGCTTGACCCACTGCAGCGCCGCGATCTGGTCCATGTAGCCGTAGTTCCCCAGCGCTTCGCCGTTCGCCTGCTCATTTGCCTGCTGCGTCAGTTGCGGATGCGCGAAAAAGCCGAAGCGGCCCAGCCGGTAATTGAAGCTGACGAGCACGACGCCCTGCTTCGCCAGCGCGGCGCCGGCATACGTCGGCGGCGACGAGCCCCCGTTGACGAAGCCGCCGCCGTAGATCCACACGATCACGGGCAAGCGGCCGGATGCTTTCGCCTTCGCCGGACGCCACACGTTCACGTACAGGCAGTCTTCCGCCGGCGGCGTGCCGAGCGGCGCGGCGTCGCTGGGGAAAGGCAGTTGCATGCAGTCGTGGCCATATTCGGTGGCCTCGCGCACCCCGGACCACGCGGCCGCCGGCTGCGGCGCGCGCCAGCGCAGGTCGCCGACCGGCGGCGCGGCGAACGGAATGCCCTTCCAGCTGGCCACGCCCTTGTCGATGGCGCCTTGCACCTTGCCTGTGTCGGTGGCCACGACAGGTCCACCGCTCGCGCCGGCCGGGGCCATGGCGAACATCGAAGTTACCGCTAACATAGCGAGGGACAGCGT
>JBJMVU010000190.1:0-32534 GCA_045810485.1 Massilia sp. | reverse complement strand
TGGTCTTGTCGCAGCCGGTGGTCAGGACCACAGCGTCGATCGGATAGCCATGCAGGATCTCGACCAGGCCGAGGAAGGCCAGGTTGCGGTCCAGCGCCGCGGTCGGGCGTCGGCAGTTCTCGAAGATCGGATGCAGCGGGAATTCCATCGGGATGCCGCCGGCGTCACGGATGCCCTCGCGCACGCGCTTGGCCAGGTCCAGGTGGATCCGGTTGCATGGAGACAGGTCGCTGCCGCTCTGCGCGATGCCGATGATCGGCTTGCCGGAACGGAGTTCCTCGGGGGTGATGCCGTAGTTCATGAAGCGCTCGAGGTAGAGCGCGGTCATGTCGATGCGCTCTTCGTTGTCGAACCAGTCCTGCGACCGGAAGCGCTTCGGTTTGCTGTTCTGTTGTGTCATTCCGTATTACTCCTGCAGCCGCAGCACGTGGTGCGGCAATCCGGCCGTCTCGGCGCGGAAGGTGAACAGCGCGCCCGCGAGCGGCTGCTGGGCCAGTTCCTCGGCCGACAGGCCCTTGCGCGCCGACGTCGCGTACACGGTGCGCAGGTCGTCGCCGGCAAAGGCCAGCTTGGTGATGTTCGAGCAGGGGAAGCTGACTTCGCCCACTTTACGTCCGCTGGCATCGCGGCGTTCGATGCGCCAGCCGCGGAACACGGCGATCCACACGTGACCGTCGGCGTCGACCGCCATCCCGTCCGGCCAGCCGCCGTCCGTGATTTCTGCGAACAGGCGCTTGTTCGACAGGCCGCCGTCGGCCGCCAGGTCGAAAGCATACACCCGTTTATCGAGCGTGTCGGTGTGATACAGCGTGCGCCCGTCCGGGCTCACGGCCGGGCCGTTCGTGATGATGTAGCCGTCGTCCATGCGCACGACGTGTTTCCCGTCGAAACGGTACAGCACACCGGAGGGTCCCTCTTCCGCGTCGTCCATCGAGCCGAACCAGAGGCGGCCCTGCGCGTCGACGTGGCCGTCGTTGAAGCGGTTGCCCGGGACGTCCGCCTCGACCTTCACGAACGGGACGAATTCGCCCGTCGCTTCGATGAAGCGGTACAGGCCGTCCTCCAGCGAGACGACCAGGCCGCCGTCCGTGGCGCGCACGACGAAGCTGACCTGGCCCGGTGCGTCCCAGCTCCGCCGGTTGCCGCCGTCGGCGTCGCAGCGGTGCAGGCGGCGGCCCTTGATGTCGACGAACCAGACCTGCCCGGCCGGGGCATCCCACAGGACGCCCTCGCCCAGCGTCGCGCCGACTTCCCACAGCGCTGTCGGGTTTGTGGCGACGACGCGGTTAGTCTCCATCTTATGCGCCATACCAGCCCGCGTCGACGAAGTATTCGCGGCCGCTGATGTGGCGCGCATTGTTCGACGCCAGGAACAGCGCCAGCGCGGCCACGTCTTCCATCTCCACGCGCTCGGGGATGCACTGGCCGGCCAGGATGCGGGCTTCTTCGTCCGGATTGTGCCACAGCGCCTTCTGGCGCGGCGTGACAACGGCGCCCGGGACGACCGTGACGGCGCGGATGCCGTGCGGGCCCATTTCGCGCGCCAGGTTGCGGGTCATGCCTTCGATGGCGGCCTTCGCCATCATGTACAGGCCCAGTTGCGTGTGCGGCAGGTGCCACGAGATCGAACCGAAATTCAGCAGCACGCCGTACTTGCGCTCCTTCATGCCCGGAATGACGGCCTGCGCGCAGAAGTACTGGTGACGCAGGTTCACGTTCATGCGGCTTTCCCAGTACGCCGGCGTGACGTCCTCGATCTCGTGACGGTCGTCGTTGGCCGCGTTGTTCAGCAGGATGTCGACGCCGCCCGCTTCGTCCTCGATGCGGGCGAAGGTGGCCTTCAGCTCGTCGAGGTTGGTCAGGTCGCACTTGATGAACGTCGGCGCGATGCGCGAACCGGCCAGCGCCGTTTCCAGGGAGCGCGACGCTTCCTCGGCGATGTCGAGGAAGTAGACGCGGGCGCCCTGGCCGGCGAAGGCCGTGGTCAGCTCGGCGCCGATGCCGCTGCCGCCGCCGGTGATGACGACGCGCTTGCCGGCGAGGTCGGGGTACGTGGCGTAGACGAATGCTTGGTTTTGATCAGACATGTAATTCTCGTTATGTTCAGTTCACAGCAGGCCGCGCTGGGCCAGGTTGGCGTACAGTGCGCGCACGCCGAAGGTCCACGGTGCGATCTGGTCGCTGCGCTGGACGGTATTGACCAGCGTGCCCAGCGACGGCGTGGAAATGCTCACGCGGTCGCCCGCGTGGTGGGTGAAGCCGCCGCCTTGCGCGTCGCGGTCCTTGATCGGCGAGAACATCGTACCGAGGAACAGCATGAAGCCGTCCGGGTACTGGTGGTGCTTGCCGCAGGTCTGGCGCACCAGGTCAAGCGGGTCGCGGCTGATCTCGCGCATGAAGCTGGCGCCGGCCAGTTCGAACTTGTCGTCGACGCCTTCGATCAGCATGCGCACTTCCGCGTTGCGCAGCGTGTCGATGTCGAAGTCGCCGTCGAACAGGCGGATGAACGGGCCGATCGCGCAGGAGCCATTGTTGTCCTTCGCCTTACCGAGCAGCAGCGCGCTGCGGCCTTCGATGTCGCGCAGGTTGACGTCGTTGCCGAGCGTGGCGCCGACGACTTGCGCGCGGCTGTTCACCGCCAGGACGATTTCCGGTTCCGGATTGTTCCAGTGCGACGACGGGTGCAGGCCGACGGCCGCGCCGTGGCCGACCGCCGACATCGGCTGCGACTTGGTGAACACTTCGGCGTCCGGGCCGATGCCCACTTCCATGTACTGCGACCACATGCCGCGCGCGGACAGGTCGGCCTTCAGGCGCATGGCGGCCTCGCCGCCCGGCTCCAGTTCCGACAGGTTGGTGCCGATCGTCTCCTGCAGTTGCTGGCGCAGCGCGGTCGCGCGGGCCGGGTCGCCCTTGGCCTGTTCCTCGATCACGCGTTCCAGCAGGCTGACGGCGAACGTGACGCCGCATGCCTTGATGGCCTGCAGGTCGCACGGGGCCAGCAGGCGCACCGGTGCGCCCTCGTCGCCAGCCAGCGCGGCGGCGACGAGTGCGTTGACGTCGCCCAGGTCCTCGCCTTCCGCGCCGCGCACGAAAGCGACCAGATCGTCGCGCTCGAGCAGTTCCGACACGGTCGGCACGTGGCGCGTGATATCGATTACACGACCGTTACGGACGGCCACGACGGCCGGGCCTTCGGATTGGGTGGTACGCCAGACACGGCCGACCATCAGGGCCTGGTCGAGGTCCAGGGGCAGCGGATTGGCTTGGATAGCTGTCATGTTTTGTCTCTCTAGGTTTATGCCACCGTCAGCGTGGTCTTCTTCAGGTCGACGCTGTTCGGTCCTGCGAAAATGGTGAACGTCCCCGGCTCCACGACGCGTTTCATGTCGGCGTTGTAGAACCACAGGTCGGTCGGCTTGATGTCGAACGTCACGGTGCGCTTTTCGCCCGGCTCCAGCGTCACGCGCTGGAAGCCCTTCAGCTCCAGCAGCGGACGGGTGACGGAGCTGACGTCGTCGCGGATGTACATCTGCACGACTTCGTCGCCGCGCACGGCGCCCGTGTTCTGCACGTCGACCTGTACCTGCGTCGTGCCGTTCGTCGCGATCCGGTCCTTCGTGAGGCGCGGCGCGGAGATGTCGAAACGGGTGTACGACAAGCCGTAACCGAACGGGTACAGCGGCGTCGTCACGTCGTCGATGTAGCCGCGGCGGGTGCTCGGCTTGCGGTTGTAGAACATCGGCAGCTGGCCGACGTTGCGCGCAATCGTCACGGGCAGCTTGCCGCCCGGGTTGGCGCGGCCGAAGACCAGGTCGGCGACGGCGTTGCCCGTTTCCTGTCCCATGTACCAGCACTCCATCAGCGCGTCGGCGCGTTCGGCCAGGTAGTTCACGGACAGCGGGCGGCCGTTCAGCAGCAGCACCACGGTCGGCTTGTTCAGCGCGAAGATGGCGCGGGCCAGGTCGTTCTGCTGGCCGATCAGGTCCAGCGTGGTGCGGTCGCCGAGGTGATTGTCGGCCCACGCCTCGCGCGCCGTCTGCTCGTTGTCGCCGAGGACCATGACGATGGTGTCGGCCTTCTTCGCCGCTTCCACCGCTTCGGCGATGAGGCGCGCATTGACTTCGGGCTTGGTCCACACGATCTCGTCCTGGCCCCACACGTGGCCTTCCGTCAGGCGCACGCCTTCCGCATAGTCCAGCGCGAAGCCGCCCGCCTGGGCTTCCTTCTGCAGCGCCTCGTGGATGGAGACGACGTGGCGCGGCTTGTCCGAGTAACCGCCGATCGGGGTGTCCTTCGCGTGCGTGCCGACCAGCAGCAGCTTGCCCACCTTCTTCGGCGCGAGCGGCAGCAGCCCTTTGTCGTTTTTCAGCAGGACCGCGGTGCGCTGGGCGGCCTTGCGCGCGAGGGCGATGGCCTCCGGCGCGGCCGTGCGCGCGTCGGCCTGGGCGGCGTCCGCGTACGGGTTCTCGAACAGGCCGGCGTCGAACTTCCAGCGCAGGATGCGGCGCACGACGGCGTCGATCTCCTTCGTCGTGATCTTGCCTTCCTTGACCAGTTCTCCCAGCGTCGCATAGCCTGCGGGGTCCGGCGTCTCGATGTCGACGCCGGCCTTGAATGCGCGCAGGCCGCCTTCCTTGACGGAACCGACGAGGTGGTGGCGGCTGCCCAGCTCCGCGACCGCCATGTAGTCGGACACGGTCAGGCCCTGGAAGCCCCATTCCTTGCGCAGCACGTCCGTCAGCAGCCAACGGTTGGCGTGCGACGGGATGCCGTCGATCTCGTTATACGACGGCATGACGGCCGCGATCTTCGTTTCCTTGATGATCTTCTCGAACGGCGGGAAGAAGTCTTCGCGCAGCGCGCGCTCGCCCACGTTCGCGGGCCCGATATTGGTGCCGCTTTCAGGCTGGCCGTGGCCCGTCATGTGCTTCAGCGTCGCGAAGACCTTGTCCCGCGCCAGCGGCAGCGAGTTGCCCGAAAAGCCCAGCACGGCCGCCTTGCCCATCGTGCCGCACACGTGCGGGTCTTCGCCATAGGTCTCTTCGATGCGGCCCCAGCGCGGCTCGCGCGCGACGTCGACGACGGGCGCCAGCGCCAGGTTGGCGCCGCGCGCGCGCATTTCCTTCGCGGCGAGCGCGAAGATCTGCTCGACCAGCGCGGGGTCGAAGGTGGACGCCAGGCCGATCGCCTGCGGGAAGCTGGTCGCTTCCGGGGCCACGTAGCCGTGCAGCGACTCCTCGTGCATGAACACGGGGATGCCCAGGCGCGTCTGTTCCAGCGCCCATTTTTGCACCGCGTTCACGTATTCCGCGGTTTCCTTCGGGCCGCGGTTGCCGACGGCGCCCGAGTTGCCGGCGTTGTTGTCGGCGCCGACCTGGCGGTCGGACGGGCGCGCGAACATGCCCATGCCGTTCGGGTGCACACGGCTCGCCTTCTCGGCGTTGAAGCTCGTGTCGTCGTTCTGGAGGTCCTTCTTCGTCAGCCAGACGCACTGCAGCTGTGCGATCTTTTCATCGAGCGTCATGCGGCCCAGCAGGTCCTCCACGCGTGCCGCGACCGGCGCGTTCGCCTGCTTGTAGACCACTGCGCCACTCTTGGCGGCCTTGGCCGCGATCGCGCCCGGCACGACCGCCATGCCGGCCGCGCCCCCAACGGTGGCCAGAAACTCCCTGCGTTTGATACCCATCGACGTATGTCTCCTGCTTGTTTTTGTAAGTGCCGCCGTGTGGCCGGCGGCATGTGGTCAGCCTGGCATGCGGTGGGTCTATGCCCAACATTCGAATAACAAAAATGTTACCGCAACCATTCCAGTCTAATGGGCAAATTTGGCCCTTGTCAATCAATTATTCGGATTTGTCCGGCAGAGGCGACGCAACGGCATGCCGCCATGGCGGAATTGGCGGGAAAAGAGGAAAAATTGGATGTTTGCGCGAACAATTTATGCGTCGCGCGTGGATGGCCGCGGCGGGGAACGCCGCGGCGCGTGGGGCAATCAGCCGGCGCGCTTGGCGCCGGCGAGCGGCAACAGCGCCGAGGGGCGGGTGCGTGGCGCGGCGTCGGACTGGCGGCGCACCAGTTCGAAGTCCATGCGCACCTGTTCCGGATCGGCCTCCTCGCCTTCGCGCAGCGCGCGCACGCGGCGCACGAGCGATTGCACGGCTTCGCGCGCCATGCCGGCGATCGGTTGGCGCACGGTCGTCAGTTCCGGCCAGATCGTGGTGGCGAGCGCGGTGTCGTCGAAGCCGGTGACGGTGAGATCGCCCGGCACGTCGAGCCCGAGGCGGTGCGCGACGGCGACGCAGGCCGCCGCCATGTCGTCGTTGCTGGCGAAGATGGCGGTCGGGCGTTCTTCCAGCGCCAGCAGGTGTTCGGCCGCGTCCAGGCCGGAGCGGTACGTGAACATGCCCTGCACGACGAGTTCCTCGGATGCGTCCGCGCCCTGCTCCGCGATCGCCGCGCGATAGCCTTCGAGGCGGCGCGCGCTCGCGGTCTGGTTCGGGTGGCCGACGACGAAGCCGATGCGGTGGTGCCCGAGGTTGATCATGTGGCGCGTCATCGCATGCGCCGCTTCGTAGTCGTCGATGCTGACGGCGCCCACGCGGCTGTCCGGCAGCCCGCAGGCGACGACGACAGCCGGGATGTTCGCGTCGGCGATGGCGGCGAGCACCTCCTCGCTGTCGCACAGCGGGGGCGGCAGGATGATGCCGTCCAGGCCATTCTCGACGAGGTGGCGCGTCTGTTCCGCCTCATGGTCGCCGGCTTCGCATTTTTCCACGAACAGCTGGACGTTGTTCAGGCCCGACTGGCTCAGGAGGCCGACGAGGAACTCGCTCAGGTACGCGGCGCTCGGGTTACTGTACAAGAAGCCGACGCGGATCGGCTTGGAGCCCGCGAGGTTGCGCGCCTCCTGGTTCGGCGTGTAATTCAGCGCGGCCACGGCTTCCGCCACCTTGCGGCGCGTGCTTTCGCGCACGAGGCCCTTCCCGTTCATGACGCGCGATACGGTCATGGCGGACACGCCCGCAAGCTTGGCGACGTCGGCCATCGTGGGCTGGCCCCGTCGTTCCAGCTCTTCCTGGACGGCTTCTGGTTTGGTCTTGGTCATTTCTCCCGATTCCCCATCATTTTTTGTTTGCGCTATCTTAGCACTTCAGTCCCATGCAAAGATAGCCATAAAGATGACCGTAAACACTCAGAAATCGATTTCCCATTTTCAGAGTTTGCGCTAACATTCCTGCGCCGGACGGGCCGCCGCATCCGGAACACATAAATACAACGGAGACTACGATGGTGCATTTACCGCGCCGTGCGTCCGCACGGCTGATGGCGGCGCTCGCCCTGAACGTCCTGCTCGGACTGATCGGCGCCCGCCTCGCCCACGCCGCCGACGAAGACGGCTACGACCTGTGGCTGCGCTACAAGCCCCTGCCCGCCGCCCAGCGCACCGCACTGGCGGCGGCGGCCACCGGCATCCGGACGCCGGACGACACGCCCACCGTGCGCGCCGCGGGCGCGGAACTCAAACGCGGCCTCGCCGGCATGCTGGCCCGCGCGCGGGACGCCGTGCCGTCGACCACGCGGGCGCGTGCCGGGACCATCGTCCTCGCCCGTGCCGATTTGCCCGCGGGGCTGGCGGACGCGGACGCCGTGCGCCGCGACCTTGCCGGCGTCGGCCCGGAAGGCTATCTCGTGCGCCGCGCGCGCATCGACGGCGCACCGGTCACGCTGATCGCGGCGAACACCGACGTCGGCCTCCTGTACGGCAGCTTCGCGTGGCTGCGCCAGTTGCAGCTGGGCGCCGCGCCGGACCGGATCGCCCTCGCCGACAAGCCGGCGCTGCCGCTGCGGGTTCTGAACCACTGGGACAACCTGGACCGCACCGTGGAACGCGGCTATGCGGGCGAATCGATCTGGAACTGGTGGGAGCTGCCGAACGTCGTCGACCCGCGCTACACGGACTATGCACGCGCCAACGCGTCGCTGGGCATCAACGGCGCGGTCCTCA
The DNA here is from genome assembly GCA_045810485.1 of Massilia sp. Taxonomy (GTDB): domain Bacteria; phylum Pseudomonadota; class Gammaproteobacteria; order Burkholderiales; family Burkholderiaceae_D; genus Telluria. Next base: position 24,526 of record JBJMVU010000190.1, on the reverse strand, counting down.
ACAACGTCAATGCGAAAGCCGAAGTCCTGAGCCCGGCCTTCATCGCCAAGACGGCCGCCATCGCGAACGTGCTGCGTCCGTACGGCATCCGCGTGTACCTGTCGGTGCGCTGGTCGACGCCGCTGGAACTGAAGGAGACGAAGACGGCCGACCCGCTCGACCCGGCTGTGGCCGCGTGGTGGGCGCGCAAGGCGGACGAGATCTACCGCACCATCCCCGATTTCGGCGGCTTCCTCGTGAAGGCCAATTCGGAAGGCCAGCCCGGCCCGCAGGACTATGGCCGCAACCACGCGGACGGCGCCAACATGCTGGCGCGCGCCCTCGCCCCGCACAAGGGCATCGTGATGTGGCGCGCGTTCGTGTATAGCCCACCGGCGCACCCGAACCAGGTCAGTGACCGGGCCGCGCAGGCCTACGACCAGTTCAAGCCCCTCGACGGCAAGTTCGACAAAAACGTGCTGGAGCAAGTGAAGAACGGCGCCATCGACTTCCAGCCACGCGAACCGGCGCACCCGCTGTTCGGCGCGATGCCCGACACGCCGCTGATGATGGAATTCCAGGTGACGAAGGAATACCTGGGCTTCGCCACGCATCTCGTCTACCTCGGCCCGCTGTTCCAGGAAACGCTGCGCTTCGACACCCGCGCAGGCAACAAGCCGATGACGGTCGCGCGCGTGCTCGAAGGCGCACAGGATGGTCACGTGGGCGGCATCGCCGGCGTCGCCAACATCGGCTCCAGCCGCAACTGGACGGGCTCCACGTTCGACCAGGCCAACTGGTACGCGGTCGGCCGCCTCGCCTGGAACCCGGACCTGGACAGCCGCGCGATCGCACGCGAATGGGCGGGCCAGACGTTCGCGCCGGACGCGCGCGTCACCGATCCGGTCGTCGCCATGATGATGCGTTCGCGCGAAGCGGCGGTCGACTACATGACGCCCCTCGGCCTGCACCACATCATGGGCACCGGCCACCATCACGGTCCGGCGCCGTGGGTGGACAACCTGGGCCGCGCCGACTGGAACCCCGTGTATTACCACCGCGCGGGCCGCGACGGCATCGGCTTCGACCGCACGGCGAAGGGCAGCGATGCCATTGCCCAGTACGCGCCCGAGGTTGCGCGCCGCTTCGCCGATCCGGCCACGACGCCGCCGGAATTCCTGCTGTGGTTCCACCACCTGCCGTGGGACTACCGCATGGCGGATGGCCGCACCCTGTGGACGGACCTGATTGCGCACTACGACCATGGTGTGGCCGAAGTGGCCACTATGCAGGCGCAGTGGCAGCGCCTGCGCCCGTTCGTGGACGCGCGCCGCTTCGACGACGTCGCCCAGCGCCTGGCGCAGCAACTGCGCGAAGCGCAATGGTGGCGCGACGCGTGCATCGCCTACTTCCAGCACCAATCCGGCCTGCCGCTGCCGGCCGGCGTGCGCGCGCCCGCGCAATCGCTCGACGACTACCGGTCGCAAACCTTCCCGTTCGCGCCCGGCCACGGCTGACTTCTTATCCCACTACGTAAAACAGAAGGACCTACAATATGACTACGAGACGAGAGATCCTCGGCGCACTTGCCGGCGCCACCCTGCTGCCCGCCGTCGCGCCGTTCGCGCGCGCGCAAGGTCCCGCGGGTGAAACGCTGAAGGACGTCGCCGCCCGCAAGGGCATGCGCTTCGGCACCTCCCTCAGCGCCGGCCGCAACCAGTTCGGCGACGCCGCCTACCGCGCCCTCGTCGAGCGCGAGTGCAACCTGATCGTGCTCGAGAACGAGATGAAGTGGCAGGCGCTCGAACCGGCGCCCGGCAAGCTGAACTTCGGCCCGTCCGACGACGTGATCGCGTGGGCGAAGGACAAGGGCATCGCCGTGCGCGGCCACAACCTGTTCTGGCAACCGGAAAAATGGCTGCCCGGATGGATCGCCAGGCAGAACTTCGGCCCGCAGCCGACGAAGGCTGTCGAGCAGCTGATGCGCACGCACGTGAGCACCGTGTGCGGCCACTTCGGCAAGACTATCAAGAGCTGGGACGTCATGAACGAAGCCGTCGACCCCGCCGACGGCAAGCTGCGCCAGAACGCCCTCACGAAACCGTTGGGCGCCCTCGAACAGATCGACCTGGCGTTCCGCCTCGCGAAAGAATACGCGCCGCAGGCGCAGCTGGTCTACAACGACTACATGCGCGGCGACGCCGGCAGTGCGAAGCACCGCGCGGGCGTCCTGTCCCTGCTCGCGGACCTGAAGAAGCGCGGCACGCCGGTCAATGCCCTGGGCCTGCAGAGCCACATCGGTTCGTGGGATGAAACGGACAAGGGCCGCGCGGACCTGGTCGAATGGCGCAAGTTCCTCGACGAGGTGTCGGGCATGGGCTACGACCTGCTGATCACGGAACTGGACGTGAACGACCGCCGCCTGCCGGCCGACATCGCGAAGCGCGACGCCGGCGTGGCCGCCGCCACGCGCGACTACCTGGACGTGACGCTGTCTTACCCGCGCCTGCGCGACATCCTCGTGTGGGGCCTGGCCGACAACATCAGCTGGCTGCAGACGTGGGACGAGGCGCCGCGCAAGGACAAGCTGCCGATGCGCCCGACGCCGTTCGACGCGCAGCTGAAAGCCAAACCGATGAAGCAGGCGATCATCGACGCCATCAAGGCGGCGCCGGCACGCCAGGGCTGACGCTTCCGATACCGATTCGGATATCGGTCGGCGCATACAAGTGATTGGTGCGCCGGCCTATCGGTCACTATACTCGCGCGACGTTCTTCAACTCTCCGCCACCACATGGATTCGAACCGCCGCCGCCTCCTCTCCGCCTCTCTCGCCACCGCTGCCGCCGCGAGCGTCCCTTCATTCGCCTTTGCCGCAGCGTCGAAAGCGTCCGCGAAATCGGCGCTGCCCGCCGCCGGTCTCGCGCCGACGCCGCCGATGGGCTGGAACAGCTGGAATTCGTTCGGTCCCACCATCACGGAAGCCCAGGCGCTGGAAAACGCCGACATCATGGTCGCGAAACTGCTGCCGTTCGGGTACAACGTCTTCACGGTCGACATCCAGTGGTACGAGCCGAACGCGAACAGCTACGAATACCGCAAGGACGCGGAGCTGACGATGGACCAGTACGGCCGCCTGCAGCCGGCGCCGAACCGCTTCCCGTCCGCGCGCGACGGCGCGGGCTTCAAGCGCCTGGCCGACCAGATCCATGCGCGCGGCATGAAGTTCGGCATCCACCTGATGCGCGGCATCCCGCGCCAGGCGGTGCGCCTGAATACCCCGATCCTCGGCACGAACCTGCACGCGCGCGACATCGCCGACACGAAAGCGATCTGCGAGTGGAACGGCGACATGTACGGCGTCGACATGACGAAGCCGGGCGCGCAAGCCTATTACGACTCCGTCTTCAAGCAGTACGCGGCGTGGGGCGTCGACTTCGTCAAGATGGACGACATGTCGCGCCCGTACGAGAGGAACTGGCCCGAGGTGGAGGCGGCGCACAAGGCCATCGCGGCCAGCGGCCGCCCCATCGTCCTGAGCCTCTCGCCGGGAGAGATGGACCTGCGCTGGGCCAACCACGTGCCGCACTATGCGCAGATGTGGCGCATCTCGGACGACTTCTGGGACGAATGGCGCCTGCTCGCCGACCAGTTCCAGCGCCTCGACAACTGGAATCCCGTGATGGGCGAGAACTCCTGGCCCGACGCCGACATGCTGCCGCTGGGCCGCCTCGCCCTCGGCGCGCGCGACACCAAGTTCACGCCGGACGAGCAGCAGACCCTGATGTCCCTGTGGAGCATCGCCCGCTCGCCGCTGATCATGGGCGGCGACCTGCGCCACCTCGACACGAAGACGCTCGCGCTACTGACGAACCCCGAGGTACTGGCCGTGAACCAGCGTAGCCGCGACAACCACCCGCACCGCGCGGATGCGGGCACGCGTATCTGGAGCGCACGTTCTGCCGACAAGCGCAACCTGCAATACCTGGCGCTGTTCAATACGTCCGACGCGCCCGCGGAGATCGTGTTCGACCTGTCGCGCCTCGACCTCGGCAACCGCGACGTCGCCGTCCGCGACCTGTGGACCCGGCGCGACCAGCCGAACGTCCGCGGCGCGATCCGCACGACGCTGGCGCCCCACGCGTCGACGTTGCTGGGCCTCTCCGCCTGAGTAACGGTCGGCATAGCGTCGATACAGATTTTGGAACATAATAGGCCGGCCTGTGCCGGCCTTTTCCGTTTCCGTCCATCGACCGCATGAGAATCCACCCGCTCACCGGCGAGTTTGCGCTGCCCGCCGACGAAGCCGCGTTCCTCGTCCACCAACTGCCGCCGACACGGGCGCTGCTCGGCTACACGCTCGTGTTCTGCACGCTGTTCTATTTGGCCTTTTCGATCTCCGACCTGGCCGCGCTGGGGTACGGCGACACCTACCTGCGGCTGTTGGCGGCGCGCGCCGTCGTCGCCGCGACGGCCGGCACGTGCGCCTGGCTCGCGTACCGCCGGCCGCTCACCGTGGGCGCGACCCGCGTCGCCGCCTGCGTCGCGGAAACCGTGGCGCTCGCGTGCTTCATGTTCATCGCCGTCCACCGGCCGGACGAGTTTCACTGGCACGCGATGTCGCTCGCGATCATGCTGATCGTGATCTACCTGTATATCCCGAACGGTTTCGCCAACGCGCTCGTGCTGGCGTCCGGCGCGACGGCCGTCTTCCTCGCGCTGACCCTTGCATCCGGCCGGCTCTCGGGGGCCGACCACGTCACGATGATCATGCTGCTGATGCTGGCGAACGCGTTCGGCGCACTCGCGGCGCGGCGCTTCAACCAGGTGTCGCGCGAGGAATACCTGGCGCGCATGCAGCTCCAGCACGCGGCGGCGCGCGACCACCTCACGGGGTGCTTCAACCGGCGCTATCTGCACGAGACCCTGATGCGTCCCGGCCAGGCGCGCACGGCGGGCCATCACGGGCTGCTGACGGTGGTCCTGTGCGACATCGATCACTTCAAGCGCGTCAACGATACCTACGGCCACGCCAGCGGCGACGCCGTCCTGCGCAGCTTCGCGGATCTGCTGCAACGCATGACGCGCGAGGGTGTCGACAGCGTGGTCCGCTACGGCGGCGAGGAGTTCCTCGCGATCCTGCCCGGCACGGACCTCGACGGCGGCATCCACCTGGCCGAACGGCTGCGCACGCGCTTCGCCGACACGAGCGTGATGACCGACGACGGCACGGAGCACGTGCGCACGACCGCGAGCTTCGGCGTCGCCTGCGGCGATCTCGGGGCCGACGGCGGACAGCACGCGCTGCGCGACCTCATCGCCGTGGCCGACAAGCTGATGTACGACGCCAAGCGCGCCGGACGCGACCAGGTCCGGGCGCGCTGCGCCTGCGGCAACGACGCGGCCGGGCCGCGCCGCGCGGGACTGGTCAATAGGCGGTGACCGAGAAGTTATGGGCGCCGAAATCCATGCCGCCCGACGACGACGTGATCTCGAACCCGTACTGCACGTCGCCCAGCGTGACGTTGCCGATCCAGCCGAGGTTCTGCAGGTAGCGCATGATGGCGAGGACGTCCACGGTCGTGTTGTTGGTCTTCGTCGTGCGGAGGAACGAGTACACCATGTTGCCGCCGTTATTGCCGCGATAGACGTTCCACGTGGCGCCGCCGACGTTCACGTTCGTGTACACGGGGATCGCGCACCCGCCGGCCGTCCAGTTGTACGAGACCGGCTTGACGTTGCCGCAGCCGGCCGCCGTGCCCGTGTAGTTCAGCCACAGCATGATCTCGTTGGCGTGGTTCGAATCCCAGATGTCGTATGTCGACTCCCACGCGCCGCCGGCCGGCGTGGTGGCCGACACGACGGACGTCACGCGCGACAGGGCGCTCAGCTGCTTGCCCACGTAGAAACCGATGTGCGGGTAGGACTTGATGCCGCCGGTGTTCGGCTGGTTCGACCACACGCCCCAGTCGGTGGGCGAGTTGACCCACAGGGTTTGCGGCCCCGCGCCTTGCCCCCAGACGTCGTTGTTGAAAGTGTACGCGCCCATCGTGGTGCCACCGTACTGCGCCGTGGTCGACCAGGTTGCCGCCTGCGCCGGCGCGGCGAGACTTGCTGCAAGTGCCACTGCGGTCATGCATAGTGCCTGCTTCATGTTGTCTCCTCGATGTTCGCCCCGCTTGGAAAGCGGACCGCGACAACCGTATCCGCATACGGCATCCGGGGCGCAAACGCCGCATTCTTATGTTTATGTAACCGATTTCATCGTAGGGACGTGAATGCGCGGCGTCAATCGTGCTAACAGTATTTGTTAACCGCTATCACCGAGGCATGCCATCTTCGTATGGCACAAGCGGATTTCGATATGGCTCGCTTACTCGCGCACCTTGCCGCGCAAGGCCTTGACCTGCCCGCTGCGTGCCTTGGTGTCGAGCCGGCGGCGCTGGGAGCCGAGCGTGGGCCGCGTGGGGCGGCGCACGAGAGGGACGGCGGCGGCCGCGTCGACGAGCGCCTGCAGCCGCGCCAGCGCGTCCGCGCGGTTGCGCTCCAGGCTGCGCGCACTCTGCGCCTTGATCACGACGACGCCGTCGCGCGTGATGCGCGCGTCGGGCAACGCGCGCATGCGGTCCTTCACATGCTGCGGCAGCGAGGACGCGCCGATGTCGAAGCGCGCCTGCACGGCGTTCGACACCTTGTTGACGTTCTGCCCGCCCGGACCCTGGGCGCGGATCGCGCTGAACTCGACCTCGTCCGGGTCGATGGCGACGGGCGGGCGCACGGGCGGTCAGCGGACCTGGTTGCCCAGGATCGCGCCGCCGGCCGTGCCGTACACGAACGGCCCGTTCAGCGACGAGCCGTCGGCATACGTCTGCGGCGTCTGCCCGGTCCACGTCGCCAGGTTGAACGTCGCATTGGTCTTGAAGCTGTATTGCGGCGCCGACGGATACGGCGACGGCTGCGCCGGCTGGGCGCTCAGGCGGTACACCTGCACGCCGCCGTTGATGTCCAGCGTCTTCTTGGCGGCGCACTGGGCCGGCGTGCGCACGACCTTCGTGAAGTAGGCGGAGTTCTGCGGCGCGTACGGCGCCGTCGTGTTTTCCGGGTTGTACGGGTTGGCGACCAGTTGCGCCCTGGCGCCGCCGCGCGGCCCGGACACCAGCACGGCCGTCTCCTCGTCGACGCCGATGCCCAGCACCTGGTCGAACCGCTCGACGCCGCCGGGGCAGCCGTCGCCGATGCGGGCGACGAAGCCGATCAGCCGGCCCAGCCGGTCGCGCGTATTGAAATGGTCGTCGGTGATCGTCTTTTCCAGGCCGGGGATGCTGATGAAGCTCCCGGTCTGGGCGAACTTGCCGGACCACGTGTTGAGCGGATCGATCGTCATGTAGCGGTTGAACGGATTGGCCAGCGCCTCGTCCGACGTCACGGTATCGTTCAGCGCCGCGAACGCGTACTGCCCCAGCATCGCATTGCCGGCGCTCGTGCCGCCGATCGGGATGCCGGCATTGACGGCGCGCTGCAGCGCGTCGGCCAGCGGCGTGCTTTGCCAGTACTGGTAATAGTTCGCCTGGTCGCCGCCGGAGATGAAGATGGCGCTCGCCTTCGCGATCACGTCCAGCACGAACGGATCGGCGGCCGCGGTGCGGCTCGGGACCACGAGGGTCTCGACCGAGGTCACGCCCAGGTCGATGCCGCCGACGTTCTCGTAGTTCCGGTCCGTCGTCGTATCGACCGTGCCGATGCGGCTGTAGACGTACGGGTTGTACGCATCGCTACCCGTCGCACGGAGAATGACGAAGCGGCCGCCGGCGGCGCGCGAGATGCCCGCCTGCGCGATCATCCAGCGGAACGCCTCGGCCACGTCGTAGCCCCCGCCCATCAGCACGACGGACGGCGTACAGACATTGCTGACGCACGACACCGGCTTCGCGCGCACGGGCGTGGACGGCGACCCCACATAGCTGTATGTGTACTTTGGCCCGGCGTGCGCCGCGTCGACGGCGAGCAGCGGGACGATGGCGAGCAGGGCGCGGGCAACCTGGGTGTTCAGCGTGGAAGTCATGTGGGCTCCGGTGGGCGATGGGTTCGGACGGCTGGTGGTGGCAGGCTCAGCATATTATCTTTTTTGCACGGCCGGAACCAGCTTCGCGATTGGATTGCCGGATTTTCGGCATTTGCGCCACACGCGGGCGGCGTGTATCGTCATGCCTGACTGATGAACCTCCCCGAAAGAACCGCACGATGAGTTTCGACCTGATGGTGTTCGCACCCGACGCCGCCCCGGCCAAACGGCCCGCCTTCCTCGACTGGTACGAGGCGCATACCGAGTGGAACGAGGACCACGGCTATGACGACCCTGCCCTGGCCACGCCCGCCCTGCAGGCCTTTTATGCGGACCTTGCCGCCGAATTCCCTCCCGCACCGGCCGGCGTGGAAGAGCCGGAAACGGGCACCGACTACACCATCGGCGGCACGCTGATCTACATGTCGTTCCTCGACTGGGACCGCATCGACGCGGCCTGGGAAGCCGTCAACCGCCTCGCGGCGAAACACGAACTGGGCTTCTTCGACGTCAGTTCCGACCTCGCCGAAGTGTGGCTGCCCGACCGCAAGGGCGGGCTGCGCGTCGCCCACTCCGATTAATTGGCGCCCACGCGCGGGCTTTCCTGTGGACCGAGATAGCTCGGCTTCAGCCCGCCCGCGTCGATCACCAAACGCTGCAGCACGAGGCCCGGGTCCAACGCCCAGAACTTCAGCGTGTGCCGGCCGGCCGCCTTCACCTCGTGCGCCGTCGTGAACTGCGCGACGCCGTCCGTCACGATCTTTTCCCAGTGCTGCAGCGAGTCGTCGGCATGCACGTCGACGATCCGCGGCGCCTCGTCGTCGATGGAGACTGCGTAGCGGAAGCCCGGTCCCGGGCGGAATTTCAAGGTGGGCGCCAGGGTCGCCTGGACGTTCACCTTGCCCGGCTCGAACAGATACACGTCGTACTCGAGGCGCATGCCGTCCGCCGGCGCCAGCGCGGGCGCGTCCACCGGCAAGGTGGTCATGCCGGACAACGTGCGGCCCAGGCCCGGCACGCGCAGCCATTCACGGCCGGCCGGCGCCTGTGCGCGGCTGTAATGCTCGGCCTCGATGGCGACAGCGCCGCCCGTCTCGATGAAGCCCGCGACCTGCGTGCCGCGCCGGTCCGCATGGCGCAGCGGGACCTCGACCGTGGCAACCTGTCCATCCGGACCGCTCACCAGCACGCGCCCGGACGTGGCGCCGGCCGGCACCTGGTCCCAGCGCACGTCGACGGCGATCCGCTTCGACTTGTCCGTCGTCCCCGACGTCTCGCCCAGCACGATCCACGGCTGGTCGGCACGCGCGGTCCACGCCACCGGCGCCGCGCCGCGGTCGAAGACCTCGATGGTGCGGCTGGCCTTGTCGAACGGTTCGAACGCGGGCAGGCGCAGCGTCGCCGCTGCCGGCCACGCGGTCTCGCCGCCCTCCACCGCCACGCCCAGCGCGGGCGCGGCCGGCACGGTGATCTCGCGCACCTCGGGCATGATGTTCGTGGCCGGGTCGCGCCAGCTCGTGTAGCCGATGTGCGTCTGCGCCATCATGTGGTTCCACTTGCCGTTGTTGATGGTGTGGTACTCGCGCGAGATCGCCGCGTCCTGCGCGAACAGGTCGCGCGCACGGGCCGCGAGATCGTTCGTGTCGGCACGGCCCTGCGCGGCGTGGAGGCGGTTCGCCTGCACCGTCGCATACAGTTCGCCCAGCGTGCCGGACGCGCGCACCGGATGTTCGACCAGCTGGAAGAACGCGTCGCGCTGCGCCGGCGCCAGCTTCGCCTTCACGCGTTCGGCGCGCGCGGCGAGGTCGCGCCAGTCGGCGACGATGCGCTCGGACTCGCGGTAATTCGTCGCGCTGTACGTGCCCGGCTCCAGCTGTTCCGGCCGGCGGCGGCCGTTGTAGCGGGCGTAAGTCTCGACGATAGCGGCGATTTCATCCGCATTGTCGGCGCCGGATTCGCGCGCGGCCCACAGCTTCAGGTAGTCCGGCAGGCGCGACGCGGGCCACGCGGCCGGGTTCCACGCGTAGGTGAGGAAGAATTCCGTCGGCACTTCCATCGGCTTGAGGTCGCCCACATTCACCACCCACAGCCGGTCGGCGCCGAGGCGCCACGCCAGGTGCATCTGCTCCCACACCTTCGGCAGCGGCGTCACGTTGATCCACTTGTACGAGCGCGGGCCGCCCACGTAGTCGAAGTGGTAGTAGATGCCGGCGCCGCCGCTGCGTTTGCGCTCGTCAGGCGTCGGCAGGCGGCGGATATTGCCCCAGTTGTCGTCGCACCACAGCAGCGTGACGTCGTCGGGCACGCGCATGCCCTTCTCGTAATAGTCCTGCACTTCCTTGTACAGCGCCCACACCTGCGGCACCTGCGGCAGTGGTTTTCCGGTCGTCTTCGCGATCATCGCGCGCTGGTCGGCCACGATCCGCTGCAGCAGCGCGACGTTCGATTCCTCCGACATCGGCTCGTCGCCGTCGCCGCGCATGCCCAGCGTGATGACCTTGTCGTAGTCCTTCGAGCGGTCCAGGCCCTGCTGCCAGAATTCGCGCAACGCCTGTTCGTTGCGGCTATAGTCCCACGGCCCCTTGCCATACTTTTTCCACTCCGCGTGGGCGCGCATCAGCGGTTCGTGGTGCGACGTTCCCATCACGATGCCCATCTCGTCGGCCAGCGGGCCGTTCTCCGGATCGTCATCGTAGAACGCATTGCCCCACATCGCCGGCCACAGGTAGTTCCCGCGCATGCGCAGGATCAGCTCGAACAGTTTGCCGTAGAACTTGTGGTTCAAGCCCCCGAATTTCTCCTTGGCCCAGCTGGAGAGCGCCGGCGCCTCGTCGTTCAGGAAGATGCCGCGATATTTCACGACGGGCGCGTCGGCGACGCGCGTGCCGGCCGCCACCGCGAGGACGTCGTGCTTCCGCGGCGCCACGTCGGCCCACCAGTTCCATGGCGACACGCCGATCTGCTCCGACACCGTGTACAGCCCGAAGATCGTGCCGCGCCGGTCGCTGCCGGCCACGACGAGCGCGCGCGCCACGCCCGGCAGCGGATTGCGCACCGTCTGCACGAGATAGCCTTCCCACTTGCCGCGCACGGCCTTCGCGTCGATCCTGTTCTCGCGCGCGAGGCGGTCGATCAGCGCGCTTTTCCCGAGGGTGCCGACGATGACGACGTCCGTCCCCTTCGGCACGGCGGCGCCGGACGCCAGCAGCGCGGGACGCGTGCCGGACACGCGCTCGATGTCCGCCTGCAGGTCGGCCGCGGCGCGGCGCACGCCCGCGAATTCGTGCGGGTCGACGACGATGCGCGCCGGCTGGCCGGAACGGGCCAGTACGACGGCGTCCTTGCCGGCTTCGAACGTCACGAAGGGGCGCTCTCCCAGCGCCCATGCCGGCTGTGCGGCCGCGAGCGTCAGCATGGCGGCTGCGACGAGTGATTTCATAAGTCTCCCGATGTTGTTATGGATGCGTTCAGCGCGCGATGCGGCAAGTCTTGAGCTGGTCCAGCGGCACCGCGTCCGCCATCGCCTTGTAGCCGGCGGGCGACGGGTGCAGGCCGTCATTGTCGAGGGCCTTCAGCAGGTGGTCCGGTTGCGCCGGGTCGCGCAGCGCGGCGTCGAAGTCGACGACGCCGTCGACGACGCCCGCGGTGCGGATCCACTGGTTGTACGCGAGGCGGTCCGCCTCGTTGTCCGGGCCGGGGGCGTAATAACCGCTGCCGCCGTACGGGGTGATCGTGGCGCCCAGCACGCACACGCCCCGCGCATGGGCGCGCGCGACGATCTGGCGGTAGGCCTGTTTCAGGTCGTCCACCAGGCGGGCGCGCGCCTCCGGGCTGTCTTCCTTGTTCCGGTGCTGCACGCCGAAGTCGTTCACGCCGATCATGACGATGGCGTGCGACACGCCGGGCCGCGCCAGCACGTCGCGTTCGAAGCGCGACACGAGGTTCGGGCCCAGGCCGTCGCGCAGCATGCGGCCGCCGCCGATGCCCGCGTTGACGACGCCGACGTCCGTCAGCCCGGCGCCGCGCAGGCGCGTGGCGAGACCGTCCGTCCAGCGCGCATACGTATCAGGATTCACGCCGTAGCCGTCCGTGATCGAGTCGCCGATCGCGACGACCGTGTGCGCCCGGGCGCCGTCCCGCACCTCGACGCCCGTGATCTGATACCAGCGCGTGAACGTGTCGGCCTGCGGCCAACCCGCGGCCAGGACCTGGTTGCCGGGCACGCGGAAGCTCGTCGCACGGGCGCCCGGATGGCCCGTCTGGCGCGCCGGCGCCTGGGCGAAATGCAGCGAGATGGCGAGGTCGGCGCCCGCGGCATGCGGCAGGTCGATCGGGTCGCTCACGTATTCCGCGCCGGCCGGAATCGTGACGGACGCCGCGCCGCCGAAACGCAGCGGGCGCAGGCTGCCGGCGTCGACGTCTGCCTTGCCGGGGGTGGAAGCCAGCGCGACGCTGCCCGCGTCGATCACGAGCGGCGCCGTGCCGAAGACGTTGGTGAGCTTGACGCGCAGCTCGCGCCCGCTCAGCGAGACCCGCACGACCTGTCGCAGGCTGGCGTCCTGCCATTGCGCGGCGGGCAGTTCGTTCTGGCCCTCCGGCACCAGTTGGGCACTGCCCCACGAGGCGACCCAGTGTTCGCCGGCGGGGGTCTGGACGGCGATGGCGGCACAGCCGCCGAGGGAGAGACACAGGAGGCTGGTGGCCAGAATCGATTGACGGGACATCGTTATTCCTTCACACTTGGCAAATGGTTGCGCTACCATTCTAGTTTAGATCAATGTTACGGGCAACGAGATATTATTTTTTTGTATGCCCGTCATCACCAGGAGACCCAGAAAATGCCCCTCATCCAGCGCGCCGCCAGCCCGATCATCACCGAGATGCAGGTGATCCCCGTGGCCGGCCGCGACAGCATGCTGCTCAACCTGTGCGGCGCCCACGCGCCCTACTTCACCCGTATCCTCGTCCTGCTGAAGGACAGCGCCGGCAACACCGGCATGGGCGAGGTGCCCGGCTCGAACGGCATCCTGCGCACGCTGGAGCGGCTCGTCCCGCTGGTGACCGGCACGGAAGTGGCGCGCTACAACCGCACCCTGCACGTGCTGCGCGCGGCGATCTCCGGCGTGAGCCATCAGGTGACCTCGAGCGCCGAGGAAGCCGTGATGAAGCAGCCGCACGAAATCAACCTGCGCCTTGAAAACGTGGTGACGGCCGTGGAAGCCGCGCTGCTCGACCTGCTGGGCCAGCACCTCGCGGTGCCGCTGTGCGAACTGCTCGGCGACGGCCAGCAGCGCACGCACGTGACGATGCTGGCGTACCTGTTCTACATCGGCGATCGCACGCACACGGACTTGCCGTACGACGGCGACGCGGCCAAGGACGGCTGGTACAAGGTGCGCGACGAGGAAGCGTTGACGCCCGAGCAGATCGCCGACCTCGCGTCGGCCGCCGTCGACAAGTACGGCTTCCGCGACTTCAAGCTGAAAGGCGGCGTGATGCGCCCGGAGGACGAGATTGCGGCGGTCGCGGCGATCAAGCGGCGCTACCCGGACGCCCGCGCGACGCTGGATCCGAACGGCGCCTGGTCGCTCGCGGAAGCGATCGCGGCCTGCAAGGGCCAGGGTCACGTGCTGTCGTACGCGGAAGACCCGTGCGGTCCGGAGAACGGTTACTCGGGCCGCGAGATCATGGCCGAATTCAAGCGCGCCACGGGCATCCGCACGGCGACGAACATGGTCGCGACGGACTGGCGCCAGATGGCGCACTCGCACCTGCTGGGCGCCGTCGACATCCCGCTCGCCGACCCGCACTTCTGGACCATGCAGGGCTCCGTGCGCCTCGCGCAGTTGTGCCACGACTGGGGCCTGACGTGGGGTTCGCACTCGAACAACCACTTCGACGTGTCACTCGCGATGTTCACGCATTGCGCCGCCGCCGCGCCGGGCGACATCACGGCGATTGACACGCACTGGATCTGGCAGGAAGGCCGCGAGCAACTGACGCAGGAACCGCTGCGCATCGTCGGCGGACAGGTGGCGGTGCCGGAGGCGCCAGGCCTGGGCGTCTCGCCCGACATGGACCGCATCCACGCGGCGCACGAGTTGTACAAGAAGGTGGCCGGCGGCGCGCGCGACGACGCGATGGCGATGCGCTACCTCGTGCCCGGCTGGACGTACGATCCGAAGAAGCCGAGCTACGCGCGCTGATGCGGTGCGCGCGAGGTGTCAGGCGGCCAGCGCCCCCGGCACCTCGCACTGCAGGAACTTGTCGAACTCCGGCAAGGCCATCGGCCGCGCGAACAGATAGCCCTGCGCTTCGTCGCAGCGGCAGGCGCGCAGCGTCTCCATCACCTCTTCCGTCTCGATGCCTTCCGCGACCACCGTCAAGCCCAGCGCGTGCGCCATGTGGACGAGGGCCGCGACGAATTCGTCGCCGTTCGGGCACTCTTCCATGAAGAACGAGCGGTCCAGTTTCAGCACGTCGACAGGGAAGCGCTTCAGGTACGACAGGCTCGAATAGCCGGTGCCGAAGTCGTCCAGCGCCAGCTTCACGCCCAGGCGCTTGAGGCGGCGGAGCACGTCGACGGATTGTTCGGTGTCGTCGATCAGCGCGCTTTCCGTCAGCTCCAGTTCCAGCGCGCGCGGCGCGAAGCCCGATTCGCGCAGGGCCTGCTCGACTTCGGCCACGATGTCCGCGGACCGCAGCTGGCGCGCCGACACGTTCACGGACACGTGCAGCTGCGTGCCGAACTTGTCCGACAGGCGCTTGCCGACGCGGCAGGCCTCGCCCAGCACCCAGCGGCCGATCGCCTCGATGTGGCCCCGCTCTTCGGCGATCGGGATGAATTCGAGCGGCGGCACGTTGCCGAGCTCCGGGTGTTTCCAGCGCAGCAGCACTTCCACGCCACGCAGGCGGAACGTGCGCACGTCGATGCGCGGCTGGTAGTGCAGCTCGAACTGGCCCAGCTCCAGCGCCCGCCGCAGCGCCGCCTCCACCTGCAGCCGGCGCCGTGCCTCCACGCTCATCTCCGGCTCGAAGAACTGGTACGAACTCGCGCCCAGCGCCTTCGCCTTGTACATCGCCGTGTCGGCGTTCTGGAACAGCAGTTCGGGCGTGGCGCCGTCCGGGCCCGAGAGGCTGATGCCGATCGACGCGCCCACGCACATCTCGAGGCCGTCGATGTGGAATGGATTGGTGAGCGTCTTCAGCAGGCGCTGCGCGATGCCCGCGGCGGCGTCGCGGCCCGCGCAATGGGCCGCCACGACGAATTCGTCGCCGCCCAGCCGCGCCACGACGTCGCCGGGGCGCAGGCACGACTGCAGGCGCAGGCCCACCTGCCGCAGCAGATGGTCGCCGGCCGCGTGGCCCAAGGAATCGTTGATTTCCTTGAAGCGGTTCAGGTCGATGAACAGCACGGTGGTCTCCGCCTGCCCGCGCGCCTGGCCCAGCATGGCCCGCAGATGGCCGTTCAGCCAGGCCCGGTTGGGCAGGCCGGTGAGGTCGTCGCGCGTGGCCAGCTGCTCCAGCCGCTCCTCGGCGCGCTTGCGGTCCGTGATATCGTGGAAGAAGACCGACAGGCCTTCGTCGTGCGCATACACGCGCACGCTGAGCCATAGTCCGATCGGCGCGAAATACGTCTCGACCGACGCGTTCTCGCCGGTCGCCATCGCGCGCCGGTAGACGTCGCCGATCGCAGTGCCGGCCGGCCCGCTCGCCAGGTCCCACAAGACCGTACCCAGCGCCGAACCCGGCTCGACACCGGCGAACTTCGCGGCCAACGTGTTGGCGTAGGTGATCTCCCAGTCGCGGTTGACGGAAAAGAAGCCGTCCTCGATGCTTTCCAGGATCGTGCGCACGCGCGCATGCGCATCCTCGACCCGCTCCGCTTCGCTGCGCAGCGCACGGTCGAGCGTCGCCTTCTCCTCGGTGACGTCGGCAAAGACGCCGGACCATCCGAGGCAATGGCCGCCGGCGCCCATGTTCGGGAGACCGGACACGACGACCCGGCGCGTGTGCCCGTCCATACCCGCCAACTCGGCTTCATGGCTGAACGCCGCGCCGTGCGCCAGCGCATCCGCAACGCAGTCCGCCGCCTGCCCGTCCGCGGCGTACCGGCGCAACCAGTCGTGCAGGCGCGTGGTAACCGCAAACGGCGGCAGCGCACTCGGCCCATGGTCGACGACAGAAGTGCACGCGCCCTGCGCATCCGTGGTCCAGATGCACGCGATGAATGATGTGGGCTGTAACATGGAATTCCGAAAAGGTTGGAAACAGCATCCCGTGCCACCATTATGCGGCATTAAATTACCGTAGGAAAACTCCTACTCAAATTCAGGCTCAGGATGTTGCCCAACAACAACCCAGACGGGCGGAGGGCGCGGGCCGGCGGGCGCCGGCGCCGCGTGGGAAATGAATTACTGGCGCAGCAGCGTGCGCAGGGTGCGCGACAGGTCCTCGGCCGAGAACTTGGCGACGTAGGCGTCGGCGCGGACGTTCTTGACGTGTTCCTCGTTCGTCGTGCCGGACAGCGACGAGTGGATCACGACGGGCATGTTGCCGAAGCGCGCGTTCGACTTGATGTTGCGGGTCAGCGTGAAGCCGTCCATTTCCGGCATCTCGAGGTCGGTCAGCACGAGTGCGACCTTGTCGTGCACGGTCTTGCCCTCGGCTTCGGCCGCGGCGGCGATGTGGTTCAGCTGTTCCCAGCATTCCTTGCCGCTCTTGGTCATCACGAACGGCAGGCCCATGGCGTCCAGGCCTTGCTCGATCAGCGCGCGCGCGACGACGGAATCGTCCGCCGCCAGGATCACGGCGCCCGGCTTGAGCTTCATCTTGGCGCCGACGGCCAGTTCGATGTTCTCCGTCTCCGATTCCGGATTCAGGTTGCGCAGAATGGTCTCGACGTCGAGCACCTGGGCCAGGCGGGCCGGCTGGCCGTCCACCGCTTCCAGGCGCGCGATGCTCGTGACCATGCCGCTGCCGGCGCTCTTCTCGGCCGACATGACCTGCGTCCAGTCGAGGCGCACGATTTCTTCCACGCTCTCCACGGCGAACGCCTGCGTGGTGCGCGCGAATTCCGTCACCAGCATGATGTTCAGGCCGGTCTTGGGCGTGACGCCGGCGATGCCCGGCAGGTCGAGGACCTGGATGATCTGGCCGCGCAGGTTGACCACGCCGAGCACGTGATCGGGCGCGCCGGCCACCTTGGTGATCGTCGGCATGGCGACGATCTCGCGGATTTTAAAGACGTTAATGCCGAACAGCTCGCTATGCTCGCCGCTGGCGTCGCCGCCGAGACGGAAGAGCAAAAGCTCGAATTTGTTCGTGCCCGTAAGGTTGCTGCGCTCGTCGACTTCCTGCTGAACCGATTTCATGTCCCATCCCAAAAGGTTGATTCTTTTGGGAAATTCTAGACGCGAACTGGCCGGCAGTGTAAAGACAAGCTTGAATCTTGGTAACTTTTTGGTGATTTCGCACCAAAAAACCACACCCAGTCGACGAAATTATCAGGGGCCCGTGTAAGGAAGATAACTGACGCCGTTCTCGATCGTGCCGACGAGCGCCGCCACGTTCTCCGGGCTCTCGCTGAAGTGCATGAGCACGTCCGCGACGGTGGCCAGGTGCTTGTCGAGCACGCCGGTCCAGAACGCCTGTCCGGTGGCGTCGGGCGCACGATGCAGGATGTTGGCGTAGAACTGGTCGACCAGCGCCGCGTTCGTGGTCGCTTTCGCGTATTTGTCCCCGAACTCGTCCGACATGGCGAATGCGCTGGCAACGTCGAGCAGGCTGATGCCCTTGTCGAGCTGGCTGATCCAGAAGCCGATGCCGAAACTGTCGGGCGCGCGGTCGAACGCGGCCTGGTACAGGCGGTAAGCCTGGCCGGCGGCCCCATCCGTATCGTAGGCCGTGCCCGACGTACCGAGGATCACGCGCTCGAAGCCGATGAGCTGGACGCCGTACGCGCCTTCGTTCCACAGGTTGGTCGTGCCGCCGCCCGGCCCGGGCGTGTGCGACATGAAGAGACCGCCCGTGGCCTTGAAGGTGTCGAGGCCCGCGCCGCCGTCGACGGTGCCCGACGGGTGGTCGTAGACGAGCGTGTCGTTGCCTGCGCCGAGCCACATCCGGTCGCCGGCGCCCGACTCGACGACATCGTCGCCCGCGCCGCCGTACACGAGGCGGTGATCCTCGATGTTGCCGCGGTTGTCGGCATACACGATATTTGCGCGCAACAGTTCCGGCACATTGGCGCCCAGCGTCAGGTCGGCGCTGGTGGCGCCCGGGATAGTCGTCCACGTCTTGCCGTCCGTGCTCGTATCCCAGGCGTAATACACCTTGTTCAGGCCCTCCGGGTCCGTCACGTTCGCGTGCAGCGCCTCGCCCGGCGCAAAGTTCCCGATCACGCCCGCCGTGCCCCAGGTGCTCGGCCACAGGAACAGCAGGTCGTCGCTCGACACGGATTCCGCGTGGCCGCGGCCGTCGATCCAGCTGGCCACCACTTCGACGTGCGTGTCGACCTGGTCCGGCGTCGTCCTGAATTCGGTACCGGTCGCGCCGGCGATCGGCTTCCCGTCGACTTTCCACTGGTAGGAGACGGTCCCCATGCCGTCGGCGTCTTCGAGCACGTTGAAGATACGCCACAGGCCTGGCTCCGTCTCGGCGGGCACGACGTCGATGCCGCCCGTCGGACGGTTTTCGACGTCGAGGACCGTCAGGCCGTTGGCGCCCGCGACCTTGTGGTCGGCGCCGGCCGGATCGCTGTACAGCAGGTTGACGGTGATCGCCTTGCCGACCTGCGCATCGGCGGGCGCGAACTGGTTCGTGGGCGTCGTCGCCACGACCTGGCCGTCGGCCAGCCACTGGTAACTCACCGACCGCAGGTCTGCGCCGTCGGACGACACCGTCGCCGTGATGGGCATCGTTTCGAAAACCAGCCCGTTACCGGGCAAAGCGTCCAGCGTGACCTTGATCATGTCGACTCCTGTTACCAGCGAAGGCTGCTATTTTCGCATCCGCGTCCCCCGGCAAGTTGCGCACATTGTCACGCCGCGGACGCCTGCGCATCGACCACCCGCAGCGCCTGCCGCGCCATCTCGAGGATGCCCTCGAACGACTTCGCCGCCGCGATGAAGCGGCCGTTGTGGCAGAAGCCCGCGTCGGGCACGCCGGTGACGGCGGCCAGGTCGGCGTCGCGCAGGCCCGCCCACGCTTCCGGCAGGTCGGCCCGCGCGTCGAAACTGTCCGCGCTGACGGGCACCGTGTGGATCATGTGGCGCTGCTCGGCCAGGCTGTAGCTGATGACGAACAGCACCTTCGGCATCTCCTTGCGCACGATGGCCGTCCACGGCAGCGCCGCGTTCTTCAGATAGAGCACGCGGCCGCCTTCGAGCACCTCGGCATGGCGCACCTGCTCGACCGCGAGCTGTGCGCCCACGCGGTACTTGACGGCGTTGATCATCAGGTCCGTCAGCAGGCCCAGCGCGCGGCGGAACTGCGCGTCGCGGTAGGCCTCGGCCGCGGGGCCGTAGCCCAGCCGCTGCTCGTCGAGCCAGTTCGGATTGAAGCCGGACACGATGGCGGAAAGGCCGTAGCTGCCGGGCGCGTTGCGCGCGGCGCCCACGTCGGACAGGTCGAGGTATTGCACGACGTCCGCATCGATCGCGTACGCCATCTGCTGGGCGCCCTCGTCCGACAATTTGTAGCCGGCGTGCCGCTCGGCCAGCAGTGCGACGCAGCGGCCGCCGTATTCGCGCCACACGAGACCGGCGCTGGCATACGGCACGCCGCTCATGCGGGCGCCGTCGAAGCCCTTCTGGTGGTGGTCGAAGCGGCCCGCGGCCGGGTTCCATTCGCCGCCTACGTCGATGGCGACGTCGGCTCGCGCGATGATGGCAGGGTCGCGCGTACGCACGAGCTCCGCGTCCGGATACAACAACAGCAGGACGGCCACCGCCCAGGCGTCGTCCGCGTGGAATTTACCGCCGTGGGTCACGATCAACATGTTTACTCCAGTCTGAATGCATACCCCGATGATACCGGCTTTGGCCGCGAGGCCGGGCACGGGTATGATGATGGGTGTTCGCAACCGCTCGAGACGACCGCCATGCCGATCCGCTTATTGGCCCATCCTGCCGTGCTCCCCCTCGCCTTCGTGCTGGGCTTCGGCCTGGCGCCGGCCGCCGCGCGCGCCGACGCGCGGGCGCCCGCGGGCGCGGCGAAGGGCTCGCTCGTGATCGCCGGCGGCGCGCTGCGGTCCGACAACGCCCCCGTGTGGCGGAAGATCGTGGAACTGGCCGGCGGGCGCGGCGCGCGCATCGCCGTGTTCCCGACGGCGGCCGGCAATCCCGAGCGCTCCGGCCGCCTCACGGCCGAGATCCTCGCCAGCTACGGCGCCCACCCCTTCGTCGTGCCGGTGGCCGCGAAGCTGGCCGGCACCGACGTCCACCGCGCCGCGGACGACCCGCAACTGGCCGCCAGCGTGCGCGCGGCCGGCGGCGCGTTCTTCGTCGGCGGCGACCAGGGCCGCATCACGGCCGCGCTGCGCCACGCCGACGGCGGCAACAGCGCCGTGCTCGACGCGTTGTGGGACCTGTACCGGCGCGGCGGCGTCATCGCCGGCACGAGCGCGGGCGCCGCCATCATGAGCAAGACCATGTTCTACGAAGGCCGCGCGCCGCTGCCCACGCTGCGCGACGGCGTCACGGACGGCCGCGACATCGCGCCGGGCCTCGGCTTCATCGGCGACGACGTGTTCGTCGACCAGCACCTGCTGGTCCGCGGCCGCTTCGCGCGCATGCTGCCGGCGATGCTGGCCAAGCACTACAAACTCGGCCTTGGCATCGACGAGAACACGGCGGCCGTCGTCGCGCCGGACCGGTCGATCACCGTCATCGGCTACAAGGGCGCGCTGCTGCTCGACCTCGGCCAGGCCAGCGTGGACGCGGCGCGCACGGGCTTCAACGTGACGGGCGCCCGCATCAGCTACCTGGACAGCGGCGACCGCTACGACCCGGCCAGCGGCCGCTTCACGCCCGGCCCGGACAAGGAAAAAGTCGACCCGGCCGACCCGGCGTACCGCGGCCCGCTGTTCGCCGCCGACATCCTCGGCAACACGGCCGTCGTCGACCTCCTGATGAAACTGTGCGACAGCGACCAGCCGCGCGCGACCGGCATCGCGTTCGGCGACCCGGCCGCACATGCGGCCGACCGCGGTTTCGAATTCACGTTTACGCGCACGCCTGACAGCGAAGGCTGGACGTCGAACCGGGCCGACACCTATTCCGTGTACCGCGTGCGCATGGACGTGCGGCCGGTGAAGCTGGCGTTGCCGCTGTATTCGACGGAATGAAGGATGCGTTGTTCACCCGGGTCGAGGGCGTCTTTTACCGGGCCGTGGATCCCGCCTACCACGCGCACGCGCTCGCCGGATCGAGGACGCCCGGACGCTACTCCAGCGCGGCGCAGCCCACGCTCTACCTGAGTGCCACGCCGGAAGGCGTGGACGCCGCGATGGCGGCGCACCGGGACCGGCGCAGCGCCGGTCTCGCCGTCGTGCGCGTCCACGTGCAGGCCACGCGGATCTGCGACCTGCGCGATGCGGCCGCGCTGGCGGCGCTCGGCGTCCGTCTGGAGGATGCGACCGCGCCGTGGCAGGACATCGTCGCGGCAGGCGGGAGACCGCACTCGTGGGGTGTCCGGGAACACCTGGAAACCGCCGGCGCCAACGGCCTGATCGATCCATCGAGAAAAGCGCCAGGCCTGTGGCATCTCGTGCTGTTTTGCTGGAACGAGGACGATGCGCCGCGCGTCCGTCTCATCGACTGAGGGCGATCCTGCCTGGCACGGCCGTCAGCGCGCGATCGACACCGCCAGCGTCTCCTTGACCTCTTCCATCACGACGTAGCTCTTCGACTGGCCGCCGTCCGCCACGTGCAGGATTTCGCCCAGCAGTCTCCGGTATTCCGTCATTTCCGGAATGCGCGCCTTGATCAGGTAATCGAAATCGCCGGACACCAGGTGACATTCCATCACCTCGGGAATCGCCAGCATCGCGCGGCGGAAACGTTCGAACGCCTGCTCCGATTTCTGGCGCAGCGTGATCTCCACGAACACGAGGACCTGCAGCCCCAGCGCCCGCGGGGCCACGCGCGCATGGTAGCCGGCGATGACGCCGTCGCGCTCCATGCGTTTCACACGCTCGATGCAGGGCGTCAGCGACAGGCCCACGCGCTCCGCCAGGTCCTTCATCACGATGCGGCCGTCGTCCTGCAGGATGGACAGGATGTGCAGGTCGATACGGTCCAGCACACGGTTCGAGTCTTTTTGCACGCGCATGATTATTCACTGAAAAGTTGATAGCAATCCGAAACAATTATCGCATCGAGGCCACTACAATGAAAACAATTTCTAATTCCAGAATAACAGAGACACAAGGAAAGCTATGCGCGTCATCGTACTCGGCAGCGGCGTGGTCGGCGTGACCACCGCCTATTATCTGGCCAGGGCCGGCCACGACGTCACCGTGATCGACCGTCAACCGGGTCCGGCCCTCGAAACCAGCTTCGCCAACGCCGGCCAGATCTCGCCGGGCTACGCGTCGCCGTGGGCGGCGCCGGGCATTCCGCTGAAGGCGTTCAAATGGCTGTTCCAGCGCCACGCGCCGCTGGCGATCCAGCCGGACGGCTCCCTGTTCCAGCTCCAGTGGATGTGGGAGATGTTCAAGAACTGCGACGCCGACCGCTACGCCGTCAACAAGGAACGTATGGTACGCCTGGCCGAGTACAGCCGCGATTGCATCCGCGCGCTGCGCGCCGAGACGGGCATCGCCTACGAAGGCCGCCAGCAAGGCACGTTGCAGCTGTTCCGCACGCAGGCGCAGTTCGACGGCGCCGCCAAGGACATCGAGGTGCTGAAGGAAGCCGGCGTGGCGTTCGAGGTGCTGGGCCGCGAGCAGCTCGCGCAGGCCGAGCCGGCGCTGGGCCACGTGCGCGACAAACTGGTCGGCGGCCTGCGCCTGCCGAACGACGAGACGGGCGACTGCCAGCTGTTCACGACGCACCTTGCCCAGATGGCGCGCGAACTCGGTGTGCGCTTCCAGTTCGACACCGCGATCGAGCGCCTCGACATCGCGGGCGGCCAGGTCGTGGGCGTGCAAACAAGTAAGGGCCGCGTGACCGCGGACCGCTACGTGCTCGCGCTGGGCAGCTATTCGCGCCTGCTGCTGCAGGAGCAGTTCCGCGTGCCCGTCTACCCGCTCAAGGGCTATTCGATCACGGTGCCGATCGTCGACGCGGCGAAGGCACCGGTCTCCACGATCCTCGACGAGACCTACAAGATCGCCGTCACCCGCTTCGACGACCGCATCCGCGTGGGCGGCATGGCGGAGATCGCGGGCTACAGCAAGGCGCTGAACCCGCGCCGGCGCGAGACCCTGGAACTCGTCGTGAACGACCTGTTCCCGGGCGGCGGCGACGTCGCGCGCGCCACGTTCTGGACGGGCCTGCGCCCGATGACGCCCGACAGCACGCCGATCGTCGGCGCCACGCCGCTGAACAACCTGTTCCTCAACACGGGCCACGGCACGCTGGGCTGGACGATGGCGTGCGGCTCGGCCAGCGTCATCGCCGACCTGGTGAGCGGCAAGGTCCCGGCCATCCACGCCGACGACCTGGCCGTGTTCCGCTACGCCGGCGCCCGGACCGCGAACGTCCGTCCGGAGCTGGCCAAGGCATGAACGCAGTCGCCGCTCCTTCCCATGTGGCGGAGGCGGCGCGCGCCGGCGCCGTCCTGACGATCGACCTCGACGCCATCGCGGCGAACTACCGCCTGCTGGTGGAACGCGCGGGCGGCGCGGTCGTCGCCGGCGTGATGAAGGCCGATGCGTATGGCCTCGGCATGGCCCGCGTGGCCCCTGCCCTCGTGCGCGCGGGCTGCCGCGTGTTCTTCACCGCCCACGTCGACGAAGGTGTCCGCCTGCGCGACATCGTCCCGCCCGACAGCACCATCCACGTGCTGCACGGCCCGCCGCCGGGCGCCGCCGCCCACTTCCTCGAACACGGCTTGACGCCGGTCCTGAACGATCCGGGCCAGGTGCGCGAATGGAGCGCCCTGTGCGCCCGCCTCGGTCGCCGCCTCGCTTGCGCGGTGCAGGTCGACAGCGGCATGTCGCGCATGGGGCTGTCGCCCGCCGATCTCGATGCGCTGGGCGATCCGCGCGACTGGCTGGCCGCGTTCGAGCCCGTTCTCCTGATGAGCCACCTGGCCTGCGCGGATGTGCCGGGCCACCCGATGAACGAGCGCCAGCGCAGCCGCTTCGACACGATCCGCGCGCAATTCCCGGCCATGCCCGCGAGCCTCGCGAATTCCTCGGCCGTCTTCCTCGGCCCCGGCTTCCATTACGACCTCGCGCGTCCGGGCGCGGCGCTGTACGGCATCAACCCCCAGCCGGGCCATCCGAACCCGTTGCGGCAAGCCGTATCGCTCGATGCC
>JBJMVU010000189.1:0-19048 GCA_045810485.1 Massilia sp. | reverse complement strand
CCCGTGTTCGACGGATTGGACCTCGAGATCGCCGTCGGCACCTCACTGGCGATCGTCGGTGCGAACGGGGCCGGCAAGACGACCTTCGTCAAGCTGCTGGCCCGGCTCTACGACCCCGATCGCGGGCGCATCCTCGTCGACGGCCAGGACATCCGCCGGTGCAGCCCCGCCAGCGTGCGCCGCGTGATCGGGGTCGTCCCGCAGGATGCCGCGCTGTTCAACGACACCGTCGCCAGCAACATCGGCTATGCGCGCGCGGACGCGGGGCGCGACGAGATCGTGGCGGCCGCGCGGGCCGCGCAGCTGCACGAGACGATCGCCGCGCTGCCGGAGGGCTATGACAGCCCGGTCGGCGAGCGGGGCGTGAATTTTTCCGGCGGCGAGCGCCAGCGCATCGGCATCGCGCGCGCCATCCTCAAGCAGCCCGTGATCCTCGTGTTCGACGAGGCCACGTCGGCGCTCGATTCCGTGTCCGAGCACGCCATCGTCAAGGAACTGGACCGCCTGTCCGAGCGGCGCACGACACTCGTCATCGCGCACCGGCTGTCGACCATCGTGCATGCGCACGCGATCATCGTCATGGACCACGGCCGCATCGTGGAGCGGGGCACGCATGAGGAATTGTTGCGGAGAGAGGGCGCGTATGCGCGGCTGTGGCTGCTGCAAAAAAAACGCCGGGCGAACCCGGCGTCTGAACGAGGAATCGTTCGAGCGTGATCAGGCGGCTTCGCGGACCGGATGCAGATCGCTGGTCGCGTCGTCCGGGCTCGGATTCTTCAGCTCGGCGGTCAGGCGCTCCTTGTCCAGCTCGCCTTCCCACTTCGACACGACGACCGTGGCGACGCCGTTGCCGATGATGTTGGTCAGGGCGCGGCATTCGCTCATGAACTTGTCGATGCCGAGGATCAGGGTCATGCCGGCCACCGGGATGGTCGGGACGACAGCCAGGGTCGCGGCCAGCGTGATGAACCCGGCGCCGGTGATGCCCGAGGCGCCTTTCGAGGTCAGCATCGCCACGCCCAGGATCGTGAGTTCCTGCGTCAGCGTCAGTTCCGTGTTCGTGGCCTGGGCGACGAACAGGGCGGCCATCGTCATGTAGATGTTGGTGCCGTCCAGGTTGAACGAGTAGCCGGTCGGCACGACGAGGCCCACGACCGATTTCGGGCAACCCATTTTTTCCAGCTTGCGCATCAGGGCCGGCAGGGCGCTTTCCGACGAGCTCGTTCCCAGGACGATCAGCAGCTCTTCCTTGATGTAGGCGAGGAAGCGGAAGATCGAGAAGCCGGTCAGGCGGGCAATGGTGCCGAGGACGATCACGACGAACAGGAAGCAGGTCAGGTAGAACGAACCGACGAGCGAGGCCAGCGGGATCAGCGACTTGACGCCGTACTTGCCGATGGTGAAGGCCATGGCGCCGAACGCACCGATCGGGGCGGCTTTCATGATGATGTTCACGACGCCGAAGATGGCGTGCGACATGTCGTCGATGAAGCGGGCCAGCGGACGGCCGCGTTCACCCAGCATCGACAGCGCGAAGCCGAACAGGATCGCGATCAGGAGGACCTGCAGGATTTCCCCTTTGGCGAACGCATCCACGAACGTGTTCGGGATGATATTCATGAGGAAGTCGGTCGTGGTCAGCGACTTGGTCTTGTCGGTGTACTGGGCGATCGAGTGCGTGTCCAGCGTGGCGGCGTTGACATTGAAGCCCGCGCCCGGCTTGATGACGTTGGCGACGAGCAGGCCGATGGCCAGTGCGAAGGTCGAGACGATCTCGAAGTAGAGCAGGGCCTTGCCGCCGACGCGGCCGACCTTTTTCATGTCCTGCATGCCGGCGATACCGGCGACGACGGTACAGAAAATCACCGGGGCGATGATCATCTTGATCAGTTTGACGAAGCCGTCTCCCAAAGGCTTCATCGCGGTTGCGATGCCCGGATCGTAGATGCCCAGCAGGACGCCCACGATAATCGCAAACAATACCTGGACATAAAGGACTTTATAGAATGGTTTTTTCATGGCTAGGCTTCATGCGCTATTGGTAACACCGTCATCATCACGCAAAATATCTGCATCGGCTATTGTGGAAAACCGCAACGCCGCGGCCGATATCCGGACTGACGATCGGTGAATAACGGCTTACCGAGTCCGGTAGACCGTCCCGCCCTTCATCACGAACCCCACCTTGCGCAGTGCAGCAATATCCGCCGTCGGATCGCCGTCGACGGCGACCACGTCCGCCAGCATGCCGGTGCGGATCGCGCCCAGGTCCTTGCGGTCGAGGATGCCGGCGGCGACGACCGTCGCGGCGCGCAGTGCTTCCGTCGGGCTCATGCCCAGGCGCACCATCCACGCAAGTTCGCGTTCGTTCGTGCCGTGCGTGAACACGCCGACGTCGCTGCCGTTGCCGATGGTCACCCCCAATTTGCGCGCGAGGCGGAAGGCGCGCTCGGCCTGCTGCATCGCGGGTGTGGGCGTGCCGCCGCGCACGTGGTGCTGGAAGTATTCGCCGATGGCTTCCGGCGCCGTCAGGGTCGGCACGTAGGCCGTCTTGTGTTCCAGCATCAGCTTGAACGTCGCCTCGCTGGCGCCGTAGCCGTGTTCGATGGTATCGACGCCGGCCAGCACGGCCAGCCGGATCGCGTCGTCGCTGCTGGCGTGCGCGGCGACCTTGCGGCCGCTGACGTGCGCCGCCGCGACGATCGCCTTCATTTCCTCGAGCGTGAACGTGGGGCGCGTGCCGCCGTCCGGACCCGTGCGGTAGTCGGCATAAAACTTGATCCAGTCGGCGCCGTGGGCGGCCTGCTCGCGCACGGCCCTGGTCGCCTCGTCGACGCCCGTCGCCTGCTGGGCGCCGTACGGAATGTCCATGTCGGGACGGTAGTTGCGCTCGGCCGGGCCGTAGCTCGCGGTGGCGACGATGGCGCGCGTGGCGACGAGCAGGCGCGGGCCCGGGATTTGTCCGTCCTCGATGGCGCGCCTGATGCCGACGTCGGCATAGTCCGCGCCTTCCGTGCCGAGGTCGCGCAACGTCGTGAAGCCGGCCTGCAGGGTGTCGGCCGCGTGGCGCACGGCGAGCGCGACGCGGTAGGCCGTGGCTTCCTTCAACACCTGGTCGTCCCACGTCGTTTCGTTATAGGGATGCAGCAGGACGTGCGAGTGCAGGTCGATGAGGCCCGGGATCAATGTCTTGCCGGGCAAGGCGATGCGGTCGACGTCGGCGGGGATGGGCAAGGTCGCCGCCGGCCCGACACCCTGGATGCGGCCCTGCGCCACGAGCACGCTCCAGCCCGCGTGAGGGGCGCCGTCGCCGGTCCAGACCTGATCGGGCGTGAGCAGCACGGGGCGCGGGTCGGCGGCGCTGGCGGTGCCGGTGAGAAGGGTGAAAACGGCAAGGGCGAGCGCGCGGATCCGCATCGGTTTTCCTTTATTTCAGGTCCTGCATGGACTGCGCGATGCCGGTCTCGACATCGTGGAGAAACGCCGCACCCTTCGGCGACAGCGCGATGCCCGGCACGGCCAGTTCGACGAGGCAGGCGAGGGCCTGGCGGAACCATTCCATGTCGGTGCCCATCAGCGGCAGCGCGTGGGCGTCGACGAGGTAGTGCACGGCGCGGGCCAGCAGCGCCGTGTCGCGGCCGGCGTTGGCGACGAGCAGCGCGAAGTCGGCCGCCTCGCGTTCGAAGCGGTCGGCCAGCGTTTCGAGAATGTCGCGCGACACGGCCGGCTGCCCGGCCGCGAGCACGACATGGGCGAGTTCCACGCAGGCGTCGTGCAGGCCGGGGATGTCGCAGCCCGACCCTTCGAGAGTTTCGTCCAAGGACATTTATTGCGCGACCCAGCCGCCATCCATGTTCCACGCCACGCCGCGCACCTGGTTCGCGGCCGGGCTGCAGAAGAACACGGCCAGCGCGCCCAGTTCTTCCGGCGTGACGAATTCGCCGGACGGCTGCTTTTCCAGCAGCAGGCTCTTCTTGGCCTGCTCGTTGCTGACGCCCTCGCGCGCGGCGCGGTCATCGACCTGCTTCTGCACGAGTGGGGTCAGCACCCAGCCCGGGCAGATCGCGTTGGCGGTGACGCCAGTCGCGGCCGTCTCCAGCGCCGTCGATTTGGTGAAGCCGACGAGGCCGTGCTTGGCGGCGACGTAGGCCGATTTCTGTGCCGACGCGACGAGGCCGTGGGCCGACGCGAGGTTGATGATGCGGCCCCAGTTCTTCTGCTTCATGGTGGGCAGGGCGAGGCGGGTCGTGTGGAAGGCCGAGCTGAGGTTGATGGCCAGGATCGCATCCCATTTCTCGACGGGGAAATCCTCGACGTTCGCGACGTACTGGATGCCGGCATTGTTGACGAGGATGTCGACGCCGCCGAATTTCTCCGCGGCGAACGCCATCATCGCGGCGATCTGGTCCGGCTTCGACATGTCGGCGTTGTGGTAAGCGGTCTGCACGCCGAATTCCTGACCGATGTCGGTGTACAGCTTTTCGATCTGCTGCGCGTCGCCGAAGCCGTTGAAGACGATGTTGGCGCCTTGCTCGGCCAGCGCGCGGGCGATGCCGAGGCCGATGCCCGAGGTCGAGCCGGTGACGAGTGCAGTCTTGCCGCTTAACATGGTGGATTTCATTCGTTCCTCTTTCTCGTGGACAGTTTCTATAAGTACCGGGTAATCCCGGGCCAGACTTGGTAGAATTCTAATCGCTCCACCGGGTAAAATGTTGGCGGCCGCCTGGTCCTTGATGTTTCCGGCGGATGTATCGTAATCGTCGGAACTTTGAAAATGAGCGAACCGAGGCTGAAATCCGTGCTGTGCAGTTCGCCCGCCGGCCTGCACCGCATGGCATACAAGGAGTGGGGCGACCCCGCCAATACGAACGTGCTCGTCTGCGTGCACGGGGTGACGCGCGTGGCGGACGATTTCGACGCGCTGGCGCGCGCCATGAGCGACCGCTACCGCGTCGTGTGCCCGGACGTCGTGGGGCGCGGCCGTTCCGGCCACTTGCGCGACCCGGCGCTGTACGTCATTCCGCAATACGTGGCCGACATGGTGACCCTCATCGCCCGCGTGACCGCCGGCGGCGAGGACGAAGGCGTCCACTGGTTCGGCACGTCGATGGGCGGCCTGATCGGGATCGGCTTCGCGTCGCTGCCGGGCAGCCCGATCCGCCGCATGGTGCTGAACGACATCGGGCCCGTGCTGGACCCGGTGGCGATGGCGCGCATCGGCGACTACATCGGCGAGGACCTCCGGTTCGCGACGTTCGAGGAAGGCGCCGCGTTCGTGCGGACGACGTCGATGCCGTTCGGCCCGCACAGCGACGCCGAATGGGACAAGCTGGCGCGCGACGTGCTCGTCGAGCGGCCGGACGGGCAATGGGCGCGCCATTACGACCTGAGCCTCGCGCAGCCGTTCAAGGCGCTGACGCCGCAGCAGGTCGCGCAGGACGAGGCGCGGCTGTGGGCCGCGTACGACGCGATCCGCTGCCCGACCCTGCTCGTGCGCGGGGAACTGTCCGACCTGCTGTCGCGCGCGACGGCGGAAGAGATGACGCGGCGCGGTCCGCAACCGCGCCTGGTGGAGATCGCCGGCGTGGGCCATGCGCCCACGTTCCTGCAGCCGGAGCAGATCGCGATCGCACGGGAATTTTTGACCGGCTGAAATCGAGCCGGAGGTGTTCGGCTGACGGCCGGGCGAAACGGCCGCAAGGCCTCGTTTTATCAATAGAGAAAAGCATGGAAATCAAACGACTGCACGTAGGCAAACGACTGTCCGAAGTCGCCATCCACAATGGCACGGTGTACCTGGCGGGCCAGGTGGCCTCCGACACCAAACAGGACATCCTCGGCCAGACGCGTGAAGTGCTGGGCCACATCGACCGCCTGCTGGCGGAAGCGGGCAGCGACAAGAGCCGCATCATCTCGACCCAGATCTACATCACCGACATGGCCAACTTCCCGGCCATGAACACGGTGTGGGAAGCGTGGGTCGTGCCGGGCCAGACGCCGCCGCGCGCCACCGTCGAAGCCAAGCTGGCCGATCCGGCCGGCCTGGTCGAAATCGTCGTCGTGGCCGCCCAGGCGTAAGCACACGCGATGGTATCGATTGTCGCGCTCGGCGACGCCACCACCCAGCTGGTCCACGGCCTCGGCCCCGATGACTGCGCGCGCGTAAAGGGCGCGCTCGATTTCGCGGCCGAGCGCTATGTCGAACGCACGGCCGGCACCGGCCAGAGCGCGCTCGAGTTCTCGCTGGGCGTGGCCGGCACGCTCGCGCTGTTGCGCAGCGATGCCGAGACCCGCATCGCCGGCCTGCTGTTCGAGCTGGCCATCGTGGATCCGGGCGTGGCCGAGGCGCTCGAGGAGCGCTTCGGCAAGGAAGTGGCGGACATGGTGCGCGGCGTGCACCAGCTGATCCGCCTGCGCGACCTGACGGCGGCCCAGGCCCCCGTCGGGCGCGGCAAGAATGCGGCCCAGGAGGCCATGGCGCAGGTCGAGACCCTGCGCAAGATGCTGCTGGCGATGGCCAGCGACATGCGCGTCGTGCTGATCCGCCTCGCGTCGTGCGTGACCGCGCTGCGCTACTTCGCGGAGCACAAGCGCTTCGACGACGTCACGCGCAACTACGGCCGCGAAGTGCTGGACCTGTACGCGCCGCTCGCCAACCGCCTCGGCATTTTCCAGCTCAAATGGGAGCTGGAAGACCTGTCGTTCCGGATGATGGAGCCGGACACCTATAAACGCATCGCCAAGATGCTCGAAGAGAAGCGCATGCTGCGCGAGAGCTTCGTCGCGTCGTCGATCGAGCGCCTGCAGAAGGAGCTCGCGGCGGCCGGCATCAAGGCGGAGGTGTTCGGCCGGCCGAAGCACATCTACAGCATCTGGAAGAAGATGCGCGGCAAGGAGCTCGATTTCTCCGAGCTGTACGACGTGCGCGCGTTCCGCGTGATCGTCGACGACATCAAGACGTGCTACACGGTGCTGGGCGTCGTCCACAACATCTGGACGCCGATCCCGAAGGAATTCGACGACTACATCTCGCGCCCGAAGGCGAACGGCTACCAGTCGCTGCACACGGTCGTCACGGCCGAGGACGGGCGCCCGCTGGAAGTGCAGATCCGCACCCAGGAGATGCATAACTTCGCCGAGTACGGCGTCGCCGCGCACTGGCGCTACAAGGAAGAAGGCGGCTCGAATTTCAAGAGCCAGGAATACGACGAGAAGATCGCATGGCTGCGCCAGCTGCTGGCGTGGAAGACGGAAGTCGCGAGCGCCGTCACCGGGCAGGAAGAGCTGCAGCGCGAATGGGTCGAGAAGCTGAAGTCGACGACCCTGGACGACCGCATCTTCGTGCTGACGCCGCAGGCGCGCGTGCTCGAGCTGCCGGTCGGCGCGACGCCGATCGACTTCGCCTACCACCTGCACAGCGAGGTGGGCAACCGCTGCCGCGGCGCCAAGATCGACAATGTGATGGTGCCGCTGAACACGCCGCTGAAAAACGGCCAGACGTGCGAGATCATCACGGCCAAGGGCCCGGCCGGCAGCCAGGGGCCGTCGCGCGACTGGCTCAGCCCCGGCTATACGGTCAGCAGCCGCACGCGCTCGAAGATCCGCGCCTGGTTCCACGCGCTGGAGCTGGCCGAGACCCTGGGCCATGGCCGCGCGCTCGTCGAAAAATCGCTGCAGCGCGAAGGCAAGACCGCGGTCAACCTGGATACGCTGGCGCACAAGCTGGGTTTCACCAAGGTCGACGACCTGTTCATCGCGGTGGGCAAGGAAAAATTCAGCCTGCGCCACGTGGAGGCC
Organism: Massilia sp.; assembly: GCA_045810485.1. Classification (GTDB taxonomy): domain Bacteria; phylum Pseudomonadota; class Gammaproteobacteria; order Burkholderiales; family Burkholderiaceae_D; genus Telluria. The sequence goes on along the minus strand of JBJMVU010000189.1, from coordinate 11,251 downwards.
GCGCTGCACGACGCGGCGCCGGCGGCCCCGGTCCCGGACGAAGCCGTCGTCAACAAGAGCCGCGCGTCGAGCGTGGAGCAGGGCGCCAAGTCGGGCGTGCTGGTCGTCGGCACGGAAGGCCTGATGACGCAGCTGGCGCGCTGCTGCAAGCCGGCGCCGCCGGACCCGATCATGGGCTTCGTCACGCGCGGCAAGGGGGTGTCGATCCACCGCGCGAGCTGCAAGAACTTCGCCGAGATGGCGGCCCGCAATCCGGAGCGCGTGCTCGAGACGGAATGGGGCACGACGGGGCTGGAGACCGTGTTCCCGGTCGATATCTTCATCCTCGCGGCGGACCGCCAGGGCCTGCTGCGCGACATCTCGGAAGTGCTGGCCATCTCGAAGATCAACGTGATCGGCGTGAACACGCAGAGCAGCAAGGGTACCGCGAAGATGGTGTTCACGGCGGAGATCAGCTCGACCGGGCAGTTGCAGAAGGCGCTCGCGGCGATCGCGGAAGTCAAAGGTGTGCAAGAGGCCAGGAGAACGTAGGGTGGGCATTTGAGGCCGGGGGCCTCAAATGAAACGTGCCCACGCATAATGTCAACACACCACGAACGTTCGCGTGGGCACGGGGTGCCCACCCAACATGAATATGCCAATCACCTCCCTCCTGTACGTCAAACCGCGCCTCTGGGGCCACCTCGCCGCGCGCTACGCCGCCAGCTGGTGGGCCATGCTGCACCTGGGCGCCGTGGCGCTCGTGATGGCGCTGACGCCGTCCACGTACCACCGCGCCAACCGCCTGGCCACGTCGCGCTACATCCATGCGAGCACGTGGCAGGTGCTGCCCTGGTTCACGGTGCTGACGGCCCTCGTCAGCCTCGTCATCATCCGCATCGTGCTCGTCACGGCGCAGAGCTACGGCCTGTCGCGCTATGCGCTGGAGATGGTCGTGCGCGTGCTGGTGCTGGAACTGCTGCCGCTGTCGGCCGCGATGTTCGCCGCGCTGCGCGCCGGCATGGCGTTCGATGCCGGGGCCATGGGTCTCGCGCGCAGCGGCGTGCCGGCCGGCGAAGCGACGGCGGAGACCCTGCGCCGCCTGCGCCGCGACCTCGTGCCGCAGGTGATCGCCAACGCGTTTTCGGTGCTGAGCCTCGCGATGGTCAGCAGCGTCATCGTGCTCGTGCTCGCGTACCTGAACGTGTACGGCCTGTCGCCGTGGGGCCTGCCGGATTACACGCGCACCGTGGGCCGCGTGTTCGACCCGACGGTGACCGTCGGCTTCGTGTTCAAGACCGTGCTGTTCGGGCTCGCGGTGGCCGTGATCCCGAGCGCCGCCATCCTGGAACTGCTGCGCCGCCCGCGCCGCCTGCGCACCAACGTGCAGCCGGGCGCGCTGCGGCTGCTGTTCGTGCTGCTGCTGATCGAGGCCAGTTCGCTGGCCGTCAAATACATCTAACACCATGATCGATAAAGACACCCCTCCCGACGAACCGAAACACGTGGAAGCGAAGGCGCTGTTCCTGCTGGTGCTGATCGGCGCGCTGATCGTCGCCTTCTTCCTGTACGTGATGTATGCCCGCGGCGTGTTCGAGAAGACGCAGGAACTGGTGCTCGTCGCCGACGATTCCTCGGGCGTGATCCCGGGCATGGACATGAGCTTCGCCGGCTTCCCCATCGGGCGCGTGCGCCAGGTGGAGCTGGGCCGTGACGGCAAGGTGAACATCCTCGTCGACATCGCGCGGAACGACGCGAAATGGCTGCGCACGACCAGCGTGTTCACGCTCGAGAGCAGCGTGGTCGGCGAGACCCGGCTGCGCGCGTACAGCGGCGTGCTGACGGATCCGCCGCTGCCCGACCACGCCCAGCGTCCCGTGCTGCGGGGCGATGCCGCGGCCGAGATCCCGCGCCTGATGGCCACGGCGCGCACCCTGCTGGAAAACCTGGAGACGATGACGCGCGCCGATTCCCACATCGGCAATACGCTGGCCAACGTCGATGCGCTGTCCGGCCGCCTGTCCGGCCGCTACGGCGTGCTGGGCACGGCGCTGGGCGGCGACGCCGAGGCGGAAAAACTGCTGCAGACCCTGCACCGCGTCGACGCGCTGCTGGCGAAGACCGACCAGCGCGTGTTCGGCAAGAAGGGCGTGATGGACGATGCGCAGGGTGCGATCCGCGAACTCAACGGCCTGCTGGCGGACGCGCGCGGCACACTTCAGAAGGCCGATGGGGTGCTGGCCGAGGCGCAGGCCGTCGCGAAGAACGCGCACACCGCCACCGACGACCTGGGCCGTCTGCGCGGCGAGGTCGATGCGAGCCTGCGCAAGGTGAACCGTCTCGTCGACGAGATCAACCGCAAATGGCCGTTCAAGCACGATACGGAGATCAAACTGCCATGACCATCAAGCCGCTCATCCTTGCCGCGGCGCTCGCGGCCTTCTCCGGCTGCGCCAGCAAACCGCAGCCGCCCGCGTGGGAAGGCGATGCGAAGAGCTCCCTGGACGGTTACACGGACGACTTCCTGCGCGGGGACTCGGCCGCCGCCGACGCCGAGTTCGCGCGCGCCCGCCGCGCGAGCGCGAGCACGGGGCGGTTCGACGTCGTCGCCCAGGCGGAACTGGTGCGTTGCGGCGTGAAGGCCGCGGCGCTCGACTACGATTGCGCCGGTTTCGCGGCGGTCGCCAACGATGCGACACCGGCCCAGCGCGCGTACGCCGCCTACCTGGACGGCCGCTGGCAGGGACTCGACGCGGCCCTGCTGCCGGAGCAGCACCGCGCGGTCGTCGCGAGCGGTTCGCTGGCCGCCGTCGCCGATCCGCTGGCCCGGCTCGTCGCGGCCGGGGCGCTGCTGAAGGCCGGGCGCATCACGCCGGCCGACATCGGGGCCGCCGTCGACACGGCGTCGAGCCAGGGCTGGCGGCGCCCGCTGCTGGCGTGGCTGGGCGTGCAGGAACAGCGCGCCCGCGCGGCCGGTGATGCCGCCGCGGTGGAGCGCATCCGGCGCCGCATCGAGCTGGCTGGGCAGGGCTAGCGTTGCTCCGACAATAAAAAAATAGTAAGAATCGGCGTCGCGGGGCCCCAGGCCCGCCGGCGATCGATTAGACTCGCCTTTCCCTGTCCGAAATCATACGCCATGTCCGAGATGTCCGACGTCGCCGCCATTGGGGCCAGCCTGGCCCCCCATCTGTCGTTTCCCGTCGTCGGGATCGGCGCATCGGCGGGCGGCCTGCCTGCGCTGTTGACGCTGTTCGGCAACATGCCGGCAGACAACGGCATGGCGTTCGTCGTGATCCTGCACCTCTTTCCCAAGCACGAGAGCACGGCCGACCAGGTGCTGCAGCGGGCGACGCGCATGCCGGTCATCCAGGTGACGGAGGACATCAAGATCGAGCCCAACCATGTCTATGTGATCGCGCCGGGCAAGCAGCTCGGCATGGTCGACGGCATGCTCATCGTCACCGAGATGCAGCGGCCGCGCGGCCAGCACATCGCGATCGACGCGTTCTTCCGCACCCTGGCCGAAGCGCAGCAGGAACGCGCGGTCGCCATCGTGCTGTCGGGGACCGGCGGCGACGGCGCGACCGGCATCGGCCGCATCAAGGAAAAGGGCGGCGTGATCGTCGTGCAGAGCCCGAGCGACGCCGAACACGACGGCATGCCGCTGGCGGCGATCGGCACCGGGCTCGTCGACTTCATCCTGCCGGTGTCCGAGATGCCGCAGAAGCTGGTCGCCCTGTGGATCAATGCCGCCGCCATCGAATTGCCGCCGTCGGACGACGGCGCGGGCCCGCAGGTCACCGGGATCGACGAGAGCCTGGATGCCGAGCAGGCGCTGCAGCGCATCCTGAGCCTGTTGCGGCTGCAGACCGGCCACGATTTCCGCCAGTACAAGCGCGCCACGATCCTGCGCCGCCTGGAACGGCGCATGCAGGTGCGGGCGACGCCATCGCTGCCGGAATACCTGCGCCTGCTGGAAGCCGATCCGGGCGAGCCCCGGCTGCTGCTCAACGACCTGCTGATCGGGGTGACGAATTTCTTCCGCGACCGCGAAGCCTTCGAGACGCTCGAGCGCGAGGTCATTCCCGCCATGTTCCGCGACCGCAAGCCCGGCGACGAGGTGCGCACCTGGGTGGCCGGTTGCGCCTCCGGGGAAGAGGCCTATTCGCTCGCGATGCTGCTGGCCGACCAGGTGGCGCTGATGACCCAGCCGCCGGCCTACCAGGTCTTCGCGTCGGACATCGACAAGCAGTCGATCGCGATCGCGCGCACCGGCGCCTATCCGACGTCGATCGTGACGGACGTGACGCCGGCCCGCCTGCGCCAGTATTTCGCGCGCGAGGATAACCGCTACCACATCCGCAAGGCGATCCGCGACCGCGTCCTGTTCGCCGAACACAACCTGCTGCGCGACCCGCCGTTTTCGCGCATCGACCTGGTCACCTGCCGCAACCTGCTGATCTACCTGAACCGCGACATCCAGCAGCGCGTGCTCGAGACCTTCCACTTCGCGCTCAAGCCGGGCGGCTACCTGTTTCTCGGGTCGTCCGAGTCGGCCGAGTCGGTCGACGAGCTGTTCGTTCCTGTGGACAAGAAGAACCGGATCTACCGTGCCCGCGCCACCGTGCGCACCCTGCCGCAGCACCGGTCGCAGCCGGGCGCGCCGTCGCTGCACCTGCCGGAGCCGCGCCTGCAGTCCGCCGCCGGACGGCGCCAGGTTCCGCCGGCCGAGGTGCACCGGCGCGCGCTGGCCCAGTTTGCGCCGCCCAGCGTGATCGTCGACACCGACCTCAACATCGTCCACATGTCGGACCACGCCGCGCGGTTCCTGCGCATGATCGGCGGCGAGCCGTCGCGCGACCTCCTCGCGCTGGTGCTGCCGGAACTGCGCATCGACCTGCGCAGCGCGCTGTACCAGGTGCAGCACACGGGCACGAGCGTGGAGGGGCGCCAGGTGTCGGCGGAAGGCGCGGACGGGCCGTGCGTGATGAATCTGTCGGTGCGCCCGTTCCACGACGAGGAGGCGGCGCGGGACTTTTTGCTGGTGACGTTTTCCGACGTCGAGCCCGGCCACGCACCGGCGCCGGCCGACGGCCGCGAGCGCGGCGACGAGACCGTGCTGTCCCAGCTCGAGGCCGAGCTGCAGCGCAAGAAGCATCAGTTGCAGGAAACCATCGAGCACGCCGAGATCTCGACCGAGGAGCTGCGCGCCGCCAACGAGGAGCTGCAGGCGATCAACGAGGAACTGCGTTCCGCCACGGAAGAGCTGGAAACGAGCAAGGAAGAGCTGCAGTCGGTGAATGAGGAACTCATCACGGTCAACTACGAGCTCAAGCTTAAGGTCGAGGAAACCGGCAAGGCCAACGACGACCTGAACAACCTGATCTCCGCCACCGACATCGCCACTATCTTCGTCGACAGCGCCATGCGCATCAAGCGCTTCACGCCGCGCGCGACCGACATTTTTTCGGTGATTCCGACCGACGGCGGCCGCTCGCTGATGGACCTGACGCACCGGCTCGACTACCCCGAGCTGGCCGACGACGTGGCGCTCACGTTCAACACGCTGCGCATGGTCGAGCGCGAGGTGCGCAGCCAGGACGGCCGCTACTACATCGTGCGCGTGCAGCCGTACCGCACCACCGAGGACCGGATCGAAGGCGCGGTGATGACCTTCATCGACATCACCGGCCGCCGCGAGGCCGAGGAAAAGCTGCGCGCGGGCGAGGCGCGCATGCGCCTGGTGGCCGCGAGCACCAAGGACTACGCCATCATCACGATGGACCAGGACGGCCGCGTGACGAGCTGGAACCGCGGCGCCGAGCGCATGTTCGGCTACCGCGAAGCCGACGTGATGGGGCGCGAGCTGGATTTCCTGTTCACACCCGAGGAGCGCGAGCGCGGCGCGCCGGGCGAGGCCATCGAGCGCGCGCGCCGCGACGGCCGCGCCAGCAACGAGCGCTGGCACGTGCGCAAGGACGGCGGCCAGTTGTACTGCTGCGGCGAGATCACGCAGATCGAGAACGGCGAATTCCTCGGCTACGCGATGATCGCGCGCGATGAAACCGAGCGCATGCGCCACGAGCGCGAGCGCGAACAGACCTTGAGCGTGGAGCAGCGCAACCGCAACGACGCCGAGGCGGCGCTGGGACTCAAGGATGAGTTCCTGGCGATCATGGCGCACGAGCTGCGCCATCCGCTGAACCTCATCCACATCAACGTCGAGCTGATGTCGCGCCTGCCCGAGATCCGCCAGTCGCCGGTCGTGTCCCGGTCGGCGGCGGTGATCCGCAACGCGGTGCTGAGCCAGGCGAAGCTGATCGACGACCTGCTCGACATGTCGCGCGTGCGCACCGGGAAGCTGACGATGTCGATGGCGCCGGTGGAGCTGGTGCCGCTGGTGCGGGCCGCCGTGGATGCCGTGCGCGCCGACCCGGTGGCGGGTCGGCTGTCGATCGCGCTGGAGACGGACGACTCCGATCCGGCCGTGCTGGCCGACAGCGTGCGCGTCGAGCAGGTCGTGATGAATTTGCTGAGCAATGCCGTCAAGTTCACACCCGAGGGCGGCAGCATCACGGTGCGCCTGGGCTGCGAGGACGGCGTCGCGCGCATCGACGTCAGCGACACCGGGCAGGGGATCGCGCAGGCGTTCCTGCCCCAGGTGTTCGACATGTTCTCCCAGCCCGGCTCGGTGACCACCCGCGCCAAGAACGGGCTCGGGATCGGCCTCGCGCTCGTGCGCGAGATCGTGACGCTGCATGGCGGCCGCGTGGAGGCGTTCTCGGAAGGCGTCGGCAAGGGCGCGCGTTTTTCCGTCTGGCTGCCGCTGCTGGACCATTGCGGGGGCGGCGCGGCGGCGAATGGCGCCACGCATGAAGGCATCGCCGGCGTGCGCATCCTGCTCGCGGACGACGATGAGGACGTGGTGACCACGTGCCAGACGCTGCTCGAGATGTGCGGCGCGGTCGTTACCGGGGTCACGAGCGGCCGCGCGGCGCTTGCTTTCCTGGCCGACAACGACGTCGACCTGCTGGTGTCGGACATTTCGATGCCGGAGATGGACGGGTATGCGCTGCTGGCGGCGGTGCGGGCGCTGCCGCGTCACGCGGCGCTGCCGGCGATCGCGGTGACCGGTCTCGGGCGCGACACCGACCTCGCGCGCGAGCGCGCGGTAGGCTTCGACGCCCATGTCGGCAAGCCGATGTCGGTCGAGCGGCTCACGGAAATCATCCGCGAACTGTTGCCGGCGCGGGCGCAGTGCGGCTGAACGGCGCCGCCGCGCTTACTTGACGCGCACGACGCGCGCCGCGCTGTTGTTCGCTTCCAACTGGAGGAAATAGGCGCCGAGTGCCCCCCGTTCGATGTGCACCGGCGGATCGGCGAGGTCCGGCAGGACGGCGTCCACGTCGTCCACCACGCGCCACACCTGGCCGTTGGCGAGCGTGAGCTCGGTGCCGTAGCGCCAGCCGTCGAGGCGGCCGCGCACGGTGCTGCGGATCGCGCCCGGTTCGTCGTCGACCTTTTTTTCCAGCCGCTTCATGCCGAAGCGCTGTTCGGCCGACGGCGCGCTTGCGCCGTGCGCCACGGGCAGCGCCTCGTAGCAGGCCAGCCGGCTCGCGGGGTCGGGGAGGGCGCGGCAGCGCAGCACGAGGGCGTCGTCGACGGCGCAGGCGGCGCCGGATGCGAACAGCAAAAGGCAGGGGAGCGCGAGGGGGAGCGTTTTCATGCTCCCATTATAGCTACGCGCTGGTCCCCGGCGCCGCCTCCAGGTGCGGCCGCGCCGGGCGCAGCGCGGGCGGCAACTGGTTGTGGATGCGCACGGCCGCGCGCGCCGCCTGGCCCGCCGCCACCGCGATCTGGTTCAGCCCCACGACGACGTCGCCGATCGCGTACAGGCCGGGCACGGTCGTCTCCTGGTGGTCGTCGACGACGATCTCGTCGCACTGCGCCGTGCGCGCGCCCAGCTTCGCGGCCAGGCCCGATCGCGCATTCTCGCCCAGCATCGGATAGAACACGTCCGCCTCGTGGTCCTGGCCATCGTCCGTGTGCAGCACGGGTTTCATCGACGCGTCGAGCGTCACGGACCGCAGCGGCGAATCGATGGTGCGCACCCCGGCCGCGTCGAGCCGGCGGCGGTCCTCATCGCTCAGCATCGACGGCGAACCCCGTTCGAACAGGGTGACGTCCGCGCTGAACGTGCGCATGAACAGCGCATGGCCGACCGGGTTGACCTCGGACGTGGCGACGGCGATGCGCTTGTCGATCACGTCGAAGCCGTCGCACACGGGGCACAGGCGCACGGACCCGAACGCGACCGCTTCGCGCCAGTTTTCGATCGGCAGGCCGGCGTCCGCGACGCCCGTCGCCAGCAGCACCGTATGGGCGCGGATCTGCACGGTATCCTCTTCACCTTCCGGCCGGTAGTCACCGACGAACAGGCCGTCCTCGATGCGCAGGTCGGCGATTTCGCCCGGCATCACGCTGCCGCCGTAGCGCTGCAGCTGCGACGCGAGATTGCCCAGCAGAATATGGCCGGGCACGCCTTCGGGGAAGCCGGGGTAGTTGTGCGACACGGGGATCAGGCGCAGGCGGCTGTTGCCCTTGTCGACGAGCGCGACGTTGCGCGTGAAGCGGCGCAGGTAGATGGCGGCGGTGAGGCCGCCCGGGCCGCCGCCCACGATCAACGTGTCGTAAACCTGGGCCGAGGCGAGATCGGATGGTGTAGGCATGCACCGATTATCCACAGGGTGACTGCGGCTGGGCTATCGGCGTGTGGCCCGAGGCCGGGTCGGAGCCGGCTTACAGAATGTCGGATTGCGAGACAGGTTCGGGCTGCAGCGTGACGTGGTCGATGCCGTGCTTGTCGAGCAGCATGACCTTGACTGCGCGCAGCACCTCGGGCCAGGCGTTCAGGTCGTCGATTTCCAGGTGGCCGATCAGCGCGGGCTCGCCCGGCGACATGTCCCACACGTGCAGGTCGTGCACCGAGCGCACGCCCTCGATGGCAGCCAGGTCAGCGCCGATCCTGAGGTAGTCGATCTGGTGCGGCACGCCCTCCATCAGGAAGTGATAGGACTCGCGCAGCACGCTCACCGTCGACTTGAGGATCAGCAGCGAGACGAAGATCGACAGGATCGGGTCGATGCGCACCCAGCCGGTGAAATGGATGACGGCGCCCGCGGCGATGGCGGCGATGGAGCCGAGCAAATCGCCCAGCACGTTGACGAGGGCGGCGCGCGTGTTGATGCTTTGCTCGTCGCGCGACAGCACCCACGCGACGGCGATGTTGATGCAGGCGCCGATGGCCGCGACGATCAGCACGGTCTTGCCGCCCACGTGTTCCGGGTGCGCGAGGCGCTGGGCGGCCTCGAAGACGATCCAGCCGACGAGCAGCAGCATCGCGAGGCTGTTCACGAAGGCGGCGAGGGCCTCCGCGCGCACGAAGCCGAACGAATGGCGGGCGGACGGCGGCCGCCGTGCGATCAGCTGGGCCAGCAGCGCGAGGCCGAGGGCGGCGGCGTCGGTGACCATATGGCCGGCGTCCGAGATCAGCGCGAGCGAATTCGACAGGAAGCCGCTGACGACCTCCACCAGCGCATACAGCAGGGTCAGCCCGAGCGCGATGGCCATCGCCCACTGGCTGCGGCCTTCGATCGTGTGGGCATGGCGGGCGTCGCCGTCGAGGTGGGCGTGGAGGTGGGCGGAGGAGCCGGCGTGGTCGGACATGAAGATTTTAGGAGAGAGAAACGAACGAGAGTATACCCGTCCTTGCGTAACCCCACCCATCCCCTTATAATGGCGGCATACGGGCGGTTAGTTCAGCTGGTTAGAATACTTGGTCGACATCCAAGGGGTCGCAGATTCGAATTCTGCACCGCCCACCAGATCACACATGACAGGACTCGAGAAACCGTAGCGAGCGGCGGCAGTTCTGGCTGAGAAGCGCAGTCGTACCATGGTACGGCGAGCATCGGAAGCCAGACATGCAGCGCGCAGTAGGTTTATCGCGTCCTGTCGTCAGTAAGAGCGAGAAAGGCACAAACGGTTATGACACCGCGAACTACAACGACGTTGTGGGGGAATCGCTAGACGCGGTAGGGTGTGCTTTTGTCCGGAAAAACCACCGGAGCTCGACGACACTGAAGAAAACGCGCCTAGTGCGCGTTTTTTTTCGTCCTAAAATTTCTTAGTTTCAAACCTGCTAATCAACGGGCGCATGGCGCCGATGGAGCTCACAATGTTGAATGTTCGCCTCCCGGACGGCTCGAGCCGTCAATTCGAAGGTCCGGTGACGGTCGCCCAGGTGGCGTCCAGCATCGCCCCGAGCCTGGCCAAGGCCGCGCTGGCCGGCAAGGTCGACGGCAAGGTCGTCGACACGTCGTTCCTGATCGAGAACGACGCCGACCTGGCCATCGTCACGGACAAGGATCCGGAAGGCCTGGACGTCATCCGCCATTCGACCGCCCACCTGCTGGCCTATGCCGTCAAGGAATTGTTCCCGGAAGCGCAGGTCACCATCGGTCCCGTGATCGACAACGGTTTCTACTACGACTTCGCGTACAAGCGCCCGTTCACCCCGGACGACCTGCAGGCCATCGAGAAGAAGATGGCCGAGCTCGCCAAGAAGGACGAGCCGGTCACCCGCACGGTATTGCCGCGCGACGAGGCCGTTGCGTACTTCAAGTCGATCGGGGAAAACTACAAGGCCGAGATCATCGCGTCGATCCCGGCGAACGAGGACGTGTCGCTGTACGCCGAAGGCAAGTTCACCGACCTGTGCCGCGGTCCGCACGTGCCGTCGACCGGCAAGCTGAAAGTCTTCAAGCTGATGAAGCTCGCGGGCGCGTACTGGCGCGGCGATTCGAAGAACGAGATGCTGCAGCGCGTCTACGGCACCGCCTGGGCCAAGAAGGAAGACCAGGAGCAATATTTGCACATGCTGGAAGAAGCCGAGAAGCGCGATCATCGTAAACTCGGCAAGCAGCTGGACTTCTTCCACTTCCAGGACGAGGCGCCGGGCCTGATCTTCTGGCACCCGAAGGGCTGGACCATCTGGCAGCAGATCGAGCAATACATGCGCAAGACCTACCAGACCACCGGCTACAACGAAGTCAAGGCGCCGCAGATCATCGACGTCAGCCTGTGGAAGAAGACCGGCCACTGGGACAATTATCGTGAAAACATGTTCACGACCGAGTCCGAAAACCGCACCTACGCGCTCAAGCCGATGAACTGCCCGGGCCACGTGCAGATCTATAACGCGGGCCTGCGT
>JBJMVU010000188.1:0-22804 GCA_045810485.1 Massilia sp. | reverse complement strand
GCCTCGGCGGCGGCCCGGCTCGCCATGCCGTCGGTGACGCGGGCGTTCTCGGTGTTCTGCGCGATCGACGCGGTCATCTGCTCGATCGAGGCGCTCGTCTGCTCGACGCCGGCAGCCTGCTCGACCAGATGGTGCCGAACATCCGCAAGACGTCCGACCTCGTGCAGGAAATCACGGCCGCGTCGGAGGAACAGTCGGCCGGCGTCGGCCAGATCAACGCGGCGGTCGGCCAGATGAGCCAGACGACGCAGCAGAACGCGTCGAGCTCCGAAGAGCTGGCGGCGACGGCGGAGGAGATGAGTTCCCAGGCCGAGCAGCTGCAGCAGGCCATGGCCTTCTTCAAGCTCGCGGGCGACACGGCCCGCGGCGGTATCGCGGCGCGTCCGGCCCGTCCCGCCAAGCGAGGTGCGCTCCGCGTGGCCGGCGGATTCGCCATGCAGGGCGAGCCCGACGAAGTCAATTTCACCCATTTTTGAATTCAGCCTTAGAGAACACCATGACAGTCGTGAAAAAAATGATCCTGCTCGTGCTGGCAGCGCTCATCGGGATCGTCGCCTTGACGGCGATGGGACGTTATCAGATGGGTCGCATCTATGAGGCGGCGAGCTATGGCACGGTCAACTCCGTCCCCAGCTTCATCGTCCTGGACCAGGCGTTCGAGCAGCTGGCCCTGTTGCAAACCCGCGTCTGGCAGCACATCGCGCAGTCGGACGCCGGCAAGATGACGGCGATCGAACAGCAGATCGCCGAGCATCGCCGCAAGATCGAGGAAGCGCTCAAGAAATACGATGCGCTCGTGTCCGACGACAAGGACAAGGCGCTGCTGGCGGCAGACCGCGCCAGCCTGGCGGACTTCGCCCGGGTCACGGACGAGGTCCTGAAGCTGTCGCGCGCCAACAAGCACGAGGACGCGCGCGACCTGTTGCTGGCCAGCGCCGCGATCGTGGACAAGAACTGGGACACGTTTGCGGAGCACCGCAAATACAACGAGGACCTGGCCAAGACCGGTGGCGCGACCGCGGTCGCCGTCCAGAACTCCGCGGAGACGGTATCGCTGGCGGTATCGCTCCTCACGCTGGCCGCGGTGGGCCTGCTCGGCTTCTTCATCACCCGCAACCTTCTGGCCCAGCTGGGCGGCGAACCGGCCTACGCGGCGAGCGTCATGGCGCGCGTCGCGGGCGGCGACCTGGACGTGGAGATCAAGACCCGGCCGGGCGACGCGACCAGCATGCTGGCCGCCGTCCAGGGCATGGTCGCAAAACTCAAGCAGGTCATCGACGGGCAGCGCGCCGTCGTGGAAGCCGCGAACCGCGGGAATTTCGACGCGCGCGTCGACCTCGCGGGCCTGCAGGGCTTCCAGAAAGAGATGGGCGACGGCCTGAACCAGCTGGTGGCGACGACCGGCGCCAGCATCGGCGACGTGGTCCGCGTGATGGGCGCGGTATCGCAAGGCGATCTGTCGAACAAGATCGACAAGGCCTACCAGGGCGCGTTCGGCGAACTGAAGGAATACACGAACAACACCGTGCACAAGCTGACCCAGGTCATCGAGGGGCAACGCCGCGTGGTGGAAACGGCCAACCGCGGCAACTTCGGCGAGCGCATCGACCTGGCCGGCCTGCAGGGCTTCCAGAAAGAGATGGGCGAGGGCCTGAACCGCCTGGTCGCGACCACCAGCGCCTCCATCGAGGACGTGGTGCGCGTGATGGGTGCGCTGGCCGATGGCGACCTGACCAAGCGCATCGACAAATCGTACGAAGGCGAATTCGCGAAGCTGAAGGAATACGCGAATAACACCGTCGACAAGCTGGCGAAGGTGGTGGCCGACGTCAACGCCGCCGCCGATTCGCTCGCCAGCGCATCCGAACAGGTGAGCGCGACCGCGCAGTCGCTGTCGCAGGCGTCGGGCGAACAGGCCGCCGGCGTCGAGGAAACGAGCGCGTCGATCGAGCAGATGACGGCGTCGATCGCGCAGAACACCGAGAACGCGAAAGTCACCGACGGCATGGCGACCAAGGCGGCGCAGGAAGCCACCGAAGGCGGCGCGGCCGTGAAAGAGACCGTGGCGGCGATGAACCAGATCGCCAAGAAGATCGGCATCATCGACGATATCGCCTACCAGACCAACCTGCTGGCGCTGAACGCGGCCATCGAGGCGGCCCGCGCGGGCGAACACGGCAAGGGCTTCGCCGTGGTCGCCGCCGAGGTGCGCAAGCTGGCGGAACGCAGCCAGGTGGCGGCGCAGGAGATCGGCGAAGTGGCGACCAATAGCGTGCAGCTGGCGGAACGCGCCGGCAACCTGCTCGACCACATGGTGCCGAACATCCGCAAGACGTCGGATCTCGTGCAGGAAATCACGGCGGCGTCGGAAGAACAGTCGGCCGGCGTCGGCCAGATCAACGCGGCGGTGGGCCAACTGGCCCAGACGACGCAGCAGAACGCGTCCAGTTCGGAAGAGCTGGCGGCGACGGCCGAGGAGATGAGTTCCCAGGCCGAGCAGCTGCAGCAGACGATGGGCTTCTTCCGCCTGGCGGCGGGCGCTGCGGGCCGCCCCGCGGCGCGGCCGGCGCCGCGCGCCAAGCGCTCCTCGCTGCGCCTGGCGGGCGGCGTGACCGCGCAGGCCGAGCCGGACGAAGCCAGTTTCACCAACTTCTGATGCATGGATGACCGAATGAAACACTCGAACCACGACACGACCGTGGACGGCCAGGCCGCCCAATACCTCACCTTCATGCTGGGTGGCGAAGCCTTCGGCGTCGGCATCATGGCCGTCAAGGAGATCATCGAATTTGCCGGCATCACGGACGTGCCGATGATGCCGGAATCGATCCGCGGCGTGATCAACCTGCGCGGCGCCGTGGTGCCCGTGATGGATCTCGCGGCGCGCTTCGGCCGGCCGCAATCCGTGCCCGGCAAGCGCACGTGCATCGTCATCGTCGAGCTGGAACACGACGGCGAGCGCCAGTTGACGGGCGTCGTCGTCGACGCCGTCAGCGCCGTGCTGGACATCCCGGCCGCCGACATCGAACCGGCGCCGTCGTTCGGCACGCGCATCCGCGGCGACTTCATCGCCGGCATGGGCAAGGTGAACGGCAGGTTCGTCATCCTGCTGAACGTGCAGCAGGTGCTGGCGCTGGACGGGCTGCCGGACCTGGCCGCCGCCGACGCCGCGCTGGCCGCCTGAGGCCACCATGCAGCATAGTGCGATCAGCCAGGGCGAGTTCGCGCGCTTCCAGCGCTTCATCTTCGACAAGGCCGGCATCACGATGTCCGATTCGAAGAAGGCGCTGGTCAGCGGCCGCCTCGCCAAGCGCCTGCAGCACTTCGGCCTGCCCTCGTACGACGCCTATTTCCGCCTACTGACGGACGGCGCGCACAAGGACGAGGTGCAGCTGGCCGTCGACCTGCTGACGACTAACGAGACGTATTTTTTCCGCGAGGCGCGCCATTTCGACATGCTGCGCGAAGCGGCGGAAGCCGCACGCGCGGGCCCGCGCACCGGCACGCCCTTCCGCGTGTGGAGCGCGGCCTGCTCGTCCGGCGAGGAACCGTACAGCATCGCGATGGTGCTGGCCGACGTGCTCGGATCGGCGCCGTGGGAGTTGACGGCCTCCGACATCAGCACGCGCGTGCTGCAGCGCGCCCGCACGGGCCACTATCCGATGGCACGGGCGACCCACGTGCCGCCGGACTACCTGCGCCGCTACTGCCTGAAGGGCATCCGCGACCAGCAGGGCACCCTGCTCGTCGACCGCGCCCTGCGCGAGCGCGTGCATTTCCGCCAGGTGAACCTGAACACGGCGCTGCCGGGCGACCTTGGCACGTACGACCTCGTCTTCCTGCGCAACGTGATGATCTACTTTAACGGCGACACCAAGCGCGAGGTCGTCACGCGCATCCTCGGCCGCATCAAGCCGGGCGGCCACCTGTTCATCGGCCACTCGGAAAGCCTGCAGGACCTCGGCGACATGCTCCGCCCCGTCGTTCCCTCCGTCTACCGCAAACCGGCATGAAAACAATCGACGTGATGGTGGTCGACGACTCGGCCGTGGTGCGCAAGGTCGTCGGCGCGGTGCTGGAATCCGCGCCGGGCATCCGCCTGCTGCACGCCGTGTCCGACCCGCTGCTCGCCATCGAGCGCATGAAGCAGGCCTGGCCCGACGTGATCCTGCTCGACGTGGAAATGCCGCGCATGGACGGCATCACCTTCCTCAGGAAAATCATGGCGGAGCGGCCGACGCCCGTCGTGATCTGTTCCACCCTGACCGAAAAGGGCGCCGAGACGACGATGGCCGCACTGGCCGCGGGCGCCGTGTCCATCATCACCAAGCCCAAGCTGGGCCTGAAGGACTTCCTCAGCGAGAGCGCAGAAGAGCTGGTGGCGGCCGTGCGCGCGGCGAGCCACGCCAACGTGCGCCGGCTCGCGGCCCGCGCGCCCTCTGCACCCGTCGCCGCGAAGCTGACGGCGGACGCCGTGCTGCCCGCCGCGCCGGAATCGCGCGCCCTGCTCCGCACGACCGAGCGCGTCGTCGCCATCGGCACGTCCACCGGCGGCACGCTGGCGCTGGAAGACGTGCTGACGGCGCTGCCGCGCGTCACGCCCGGCATCGTCATCGTGCAGCACATGCCGGAAAAATTCACCGCCGCCTTCGCGGACCGCCTGAACGGGCTGTGCCAGATCGAGGTGCGCGAGGCACGCCACGGCGACCGCGTGCTGCAGGGCCGCGCGCTGATCGCGCCTGGCGGCAAGCACATGCTGCTGCGGCGCGACGGCGCGCAGTACTGCGTGGACGTCATCGACGGCCCGCTCGTGAACCGCCACCGCCCGTCCGTCGACGTGCTGTTCCGCTCCGTGGCGAAGCACGCGGGCGCCAACGCGCTGGGCATCATCATGACCGGCATGGGCGACGACGGCGCGGCCGGCCTGCTCGAGATGCGCAAGGCGGGCGCGCGCACCGTCGCGCAGGACGAGGACAGCTGCGTCGTGTACGGCATGCCGAAGGAAGCCGTCAAGCGCGGCGGCGTCGAAAAGTCCGTGCCACTGAAGGCGCTCGACCGCGAGATCGTGCAGCAGCTGGGCGTGCGTTGATCGCGTATCATCTCCCTGAACAGCGTTCACAAGCTGATACCGGGAGATGAGAATGAAGATCCAACTATGCGCCGCCGCGCTGGCGGCGTGCCTGGCCGCCTGCGGCGGCGGTGGCGGCAATGCCGGCTCGGCCGGCGCCCCGTCGACGCCGCCCGTGTCCACCAGCGGCAACCTCGACGCCTATGTCGGCACGTGGGCGTCGGCGTGCGCCTCGCACGCCATCGACACGGCGGTTATCGCGCGCACGGCCGGCTCGAACAATGCGCTGACGATCGCCGTCACGACCAGTTACTACGCCAACACGGCCTGCACGGGCGACGTCATCGCCACGCAGGTGTGGAGCGCCGCCACGACGGCGACCTACGTCGGCACCGTCGCCTCCGCCATCATGCCGGGGGCCATCTCCGCCTCGATCGACAAGGTGACGGCCCAGCTTCCCCAGCGCAGCGTCACGTTGACGGGCACCTTCGTCAGCCACAAGATCATCGACGGGCAACCCAACTGGTGCATCGACTACGCGGGCGGCTCGGTCTGCGTGCCCGACCGGATCTACGCGGCCGAGACGGCGCCGTTCGACGGCCTGGCCATCCAGGGCGGGGAGCTGGTCGAGGTCAAGTCGAACGGCGTCAACTACGACGCCGTCGAGCGCTTCACGAAGCGCTGACGGGCAGCGCCGCCAGTCCGCGCAGGCCCGCGATGCCGTTCCAGCGCGGCACGGCGTCGCGCAGCCGGAGTGCCGGCCAGCGCCGCAGCACGGCGCGCAGCACGACGTCGGCCTCCAGCAGCGACAGCCCGGCGCCGATGCACACGTGCGGTCCGCTGCCGAACGACAGATGGCTGCCGGCGCGGCGCGCGATGTCGAACGTGTCCGGCTCGGCGAACCGGTCCGGGTCGCGGTTCGCCGCGCCGATCAGCGCGATCACGAGGTCGCCCCGCCTGAGCGTCGTGCCGTGCAGGGTGAGTTCGGTCGCGACGCGCCGGCCCGTGTACTGCACGGGGCTGTCGTAGCGCAGCAGTTCGCGCACGGCCAAGCCCATGCCCTCCTCGTCCGCACGCAGGCGCGCCCACGCGTCCGGATGCGCGAGCAGGGTGTACAGGCCGTTGCCGAGCAGGTTGCGCGTCGTCTCGTGGCCGGCGAACAGCAGCATCGCGCATTGCGCCAGCAGCTCGCCGTCGGCGCGCAGTTCGCCCGCCGCTTCGGCCTGCAACAGGCGGCTGACGAGGTCCGTGCCGGGATGCGCGCGGCGCGCGGGCAGCAGCGCGTCGAAGTAGCGCACCATCTGCAGCAGGCTGCGCTGGGCCGCGCGCAGCTGGTCGCTCGTGGGTTGCAGCGCGCCGATGAAGGCGGCAAGGTCGTCCGACCAGGCCATGAAGCGCGCCTCGTCCGCGCGGGCGATGCCCAGCATCAGGCCGATGACGCGCGACGGCAGCGGCCGCGCGACTTCCGCGATGAAATCGAAGCCGGCGCGCGCATCCAGGCCGTCGAGCAGCTCGTCGGTGAGCCGCTCGACGTCGGCCCGCAGCGTACGGATCAGCGTCGGATGAAACCCGGCCGCCATCGCCTTGCGCACGCGCTGGTGCTCATCGCCGTCCAGGAAGACCATCGCGCTGCCGAACAGGCGCTGGAATGCGTCCAGTCCAGCCTGCGCGCGGCGTCCCGAGAAACTCGCGTCGACGCCGGGAATGCGCTTGACCCAGCCGCCCGTGCGCTGCGACGAAAAGCGCGGGTCGCGCAGCGCCAGCTCGATGTCCGCATGGCGCGTCAGCACCCACGCGCCCTGGAACACGTCGTCACGCCACAGCACCGGTCCCGCATCACGCAGGCGGCGGTAGGTGGGATACGGATCGTGCAGGAAGGCGGCGTCGAACGGCGCCGCGTCCGCCGCGTCGGGCGCGAAATCTCTCATGCGATTCATTGGATGATGGGCTGCCGGCACATGCCGGGGCCAGCACTTTATCATCTTTTACGGACTCACTCCCCGCCGTAAAGGTTCCCGGTCGCCTGTTTGAGGCCGGCGTGCGGGAGAAACTGGTCCGAGATCGTGAGGACCGCGTGCAGGTTGTTGCGGAGTTTGTCGAGCTCGATCTCGCCCGGCTTCAGGGCGGTCTGCAGCAGGTGGATCGCCATGTCGGCCAGCAGCAGGCGCTGTTTGTCGAGCCAGTCGTGGGAGTCCCGGGTCGCGGGGTGGCCCAGCAGGCGCTCCTCGACCACGTGGTGTATCCCCCAGCTCGTCTTGATGATGTCGGCTCTCGTCAGGTCATCCATGCGCTTCTCCTTTGGCCGTCCAGTCTACAGCGCCGGCCCGAAAAACATAAGCCGGGCCGCAGCCGCGCCCTGCGACAAACGTCCGTCCTGCGACAGATGTGCCGCCGCGCGCGGCCGTCGCGCGGCGGGCGCACGGGCGTGCCGCCCTGGCGCTGGCCTGGCTTGTAATTTGCTATTCGATAGCATGCCGCCCTCGCGGCGCATACAACCACCATCATCAGGAGACAGCATGCGATTCAAACACACTCTCGCCGGCGCGGCCCTCGCGCTGGCCCTGCCGTTCGGCGCCCAGGCCGCCATGCCCGGCATGCAGGGCGCCCAGCACCTGGGCATCACGGTGCCGAACATGGACGAGGCGGTGCGCTTCTTCGTCGACGTCATCGGCTGCGAGGAATCGATCAAGCTCGGTTCCTTCAAGTTCGCCGACGACTGGATGAACGTGCACCTGAACGTCAACCCTCGCGCCGAGATCAGGCGCTTCCAGATGGTCCGCTGCGGCCGCGGCGCCAACCTGGAAATCTTCGAATATGCGGCGCCGGGCCAGGCGAAGACGCCGCCCCGCAACAGCGACGTGGGCGGCCACCATCTCGCGTTCTACGTCGACGACATGGACAAGGCCGTCGCGTACCTCAAGTCGAAAGGCGTGCGCACGCTGGGCGCGCCGAGCACGTTCACGGAAGGCCCGGCGGCCGGGCTGACGTGGATGTACTTCCTCGCGCCGTGGGGCATGCAGCTGGAAATCGTCAGCACGCCCAAGGGCATGGCCTACGAAAAGACGGCCAAACGCGTCCTGTGGGACCCACGCTTCCCCGCGAAATGAAGACGGCGACGATGGCGGTGCTGGCCGCGAAGTTTGCCGCGGTCTGCGCCGCGGTCCTCGTCGCCGTATGCCTGCCGGGCAGCGCGTGGGCGCACTTCGACGGCAGGGTCAACGTGCGGGTCGTGCATTTCACGTACGACGATGCCGGCATGACCGCGTACTACCGCGTGTCCATCGCGCCCGTTGCCCAGGCAGGGGGCGCACCGTACGTCGTCGCGAGAAAGGAAAGCGGCCAGTGGTTTTATTACGTCGACACGGCCGCCGTCGGTGCGCTGGCGGCGGCGCGGGCGCTCGCCGCCGCGCACACGGTGTCCGTCGCGGGCCGTGCCGTGCGCCCCTTGGTGCTGGCGGCCGCCGTCCACGTGAAAGGCAGCGTGCCGCCGTTCGCCACGCCCGCGCAGGCGCGCGCGGCCGCGCGCGAGGCCACGCCGCTGCCCGCCAGCATGCCGGACATCGGCGACGTCGTGCTGGACGCCGCCATCGCCTATCCGGGCGTGCGCCCTTCGGCGTTCCGCTTTGGCGGCACGCTCGCCCCGGGGAAGCTCTCCGACGCGCCGCTGAACACGATCCTGCTGTCGCACCGCGCGGGCGCGACCGACCAGTACCGCATGGACGACGCACCGGTCGACGTCAATCCGCCGCCGTGGCTGTCGGCCTGGCAGTTCATCCACGCGGGCGCCGCCCACATCCTCGAGGGTTTCGACCACCTGCTGCTGGTGGTCTGCCTCGTCGCGGGCGCGTCGCGGGCGCGCGCCATCGCGCTGCGCATCACGGCGTTCAGCGTGGGCCACGCCTGCTCGATCGCGGCCAGCTTCTGCGGCCTGCTGCCCGACCGCGCGTGGATGATCCCCGGCGTGGAACTGCTCATCGCGCTGTCCGTGCTGGGCACCGCCCTGCTGATGCTGGGGAAGCGGGAACGCGGCGGCGCACCGGCGCTCACGTTCATTGTGGGCCTCGTCCACGGCTGCGGCCTCGCCGTCGGGCTGCGTGAGCTGTTGTCGGACACGGGACCGAACGTCGTCGCGTCGCTGGTCTCGTTCAATGTGGGGGTGGAAGCGGGCCAGTTGCTCGTCGGCGGCGCCGTGTGGCTGCTGCTGGCGGGGGCGCGCCGCGTCGTTCCTGGCGAGGACGGACGGACGCGCCGGCTCGTCGCGCTGGGCGTGGCGGTGGTGTCGCTCGGCTGGGTGGCGGCAAGGACGGGGCCCGTCTGGGATGCGTTCCAGGCGGGCTTCGCGTGACGGCTAGCGCTGGTTCGGCGGGACGATGCCGTACTTCTTCATGTAGCGGTACACGGTGGCGCGGGCCAGGTTCAGCTCTTCCGACACCTTGGTCACGCTCCACTTGTGGCGCACGAGCGCGTCGAGCAGCGGCGCGGCCTCGCAATCCTCGCCGCCGGACGCGACGACCGGCAGCGCGGGCGCGGCCGGCATGCCGGCAAACTGCTCGCCCAGTTCCTGCGGCAGGTCGGCCGCCCTGATGATCCGGCCATCGCACACGGCCAGCGCGAACCGCAGCACGTTGCGCAGCTGGCGGATGTTCCCCGGCCACGCGAAGCACAGCATCGCGTGCATGGCGTCCAGCGACAGCTGCGCATCCATGCCGAGCAGCTCGCCCTCCTCCACCAGCACCTTTTCGATCAGGTAGCGCTTGTCGGCGCGGTCGCGCAGCGCCGGCAGGTGCAGGGTCGCGCCGCACAGGCGGTAATACAGGTCTTCGCGGAAGCTGCCGGCGCCGATCAGGTTGCGCAGGTCGCGGTGCGATGCGGCGATCACGGTCAGGTCCACGGGCACCGGTTTATCGGCGCCCAGCGGCAGGACCTCCTTTTCCGACAGCACGCGCAGCAACCGGGTCTGCAGGTGCAGCGGCATGTCGCCGATCTCGTCGAGGAACAGGGTGCCGCCGTCGGATTGCAGGATCAGCCCCTTCATGCCTTTCGTGCGGCCGCCCGTGAACGCGCCGGCCGTATAGCCGAACAATTCGCTTTCGATCAGCGACTCGGGAATCGCCCCGCAGTTCACGGCCACGAACGGCTTGTCGGCCCGCACGCTCGACCGGTGCAGCGCCTTGGCGATGACTTCCTTGCCGGTGCCCGTCTCGCCGTGGATCAGGATGTTCAGCTTGCGGTTCAGCAGGCGCTTGGACTGGTCCAGCAGGCGGCGCATGGTGTTGTCGTCGCCGGCCAGGCAATCCAGTTCCGGATGATGGGCCGGCGCGGCGCCGTCCGCCGACTCGACGACGACGACGTTGCGCGCCGCGGGACGCTGGCGCGGCGCCTTCACGCTCGCATAGAACATCTGGTTCGAGCCGCGCGTGACGAGCGAGCGTTCGCCCATCGTGCCGGCGCGCGCGAGGCGCAGCAAATCGTCCGGGCCGAGGTCGAACAGCGCCGTGAGCGGCCGGCCGACGATGTCGCCCGCCGCGCGGCCGAACAGCCGCCGCGCGCCCGTGTTGGCACCGACCACGACGCCGTCGTCGTCGCAGGCCAGCATGATCTCGCCGCTCACCTCGACGAGGGCCCACGCGGTGCCGAGGCGCAGGATCCAGCGGTCCCGGAAATGGCGCAGGAAGTTCGCGTCCTCGATCATTTCCGCATACATCATCGTCAGGTGCAGCGCGAGGTGCTGGCTTTCCTTGTACGTGGGCGACGTCAGCGCGGACATGTCGAGCACCGCGAGGAATTTGCCTTCCGGGTCGAACAGGGGCGCGGCGGAACAGGTCAGCGGGATGTGGGTCGGATCGAAGTGATCGTCCCGGTGGCACGTCAGCGCCGTCTGCTCGGCCACGCAGGTGCCCACGCCGCAGGTGCCGGCCGACCGTTCGCTCCATTCCGCGCCCAGGTACAGGCCGGCCTTCTTGAGCTCATGGGCCTGCGTATCGTTGCCGATGTAGTCGACGGCGACGCCCTGCGCATCCGTCAGCAGCAGCACGTAGCCGAGGCTGGAGACGCGCTTGTACATCTGCTCCATGCCCACGCGGGCCACCTGCATGAACTCCTCGATCTGCTCCTGGTGCGCGCGCAGCGTGGCCGACGTCACGATGTGCGGCGCCTTCGGGCGCGCCGGATCGAGCCCGTAGTCGTTCACGCAGCGGCGCCACGAATTGTGGATCAAGTCGTTCACGGAGTGCGCCGCCGCGCCCCGCGTGGCCACCGACATCACGTTGTCGATATGCTGGTTCTGTGCCTCGTTCGTCATCGTCGTCTCCTGCAGCGCCGGCAACTCATGGTTTGCCGGTCGTGTACTTACGGTTTATGGTACTCCATTTATGAACTGAAAACTCATCCTGCGTGTTCGGGCGCGGCGCGGAACGGCTGCAGGTCGTCCAGCGGATCGCTGGCGCCGAACAGCCAGCCGCGATCCAGGTCCGCTTGCGCGTGCTGCACGTCCGCGTGGTAGCTCGACCGCACGAGCGGCCCCACGGCCGCATGCGCGAATCCCAGCGCCTCCGCCACGTCGCGCAGGCGCGCAAACGCGTCCGGCGTGACATAGCGGCGCACGGGCAGGTGCGCGCCCGACGGCGCCAGGTACTGGCCGATCGTGACCATGTCCACGCCGTGCGCGCGCAGGTCGTGCAGCACGTCCTCGACCTCGTCGTCGGTCTCGCCCAGGCCCAGCATGAGGCCCGACTTGGTCTTGACGTCCGGGTGCAACTCCCTGAAACGCTCCAGGAGCGCGAGCGAATGCGCATAGTCGGCGCCGGGCCGCACGGGTCCGTACAGGCGCGGCACCGTCTCGATGTTGTGGTTCAGGACATCGGGCGGCGCCGATTCGAGCGCGGCCAGCGCGGCGTCGAGCCGGCCGCGGAAGTCCGGCACGAGCACTTCGATGCGCGTCGCGGGCGTGGCGGCGCGCACCGCGCGGATGCAGGCGGCGAAGTGGCCCGCGCCGCCGTCGCGCAGGTCGTCGCGGTCGACGGACGTGATCACGACGTAGCGCAGGCCCAGGGCCGCCACCGTGCGCGCAAGCCGCTCCGGTTCCTCCGGGTCGAGCGGATCGGGCCGGCCGTGGCCCACGTCGCAGAACGGGCAACGCCGCGTGCACTTGTCGCCCATGATCATGAACGTGGCCGTGCCCTTGCCGAAGCATTCGCCGATGTTCGGGCAGCTCGCTTCCTCGCACACCGTGGTCAGCGCGTTCGCGCGCAGGATGGCCTTGATCTCGGCGAACCGCGAGGACGCCGCCGGCGCCCGCGCGCGGATCCAGTCCGGCTTCGGCAACCGCTCCGCCGGCACGATCTTGATGGGGATGCGGCTCGTCTTGGCCGCCCCGGTCTCTTTGCTGGTACTCGACTTCATCGCTGCTCCATTCGTCAAAAAAGGAGCGGACCACCCGGCCCGCTCCCAACCGCCGGTGAAACTATCCGCACCAGGCGTCCGGGCCTTACACCGCGCCGCGCTGCAGCTCGCCGGCGATGTGCTCGGCCTGCCGGATCGCCAGCGCGACGATGGTCAGCGTGGGATTGGCCGCGGAGCTCGACGCGAACTGGCTGCCGTCCGAGATGTACAGGTTCTTGACGTCGTGGGTGCGGCCCCATTTGTTGACGACGCCGTCGCGCGCCTGCTCGCTCATGCGGTTCGTGCCGAGGTTGTGGCTGGCCGGGTACGCGGGCATGTCGATCACGCGCGTGGCGCCCACCGCCTCCGAGAGTTTGCGGAACTGCACCAGGCCGTGCGCGGCGATCGCCTCGTCGTTCCGGTGATAGGTCTTGGACACGATCGGGATGGGCAGGCCGTACTGGTCCTTCTCGGTCGGGTGCAGCGTGATGCCGTTCTGTTCGCGCGCCATGTCTTCGCCGCAGACCCACACCGCCGTCATGTGGTCGTACATCTCCAGCGCCGACGTCACGTCCCTGCCCCAGCCGCCCGGCTTCATGAAGGCCGCCGTGTACGGCAGGCCGAGGGCGAGGCCTTCCAGGTAGTAGCCGCCGTTGAAGCCGCGCCGCGTGTTCAGCGCCACCTCGTCGGCCACGACGGCGCCGATGTCGAAGCCGCGGTTCATGTACACGGGCTTCTTGTGGATCGCCACCGCAGCCGCCGTCGCGTGGTTCATGTAGTTGCGGCCCACCTGGCCGGACGAATTCGCGAGGCCGTTCGGGAACATCGCCGAGGCGGAATTCAGCAGCAGGCGCGGCGACTCGATGGAGTTGCCGGCGACGGCCACGAGGCGCGCCTTCTGCAGCACGTGGCGCCCCTGGCTGTCGGCATACAGCACGCCGTTCACCTTGCCCGTCTTGTCGTGCTGGATCTGCAGCACCATGCTTTCCGGGCGCAGTTCCACGCGGCCCGTGTCCAGCGCCTTCGGCACTTCCGTGTACAGGGTGGACCATTTCGCGCCGACCTTGCAGCCCTGCATGC
Source organism: Massilia sp. (assembly GCA_045810485.1). Classification (GTDB taxonomy): domain Bacteria; phylum Pseudomonadota; class Gammaproteobacteria; order Burkholderiales; family Burkholderiaceae_D; genus Telluria. Next base: position 9,276 of record JBJMVU010000188.1, on the reverse strand, counting down.
AGAAGCCGATCTGCTGGCAGCCCGGGCGCCCGTCGTACGGCTGCGAGTTCGATGCGACGGGGCGGATGATCTTGTTGTAGCCGATCTTGCGCGCACCGGCCGCCACGACCTTGGTCTGGTTCGATTCCGGCATCGGCGGCAAACCGCTCGCGCGCGTGCCCGCGACGCCCATCTTCTTTTCCGCCAGCTCGTAGTAAGGCTCCAGCTCCGCCAGCGAGATCGGCCAGTCGAGGACATTGGCCCCGTCGACCTTGCCGTAGATGCTGCGCGTGCGGAAATCGTGTTCCTGGAAGCGCAGCGCGACGCCGGACCAGTGCACGGTCGATCCGCCCACCGCCTTGACGATCCATGCGGGCAGGTTCGGGTACGTCTTCGTGTGGTGCCAGCCGCCGGCCGAGATGCGCTTGTCGAGCCACGAGATCTTGTTGAACATGGCCCACTCGTCGTTTTCGAAATCCGCCTGCGTGAAATGCTTCCCCGCTTCGAGGATCACGATCTTGTCGATGCCCCGCTGGGCCAGTTCGTTGGCCAGCGTGGCCCCGCCGGCGCCCGAGCCGATGATCACGATCGCGTCCTCGTCGCCCGGTTCGATTTTCTTGGTCATTGCCGTCTCCTGTCTTGTCATGTGTCCTGGGCGCTTACAGCCAGTCGATGTCGTTGAAGCCGCGGTTGATGTAGCCGCCCTGTTCCCACGACGATCCTTCGTAGCCGAGCAGCGGCCACACGGCCTTGTTGTCGTACAGGCTCGTCACCATCTCGCCGCGCACCTTCTGGAAGAACGGCGACGGTTCGATCGCCTTCAGCAGGCTGACGCGCTCCGGCTCGCGCTTCACGGCCGCGTAGGGCTTGCCGAAGCGCTTCATGGCGGCCTTGTCCAGGTCGCGCGCGCCGTCGCGGAACAGGGCCGCCTGTTTCGCATCCTTGGCGGCCGCGCGCTCGAACGGCCGGATCGCCTCGATGTAGTAGCGGTCGGCCAGTTTGTCGTGCGGGAAGACGTCGCGCGCCATGCGCAACAGGGTCTGCGCGGTGGCCGCGCCCAAGGTGGGGAAGTCCTGCGCCAGGTGAGTGCCGCCGGACGCCGCCAGCGCCGCCGGACCGGCGGCCGCCGCGCCGACGGCCATGGCGCCGCCGCGCAGGAAGCCGCGGCGCGTGACGGTGACGACCTTGGGCAGCACGCGCATGCCGGTGCATGCGCTCGATGGTTGATCTTTCATCGTGAAACCTCTTTCAGTGGGATAAGGTGGAAAAGCGCTCCGGCGCGGGGACGGGCGGGCGCGGCGGCAATACATCGGACGCGGCGCCCAATACGTCGGTCAGCATGTGGTGCAGGCGCTCGGCCACGACTTCCGCCAGCACGGGCGCGCCGAGCTGCTGGGCGAACGACGTCGTGCAGTCGTCCAGCAGCGCCGCGTCGCCTTCTTCCTGCCCCAGCGCGCCGCACAGCAGCGACCAGTCGGGCGGCGCGATCAGCGTCCCCGACGTCATCAGCACGCCGGTGCGGCGCCGCAACTGGGCCAGGCCGACGATCTTGCGGTTGCCGACGACGACCTCCCACGGCGACAGGCCGCCGTAGCAGGCCCACTTCAGGCGCGCGTCGCCCGGCCGCAGGCGCACCTCCTCGGGCGGGATCGCGTAGGCGGGAATGCCGGCGTCGCGCAGCAGGCCGGCGTGCAGCGCGCCGAGCCAGCGGTAGCTCGACAGCGTGCTGCGCCCGAGCAGCGGATGGTCCGGCGGCAGCACGACGGAGGCGCTGACCATCCAGGGCCCCGTCAGCACGGCGCCGCCGCCCGAGCCGCGCTGCACGACGGAGCCGGCCAGCGCGTGGCCGGACACGAGCCGCTCGCGCAGCGCCGCCTGCGAGCAGCCCAGCACGACGCCGGGAACCCGGTAGGTCCACAGGCGCACGCGCGGCTCGGTGACGGGGTCGCGCAGCTGCGCCGCGTTCCACGCCTGTTCCTCGTACGAGGTGACCGTGTCGATGAAGACCATCCGGGCATCCATTACAACTCCTTCGCGGCTTCCAGCCGCCGTTTCAGGTCCGTCAGGAACAGCGCGGCAGGGAAGCCGTCGACGGCGCGGTGATCGAACACGAGGTGCAGGCCCATCATCGGCGCGACGGCGACCTCGTTCCCGCGCGCCACCGGCCGGTTCGCGACGCGCGTGACGCCGAGGATGGCCACCTGGGGGCTGTTGATGATCGGCGTGAAGCTGTCGATGGCGGTATTGCCCAGGTTCGTCACGGTGAATGTGCCGCGCTGGTAGCTGCCGGCCGACAAGGTGCCGGCACGGGCGCCTTCCGCCAGCGTGCGCGCCTCGCGCCCCAGCTCGGCCGCGCTCTTGCGGTCGGCGTTGCGCAGCACCGGCACCATCAAGCCGTCGTCCAGGCTCACGGCCAGGCCCAGGTTGACGTCATCCAGCAGCTCGATGTCCTTCTCGCGCATCCTTGCGTTCAGGCGCGGATGGTCGCGCAGGCACAGCGCGACGGCGCGCAGCACGTAGGCCGTCAGGCTGACCCGCTCGTCCTCGGGCGCGGCCGCGCGCAGGGCCTGCAGCGCGGACACGTCGACCTCGACCGACTGCGCCACGCGCGGCACGCGCCAGCCCTGCTCCATATTGCGTGCGATGGCCCCGCGCATCCCCGTCAGCGGCACCGTCGCGGGTACGGTCACGGCGTCCATGGCCTACCCCTCGATCCTGGCCAGCACGGTGTGGCGGCCGAACGTGTCGCCCGCGGCGACCTCGATGGCGGCCAGGCGGCCGGCGGCGGGCGCCGTCACCTCGTGCGTCGTCTTGACCAGTTCCGCGACCACGAGCGTCTGGCCAGCGGCCACCTGCTGGCCCACCTCGACCTGCCAGTCCTGCAGCAGGGCTTCCGTGCCCTCTTCCACATCGTCCCAGACGGCGCCGTCCAGTTTCACGTCGATCATGCTTGTGCTCCTTGAAGTTGTTGTTGATGGATGGGTTGCGCACGCATCAGGGCGCGCACGGCGTCGGCGATGGCGTCCACCTGCGGGATGACGGCCTGTTCGAGCGGACGGCTGAACGGGATCGGCACGTCGGGCACGGCAAGTCGCTTCACGGGCGCGCGCAACTGGATCGTGTCGAGGTGTTCGGCGACGAGCGCGGCGATCTCGCCGGACAGGCCGAAGCTCAGGTAGTCCTCGTCGGCGATCAGCACGCGGCCCGTCTTCGCGACCGACGCCAGCACGCCGGCACGGTCGAGCGGGACGATGGTGCGCAGGTCGAGCACCTCGACGGAGATGCCTTCCTGCGCCAGCTGCTCGGCCGCGATGGCGGCCTTCTGCACCATCTGGCTGAGGGTGACGATGGTGACGTCGCGGCCCTCGCGCACGATGCGCGCTTCGCCGAACGGGATCGCATAGGCTTCCTCGGGCACGGCGTTCGTGCTGCCCTCGAAGTACGACATCCACGACAGGCCCATGATCCCCTTGTGGTAGCAGAACACGACCGGATTGTCGTCGCGGATCGCCTGGGCCATGAGGCCTTTCGCGTCGTACGCGTTGGACGGCACGACCACCTTCAGGCCCGGCATGTGGGCGAAGCTCGCGTACAGGCATTGCGAGTGCTGGGCCGCGTCGTTGTAGCCGCCGCCGATCCCCGTCGTGATCACCACCGGCAGCTTCAGCGCGCCGCCCGACATGTACGAATTCTTCGCCATGTGGTTGTAGATCTGGTCGAAGCACACGCCGAAGAAGTCGACGAACATCAGTTCCGCGATGGGCCGCAGCCCTTCCGCGGCGGCGCCGACGGCCGCGCCCATGAACGCGGTTTCCGAGATCGGCGTCTCCATGATGCGTTCCGGGCCGAAGCGGTCGAGCAGGCCCGTCGTGGCGGAAAAGATGCCGCCGTACTTGCCGATGTCCTCGCCCATCACGAAGACGGACGAATCGCGTTCCATCTCCTGGCCGATGGCCTCGGCGATGGCCTGCGCCATGGTGAGCGTGCGCACTGCGCTCTTGCTGTTGCTTTGCATGTGGGTCTCCTTATTCATTCGGCGCTCAGTTGGCAAAAACGTGTTTCAGGGCGTCCATCGGATCCGGATACGGGCTGTTGCGCCCGAACGCGAACGCCGCTTCGACCCGGCCCGCGATCGCCAGGCGCAGGTCGCGGTCCTGCGCCTCGTCGAGCAGGCCTTCCGTACGCAGACGCGCACCGAGGCGCACGATCGGATCGTCCTGGCGCAGCGCGGCGCTTTCGCCTTTTGGACGGTAGGTTTCGGGGTCGCCCTGGAAGTGGCCGAAGTAGCGGTCGGTCTTGACTTCGATGAGGGTCGGGCCTTCGCCGCGGCGCGCGCGGGCGATGGCGGCGCCGGCGGCCGCGTACACCTCGACGGCATCGTTGCGCTCGACGAGCACGCCCGGCATGCCGTAGGCGGCGCCGCGCACGGCGTTCGACGCCACCGACGTGGACACGGATTTCTCGACCGAGATGCCGTACTTGTTGTCTTCGCAGACGAAGACGACCGGCAGCTTCCACACGGCGGCCAGGTTCAGCGCCTCGTGGAACGCGCCCTGGTTGGCGGCGCCTTCGCCGAAGAACGCGATCGCGACCCAATCCTTCCCCAATTTGCGCGCGGCCAGCGCGGCGCCGCAGGCCTGCGGCGCGCTGGCCCCTACGATACCGCTGCACGAAAACTTGGTCGGCACGTGGAACAGGTGCATGTGGCCACCCTTGCCGCGGCCCAGGCCCGTGTCCTTGCCAAACATCTCGGCCGTCATCGCGTCGAGCGGCACGCCCTTGGCGATGGCGAAGTGGTGCGAGCGGTGCGCGCCGACGACGCTGTCGTCGTTGCCCAGGTGGGCGCACACGCCGACGGCGACCGGCTCCTGGCCGGCGGCGAGGTGCATCTCGCCCGGCACCGGGCCGGCGCCAATGTCGAACGCGAGGCCCTTCTGGATCTTCGGGGGCAGCTTGCCCTCGAGGTAAACCTTCGCCATCGTTTCTTCGTACTCGCGGATCTCGACCATCTTCTCGTACATCCAGAGCAGGTGTTCCCGTGTCGGCTGCATGTTGCTGTCTCCTTGTCTGTGGGTTGGTGCATGCATCCACCCATTGAGCAAATTCGATGCCATGCCCTGTCTGCCCGTCGCGACGGGCGGAAGGGGTCGTTTGGAGCTCGTTCCGGGCCCGCGGACGCGCCATCTGTCGCACGCGCCGGCCGTCCGCCTGCGACATCTGTTTCAGCGCGAACGGCCGCGCGCGGCCCCGCAAGAGGGACGCGGCGTGGTGGCACCGTTTTTGCAGATGCGAACAACGCAGCACCTACAACAATCAATGGAGACGACATGAAAGAGACACACAAGACCCACCTGCGGCTGCGTCCAGCACTGCTGGCGCTGCTGGCCTGCGCTGCCACGGGATCCACCCACGCCGCCGTGGAATTTGAAACGCCGGGCGGCTGGAAGCTCGGCACCGACGGCTGGATCATCGTGCAGGCGCACCGCCAGAACGGCGACAATGCCGGCACGACCGGCTTCCGGATGACGTCGGGCACGACCCCGAGCCTGTTCGCGTTCACCGTGACCTCCCCCGCCATCGACGGCGTCACGTACAGCAGCCGCGTGGGCCTGTACATCAACTCGCAGTCCGGCGAAGGCAACTTCCGCAACGCGGGCAACGTCGGCAACACGGGCAGCAAGGCGCTGGACCCGCGCGAGATGTGGGCCAAGGCGTCGGCATCCTGGGGCGAGATCGTGATCGGCAAGGCCTACGGCATCTACCAGGCGGAGCCCGTGCTGGCCGATGCGTCCGTGCTGGCGGGCGGCCTGACCGGCTACGACGTCGCCAACACGACCAATGCGCTGGCCGCGAGCTTCAACGCGGGCTACATGTACACCAACTTCAACGCGGGCCTGCGCTACAACTCGCCGAAGACGGCGCCGCTGTCGTTCTCGGTGGCGGTGTACGACCCGAGCCAGATCCGCAACGTGTTCACGGGCGCCGGTGCGGACCAGACCAACGCCCCGCGCGTGGAAGGCGGCGTGTACTACAACGACCAGCTGGGCGGCGCGAAGTTCAAGCTGTATGGCGACTTCACGTGGCAGACGGCGCGCCACTGCACCGTCGCGGGCGGCGCCGCGTGCGCGCACGATGGCGTGCACGACAGCGTGCACACGCGCGGGGTCTCGGCCGGCACGACGGTCGACGTGGGCCCGCTGAACTTCCACCTGTCCGGCTTCAAGGCGGATGGCCTGGGCTCCGTGCTGATGCAGGACGTCGACGCGCTCGACGCCGCCGGCCGCGAACGCCGCAGCCGCGGCGGCTTCGCCCAGGTCGTGTGGCATGCGACGGATGCGCTGTCGCTGCGCGCCAGCTACGGCCGCACGCGCATCGACGACACGGCCGCGACGCTTGGCCACCTGGCGCAATCGCGCATCGCCGGCGCCTATTACGCGGTGAATCCGCACGTGACGGTGTACGCCGAACTCGCGCGCTCGACGTTCTCGCTGAACCCCGTGTTCGCCCGGCCGACCAATACCCGCTACGCGACCCTCGGCGGCCGCTTCGTGTGGTGATCCATCCAACGCCTTCCGAGGAACCCAACATGCATCCGACCACCCGTTCGAACACGGCGGCCGCCGTCGCCGCCTTCCTGCTCGCCCTCTCCCTCGCGCAACCGTCGGCCGCCCGCGGCGACGAAGAGCGCGACGATGCCGCCAACTGGACGCAGTACCACCGCACGTCCAACGCCTGGCGCTACTCGCCGCTGGACCAGGTCACGACGCGGAACGTCAAGAATCTGAAGCCCGTGTGGATCCACCAGCCGGGCGACATCACGTCCGGCCTCGTCTCCACGCCGCTCGTCAAGGACGGCGTGCTGTACTACGTCGGCCCGAACAACCACGTGTTCGCGCTGGACGGCGCCACCGGCAAGCCGCTGTGGCACTACCAGCCGAAGCTGGCCGCCGTCGCCTCCGAAAGCTTTTATGCGTCGCTGGGCCGCAGCCTCACGATGGGACACGGCCACATTTATCTCGGCACGCTGGACGGCCGCTTCGTCGCCCTCGCCGACAAGACCGGCAAGGAAGTCTGGTCCACGCAGCTGACGGACCTGAAGAAGTGCTTCGGCTGCCTGTTCTCGTCCTCGCCCGTGCTGGCGGGCGACGTGCTGATCGGCGGCACGACGGGTGGCGACCAGGCGCAGCGCGGCAAGATCTACGCCGTCAACGCGATCACGGGCGCGAAGATGTGGACGTTCGACACGATCCGCGACGACCCGGCCAGCTGGCCCGGCGACACGGGTGAAGTGGCCGGCGGCGGCGCCTGGATGCCGGGCACGTACGACGCCGCGTCGGACACGTTCTTCATCGGCACGAGCAACGCGGCGCCGGACTTCTACGGCGACGGCCGCAAGGGCGACAACCTGTATACGGCGAGCCTGCTGGCGCTCGATCCGAAGACGGGCAGGCTGAAATGGCATCGCCAGGAGATCCCGCACGACACGTTCGACTACGACTCCACGTACGAAGCCCTGCTGCTCAAGAAGGACGGCAAGGACGTCGTCGTCCACCTGAACAAGAGCGGCTTCGTGTTCGTGATGGACAAGGCGGACGGCAAGCTGGAAAACGTGTGGCCACTGAGCCAGACCTACAACTTCGTCAAGACGATCGACCCGAAGACGGGAGAACTCGTCGGCCGGCGCGAGATGCCGGTCGGGAAAGAGACGCTGCTGTGCCCTTACCTGCTCGGCACGCGCAGCTACAACGCGGGCGCGTACAACCCGAAGACGAAGCTGTGGTACACGAACGCGATGGAAGTCTGCCAGAACGTGATCCCGGCGAAGCAGGAGACGTCCGGCATGGGCATCGCGAGCCTGTATCTCGGCGTCGACAAGCTCGAGGCGGTGCCGCCGCCCGACCGTCCCGCCGAAGGCCGCCTCGACGCCCGCGATCCGCTCACGGGCAAGCTGAAATGGAGCGTCAAGTATCCGGTGCCCGGCCTGGGCAGCGTGCTCACGACGGGCGGCGGCCTCGTGTTCAACGGCGATCCGCAGGGCTTCGTGCACGCGTATGACGCCGACACGGGCGCGGAACTGTGGAAGTTCCAGACCGGCTCCGGCATCCGCGGCGGCATCGTCAGCTACGCGGTGAACGGCAAGCAGTACATCGCCGTGCCGAGCGGCTGGGGCTCGCTGGCGCCGGGCTTCATGGCCTCCGCGTTCCCGGCCGTGAAGCAGCTGACGGGCGGCGCGGCGATGGTCGTGTTCGCGCTCGACTGATCTTTAACGCGGGCGCGGGGCGCCCGCTTTCACCACGATCGATAACCAAGGAGACTCTCATGTTCAAACCCATCGCCTGCGCCCTCGCGGCCCAGCTGCTGTGCGCTTCCGCCGCCATGGCCGTCGCGCCGACCATTTCCGGCCCGGCCAAGCCCGACCAGGCCATGATCGACGCGGGCGCGAAGCGCTTCAACCAGAGCTGCGTCTACTGCCACGGCAACGCCGGCTCGGGCGGCAAGGCGGCGTCGCTGCAGGGCCGTGAAGACCTCACGAAGGAATACGTCGCGGACACCATCGCCAACGGCAAGCAGCGCGGGTCGTTCAACATGCCGGCATGGAAAGGCGCGTTCGACGAGCAGCAGATCCAGGAGCTGACCGCGTACATCCTGTCGCTGAAGACCGCCGGCGCGGCGAAATAGGCGGCCGCCATGGCCCCGATTCGCAAGCGTTGGTACCTCGCGCTGGCCTGCGTCGCCGCTGCCGGCGCGGAGGCGCGTACCCTGCCGGAGATGGCGGCGTCGAACGAGTTCGTGATCTGCGCGGCGCCGGACGACATGCCGTTCTCGCGGCGCGACGGGACGCCGGCCGGGCTGTACGTCGACCTGGGCCGGCTCGTGGCGTCGGATCTCGGCCTCGCGCTCGGCGTGCGCTGGATCCCGCGCCGCGAGCTGGCGCACCGCGTGGGCTGCGACGCCATCATGGGCGCGGCCGTCGTGAAGGCCGCGGACCCGGCCACCATCACGTCATGGCGCAACGTGTCGACGATACCGTGGATGCGGGCCGGCGCCGTCGTGGTGGACGCCGGCCGCAGTCCCGTGGCCACGCTGGATGCGCTGCGCGATGGCCGCGTCGCGGTGCCGAGCGGTTCGTGGGCGCACCGGTATCTCGATGCGCACGGCGTTCCCGTGTGGGTGCGGTTCCGGACGGATCCCGAGATCATCGATGCCGTGGTGCGGGGCGACGCGGATGCCGGCGTCGTGTCGGACCTCGCGGCCGGTTGGTATCGCCTGCAGCCCGGCGCCGCGCGCCTGCGCGTG
>JBJMVU010000187.1:0-6738 GCA_045810485.1 Massilia sp. | reverse complement strand
CCCACGCAGATCGGCTCGATCCAGGTGTCGAACTTCGTCAACCCGGCCGGCCTGGAATCGCTGGGCGAGAACCTGTATGCCGAGACCGGCTCGTCCGGCACCGCGCAGACCAGCACCCCGGGCACGAACGGTGCCGGCGTCCTGATGCAGGGCTTTGTCGAAACGTCGAACGTGAACGTCGTCGAAGAGATGGTCAACATGATCCAGACGCAGCGTGCGGACGAGATCAACAGCAAGGCCATCACCACCTCCGACCAGATGCTGCAGAAGATTTCCCAGTTATGAAAAAGGTTGTTAAGACTTGGATCCCCGCCTTCGCGGGGACGACGACCGCCGCCAAGGCGACGCTCGCTGCTTGGATCCCCGCCTTCGCGGGGACGACGACCGCCGCCAAGGCGACGCTCGCCGCTTGGATCCCCGCCTTCGCGGGGACGACGATCGCCGTTGCGCTTGCCGGCTGCGCCGCCACCCCGACGTCGATCGTCACGGGTCCGACGTCCGTGCGCCCGATGCTGGCCGACGCCGGCACGCAGACGGAAGGCGCGATCTACAACAACAACACGTTCCGCCCGATGTTCGAAGACCGCCGCGCGCGCCATATCGGCGACGTGCTCACGGTCAACATCGTCGAGAAGACGGCCGCCAACAAGAGCGGCGCCAGCACCGGCAACAAGTCGGGCAGCGTCAGCGTGGGCGTGCCGGGTCCGCTGCAGGGCCGTCTCGGCGGCAACATCGCCACGAGCACGGGCACCAAGTTCGCCGACGGCGACACGCAGACCGCGTCGAACGCCTTCACGGGCACGATCGGCGTGACGGTGTCCGAAGTCCTGCAGAACGGTAACCTGATCGTCGTGGGCGAGAAGCAGATCGCCATGAACAAGGGCGTCGAGTTCATCCGCTTCTCTGGCATGGTGAATCCGGATTCGATCCAGGCGGGCAATATCGTGCAGTCGACCCTGGTCGCCGACGCGCGCGTCGAATACCGCACCAACAGCCAGATCGACCGCGCCGAGATGACCTCGATGATGTCGCGCTTCTTCCAGTCGCTGCTTCCATTTTGATAATGTGGGGTCAGAGCCCGAATTTCTCGGGTGGGCTCTGACCCCGACTGACTAGATATGAACCTCAAAATCATCGCCCTCTGCGCAGCACTGCTCGGTCCCCTGATGGCCACGACCGCCCACGCCGAGCGCCTGAAAGACCTCGCCAGCATCGGCGGCGTGCGCCAGAACCAGTTGTCCGGCTACGGCATCGTCGTCGGTCTCGACGGCACCGGCGACCAGACGACGCAGACGCCGTTCACCGTGCAGTCGATCACGGCGATGCTGCAGCAGAAGGGCGTCAGCCTGCCGCCCGGCACCCAGCTGCAGCTGAAGAACGTGGCGGCCGTGATGGTGACGGCCTCGCTGCCGGCCTTCGCGCAGCCGGGCCAGACGATCGACGTGACCGTCTCGTCGATGGGTAACGCGAAGAGCCTGCGCGGCGGTACGCTCCTGATGACGCCGCTGCAGGGCGCGGACGGCCAGGTGTACGGCATGGCCCAGGGCAACCTGCTCGTGGGCGGCGCGGGCGCGTCGGGCGGCGGTGCGCAGGTGCAGGTCAATCAATTGTCCGTCGGCCGCATCTCGGGCGGCGCCACGGTCGAGCGCGCCGTCGCGTCGAACCTCGGCGCCGACAACCAGGTCAAGCTGGAACTGAACACGACGGACTTCGCCACCGCCAGCCGCGTCGTGGAAGCGATCAACGACAAGTTTGGCCCGGGCATCGCCACGGCGCTGGACGGCCGCGTGATCCGCGTGCGCGTGCCGTCGTCGAGCGACCAGCGCGTCAGCTTCCTCGGCATGCTGGAAGGCATGGACGTCAAGCCGTCCGAAGCGGCCGCGAAAATCATCCTCAACGCGCGCACCGGTTCCGTCGTCATGAACCGCGCCGTGACCCTCGAGCCGTGCGCGATCGCCCACGGCAACCTGTCCGTCAGCATCGGCGCCGACACGCAGGTGAGCCAGCCGCCGGCCGGTTCGCGCGGCGTCACCGTCGTCACGCAGACGCCGCAGGTGTCCGTCAAGAAGGATGCCGGCAAGGTCATCATGCTGAACGGCGGCGCGTCGCTGGCCGAAGTCGTCAAGGCGATGAACGCCATCGGCGCCACGCCGCAAGACCTGCTCGCGATCCTGCAGGCCCTCAAGGCCGCGGGTTCACTGCGCGCCGAACTCGAGATCATCTAACCATCGAGGCCACCATGCTCGGCTCCACTTCTGACCTGTCAAGTAAATTTGCGCTCGACACCAACAGCCTCGGCGACCTCAAGCAGTCTGCGAAAGCCGGCTCGCCGGAAGCGCTGAAGGGCGCCGCGACGCAGTTCGAATCCATGTTCGTCAACATGATGATGAAGAGCATGCGCGACGCGACGCCGCAGGACGGCATGACGGACAGCCAGGAAACAAAGACGTTCACAGGCATGCTGGACCAGCAGATGAGCCAGAAGATGGCCAAGCGCGGCATCGGCCTGGCCGACGTCCTCGTGCGCCAGCTGACCGTCCAGCAGAAGGGCCAGCAGCTGATGCAGGACATGAACAAGCAGGCGCTCGGCATCGGCGGCGAGCAGCAGGCGGGCGCCGCCGGCGGGGCCGCCGCGCTGCGCATGCAGGCCGATCCGGACACGCTGCCGACCGACGGCGCGGCGCTGACCGGGAAAAGCGGCGCGGCCGGCGTGACGGGCGCCGCGCGCGGCACCGACTACGCGAACAAGCCGGCGCACGTGCGCGCGTTCCAGGAAAAGCTGGCCGGCGCCGCCGAGGAAGCGGAAAAGGTGACGGGCGTGCCCGCGAAATTCATGATGGGCCAGGCCGCGCTGGAAACCGGCTGGGGCCGCCGCGTGATCCGCAATGCGGACGGCAGCTCGAGCAACAACCTGTTCGGCATCAAGGCCGGTCCGGGCTGGAAGGGCAAGGTGGCGACGGCCGTCACGACCGAATACATCAACGGCAAGCCGCACGCGCGCGTGGAAAAATTCCGCGCCTACGAGTCGCATGCCGACGCGTTCAAGGATTACGCCCGCATGCTGAGCAACAACCCGCGCTACGAAAAAGTGCTGGCGCACGGCGGCGACGCGGCCACGTTCGCGCACGGCCTGCAACGCGCCGGCTATGCGACCGACCCGCAGTACGCGGCCAAGCTGTCGCGCATCATCAAGCATTCGCTGGCGTAACGGGGTAATGCAAAAAGAACAAGAATAAAGTTTTGACGGAATTTGCCGTCAATGACCTAGCAGAAAGAAAACCACCATGTCCCTCCTCAGCATCGGCAAGACCGGTTTGTACGCCGCCCAGGCGGGCCTGGCGACGACCGGCAACAACATCACCAACGCCAACGTGGCCGGCTACAGCCGCCAGGTGGTGGTGCAGGCGACTGCGATCTCGATGGGGGGCTCCAACGGTTACATCGGCACCGGCACGCAGGTCGCCCAGGTCAAGCGTTATTCGGACGACTTCCTGAACGCGCAGGTGCGCACGGCCCAGGCGTCGAGCAGCGGGCTGGACGCCTACCAGCAGCAGGTGCAGCAGATCGACAACCTGCTGGCCGACACGACGTCGGGCCTGTCGCCGGCGCTGCAGGATTTCTTCTCGGCCGTGCAGAACCTCACGGGCGACGGCGCGGGCGTGTCGTCGCGCGGCTCCTTCCTGACGTCGGCCGACACGCTGGCGTCCCGCTTCCAGAGCATGACCGGCCGCCTGGACGAGATCCGCAAGGGCGTCAACACCCAGCTGACCGCGAGCGTCACGACGATCAACACGTATGCCAAGCAGATCGCCCAGCTGAACGACCAGATCGGCAAGCTGACGGAAGCCGGCGGCCTGAATCCGCCCAACGACCTGCTCGACAAGCGCGACCAGCTGATCATGGACCTGAACAAGCAGGTCAAGGCGACCGTCGTGCCGGGCGATAACTACAGCTTGACGGTATCGATCGGCAACGGCCAGCCGCTCGTCGTCGGCGTGAATTCCTTCGAGCTGGCGGCGACGAATTCGCCGACGGACCAGACCCGCGTGACGATCGGTTACGTCACCAAGGGCAAGATCACGCCGATGGCCGAGAGCGCGCTCACCGGCGGCGAACTGGGCGCCGTGCTGCAGTTCCGCAGCCAGTCGCTGGACATGGCGCAGAACTCGCTGGGCCGCGTCGCGATCGCGCTGGCCACGTCGATGAACGACCAGAATCATCTCGGCCTGGACGGCAACGGCAAACCCGGCGGCGACATCTTCAGCATCGCGCCGGCCGACGTGACGAAGAACGTCAACAACAACATGACGAGCACGACGGCCATCAAGGCGACGGTCGTCGATGCCACGCAGCTCACGACGAGCAACTACAAGGTCGACTTCGACGGCACGAACTACAACGTGTACCGCCTGTCGGACAACAGGAAGACGGTGATCTCGCCGTTCCCGCAGACCCAGCCGCAGGTCGTCGACGGCCTCGCGTTCGACATCTCGGGCGCGGCCGACGCCGGCGACAACTTCCTCGTGCGCCCGACGCAGAACGGCGCCGCCAACTTCAAGCTGGCGCTGACGGACGGCGCGCAGATCGCGGCCGCCGCGCCGATCGCCACGAGCGTTCCGCTGACCAACAGCGGCACGGGCAAGATCAGCGCGGGTTCGGTCGACAAGAACTACCTGGCGTCGCCGCTGGCCGGTCCCGTCACCGTCTCCTACGACAAGGCGACGGGCACGCTGGCCGGCTTCCCGGCGGGACAAAACGTCAGCATGACGGTGAACGGCTCGACGACGACGTACCCGGCCGGCACCAATCCGCCGTTCCAGGACGGCGCCAGCTACACGGTGGCCGGCATGAGCTTCACCATGAACGGCGCGCCGGGCAACGGCGACAAGTTCACCATCGCGCCGAACACGGGCCTGGGCGACACCCGCAACGCGGGCCTGATGGGCGACCTGCAATCGAAGAACATCCTCGACGGCGGCAAAGCCACGTACCAGTCGGCGTATGCCACGCTGGTGTCCACGATCGGCAACAAGACGCGCGAAGTGCAGGCCAATGCCGAAGCCGCGGCGGCCCAGCTGACGCAGGCGGAGGCCGTCGCCAACAACGTCTCCGGCGTCAACCTGGACGAAGAGGCCGCCAACCTGCTCAAGTACCAGCAGGCCTACCAGGCGTCGGGCAAGGTGATGCAGATCGCCGACACGATCTTCAACGCTTTGCTGCAGATCGGCCACTGAGCCGACTAATCGGAACGGAACCACGCCATGACCTTACGCATCAGCACCAACGCGATCTACCAGGCCGGGACCTCGCAGATCAACACGCTGCAGGGCCAGATGGCCAAGACGCAGATGCAGCTGTCGACGAACAAGCGCATGCTGTCGGCGGCCGACGATCCGATCGGCTCGGCGAAAGCGCTCGAACTGACGCAGTCGCAATCGATGAACACGCAGTTCGGCACCAACCGCACGAACGCGAAATCGTCGCTGTCGCTGGTCGACAAGACGCTCTCCGATGTCTCGGGCCAGATCCAGGACATCCAGACGCTGATCGTCACCGCCGGCAACGGCGGCTACACGCAGAGCGACCGCGAAGCGCTCGCCACCGAGCTGGAAGGGCGCATGGCCGACCTGCTCGGCTCGGCCAACACGACGGACGGCACGGGCACGTACCTGTTCTCCGGCTACAAGACGACCACGGAACCGTTCACCCAGACCCCGACCGGCGCGACGTACCAGGGCGACCAGGGCCAGCGCATGCTGCAGGTGGGGTCGGCGCGCAAGATGGCGATCAGCGAAAGCGGCGGCGCCATCTTCGAAGCGAACGTCACCGGCAACGGCACCTTCGTCACGCAGGCCGCCGGCACCAACACGGGGTCGGGCATCATCGCCCCGGGCGCCGTGACGGACACGACCAAGCTGACGGGCCACGATTACGGGATCGCGTTCCAGGTCACGGGCACGCCGGCCGTGACGACGTACTCGGTGACGGACAATTCGACGTCGCCCGCGAGCGCCGTGCTGAGCAACCAGCCGTACACGGCGGGCGCCGCCATCGCCTTCGACGGCATCTCGTTCGACGTCAAGGGCGCGCCGGCCAACGGCGACACGTTCAGCGTGCAGCCGAGCCAGAAACAGTCGGTGTTCACGACGATCACGAACCTGATCCAGACGCTGCGCAGCCCGTCCGACGGCTCGACCGGCAAGGCCGCGCTGGCCAACAGCCTGAACACGGCCAGCCAGAACATGAAGAACGCGCTGGACAACGTGCTGACCGTGCAAGCCTCGGTGGGCGCGCGCCTGAAGGAAGTCGATTCTCTGGACAGCACGGGCGACGACCTCAACGTCCAGTACCAGACCACGCTGAGCGGCCTGCAGGACCTGGACATGGTGAAGGCGATTTCGCTCTACACCCAGCAGCAGCAGACGCTGCAGGCGGCCCAGGTGTCGTTCAAGACAATGTCGGGCCTGTCCCTCTTCAACTACATCTCGTAAATTTCCCAAATTCGGGGTCAGAGTGAGATGCACCGGTATGGTGGACAGGTTAAATCAGGTACACCTGTGCATTTTTTCGACTTCGGCCGGCGTACGATAGCCAAGCGTCTGATGAAGTCGTCGCTGATTGTAGTACACGTCGATGTAATCGGTGATGGCGGCCAGGGCTGACTGCTGATCCTCGTAGATCGTGTGGTGCGTCAATTCGTTCTTCAGGTTCGAAAAGAAGCTCTCCGCCACGGCATTG
>JBJMVU010000186.1:0-10379 GCA_045810485.1 Massilia sp. | reverse complement strand
GGCACCTTCATGAAGCTGCGCGAGGACACGCAGCCGCAACTCCTCGGCATCATCGAAGCGGACCAGAAGGACCCGCACAAGAAGACCGGCACCGACGTGCAGAAGATCGCCGACCTGTACACGAGCTTCATGGACGAGAAGAAGCTGGAGACGCTGGGCTACAAGCCGCTGACGGGAGAATTGCAGCGCATCCGCACGCTGAAGGACAAGAAGGGCGTGCCGGACCTGATCGCGCACCTCACCAGAATCGGCGTCGCGACGCCGTACGGCATCGGCGTGGCGCAGGATGCGAAAGCGTCGACGAAGTACGCCACCTACATCCGCCAGGGCGGCCTCGGCATGCCGGACCGCGACTACTACCTGAAGGCGGACGACGCCAAGATGGCCGCGACCAAGGCCAGGTACGAACAGCACGTCGCGACGATCCTGCAGCTGGCCGGCGACAAGGACGCGCAGGCGAAGGCGCGGGCCATCGTCGCGTTCGAGACCGAACTGGCGAAGATCCAGTGGACGAAGGTCGAACTGCGCGACCCGAACAAGAACTACAACAAGATGGACGTGGCGCAGCTCACCGCGCTGACGCCGGGCTACGACTGGAAGTCGGCGCTGGGCGCCGCCGGCGTGGGCAACAGGGCCGATTACGTGATCGTCGGCCAGCCGACCTACCTGCAGGGCCTGGACAAGCTGCTCGCCGCCACCGACCTCGAGACCGTCAAGGCCTACTTCCAGTGGCAGCTGCTGCGCGAATACGCGCCGTACCTGTCGAAGGCGTTCGTCGACGCGGACTTCGATTTCTACGGCAAGACGCTGACCGGCGCGGACGTCAACCGCCCGCGCTGGAAGATCGGCGTGTCCGTCGTCGAAGGCGCGCTGGGCGAGGCGCTGGGCCGCGAATACGTCGCCAAATACTTCCCGCCGGAGCGCAAGGCGCGCATGGAGGAACTCGTCAGGAACGTCCTCGCCGCCTACCGGGAATCGATCGACCAGCTCGACTGGATGGGCGCGGAAACCAGGAAGGAAGCCCAGGCCAAGCTGGCCAGGTTCACGCCGAAGATCGGCTACCCGAACAAGTGGCGCGACTACGCCCGCCTGACTGTCAAGAAGGATGACCTGGTCGGCAACGTGGAACGCGCCGCGACCTTCGCGTACAACCGCAACATCGACAAGCTGGGCAAGCCGATCGACCGCGAGGAGTGGGGCATGACGCCGCAGACGGTGAACGCCTACTACAACTCGCGCATGAACGAGATCGTGTTCCCGGCCGCGATCCTGCAGCCGCCGTTCTTCGATGCGAGCGCGGACGACGCCGTGAACTACGGCGGCATCGGCGCCGTGATCGGCCACGAGATCGGCCACGGCTTCGACGACAAGGGCAGCCAGTCGGACGGCGACGGCAACCTGCGCAACTGGTGGACGCAAGAAGACCAGGCGCGTTTCAAGGCGAAGACCGACATGCTGGTCAAGCAGTACGACTCTTTCGAACCGCTCCCGGGCTACCACGTCAACGGCGCGCTCACGCTGGGCGAGAACATCGGCGACAATTCCGGTCTCGCCATCGCCTATAAAGCCTACAAGATCTCGCTGCACGGCCAGCCGGCCCCCGTCATCGACGGCCTCACCGGCGACCAGCGCTTCTTCATGGGCTGGGCCCAGGTGTGGCGTTCGAAGATGCGCGAGGCGCAGCAGATCGTGCAAGTGAAGACCGACCCGCACTCGCCGGGCCAGTTTCGCGCCAACGGCACCTTGCGCAACCAGGCCGCGTTCTACGAGGCGTTCGGCGTGAAGGAAGGCGACAAGATGTACCTGCCGCCGGAGCAGCGCGTCACGATCTGGTAAAGATTCGGTAACAAAAGCATCGCCATCAGCGATAATCGAAGCCGGCGGTACCCCCGCCAGCCCCACCATCCCACCCATAACAACCCAAGGGAGATGAAGAGATGATGAAGAAGCACACCCTGTTGAGCGCCGTGACCCTGGCGCTGCTTGCCAACGCCGGCCATGCGGCCGAAGGCGCCGCCGCCAAGAACACGGCCGCCAAGAAAGGCCAGACGCTGTCGGCCGGCATCGCCACCGAATACATCGAACCGTCGGTACGCCCGCAGGACGATTTCTACGATTACCTGAACGGCAAGTGGATGAAGACGGTCGAGATCCCGGCCGACAAATCGAGCTGGGGCTCGTTCGCCAAGCTGCGCGACGACACCCTGCCGCAGCTGCGCGGCATCATCGAGAAAGCCGCCGCCGGCAACCCGGCCAAGGGCACCGACGCCCAGCGCATCGGCGACTACTACGCCAGCTTCATGGACGAAGCGAAGCTGGAGCAACTGGGCATCACCCCGCTGAACGGTGAGCTGGCGAAGATCGCCGCGCTGAAGGACAAGGCCGAGCTGCCCGCGCTGCTGGCGCACCTGGGCAAGATGGGCGTGAACGTGCCGTACGACTTCGGCATCCACCAGGACAACAAGGATTCGACCAAGTACGTCGCCGACATCTACCAGAGCGGCCTCGGCATGCCCGACCGCGACTACTACCTGAAGGCCGACGACGCCAAGCTCGCCGACGCGAAGGCCAAGTACCTGACGCACGTCGAGAAGACCCTGGCGCTGGCCGGCGACAAGAATGCCGCCGCCAACGCGAAGGCCATCGTCGACTTCGAGACCGAACTGGCGAAGGTGCAGTGGACCAAGGTCGAACTGCGCGACCCGATCAAGGCCTACAACAAGGTGCCGCTGGCCGACATGGGCAAGGTCGCACCGGACTACGACTGGAACAGCTACCTGCAGGCCACCGGCATCGCCGGCAAGACGACCTATGTGATCGTCAGCCAGCCGAGCTACCTGAAAGGCGTCGCCGAGATCTCGAACAAGACCTCGCTGGACACCTGGAAGGCCTACCTGACGATGCACCTGGTGGACGCGTACGCGAGCTACCTGAACAAGGCCTTCGTCGACGAGCGCTTCGACTTCTACGGCAAGACCCTGTCGGGCGTGAAGGAAATGGAACCGCGCTGGAAGCGTGGCGTGGGCGCGATCGAGCGTTCGCAGGGCGAGTCGCTGGGCAAGCTGTACGTGGGCGAATACTTCCCGCCGGAGCGCAAGGCGCGCATGGAAGCGCTGGTCAAGAACCTGCTGGCCGCCTACAGGCAGAGCATCGACAAGCTGGACTGGATGTCTCCGGCCACCAAGAAGGAAGCGCAGGCCAAGCTGGCGAAGTTCACGCCGAAGATCGGCTACCCGAACAAGTGGAAGGATTACTCGGCGCTCGTCGTCGCGCGTGACGACCTGGTGGGTAACGTGATGCGTTCGCGCGACGTCGAGTACAACCGCGAGCTGAATAAACTCGGCAAGCCGATCGACCGCGACGAGTGGGGCATGACGCCGCAGACCATCAACGCGTACTACAACCCGGAGATGAACGAGATCGTGTTCCCGGCCGCGATCCTGCAGCCGCCGTTCTTCGACGCGAACGCGGACGACGCGGTCAACTACGGCGGCATCGGCGCCGTGATCGGCCACGAGATCAGCCACGGTTTCGACGACCAGGGCGCCCAGTACGACGGCGACGGCAACCTGCGTGACTGGTGGACCGCGGCCGACCACAAGAACTTCGAGGCCAAGACCAAGATGCTGGTCAACCAGTACAACCAGTTCGAGCCGATCAAGGGCTACCGCGTGAACGGCGAACTGACGCTGGGCGAGAACATCGCCGACAACTCGGGCCTGGCAATCGCATTCAAGGCCTACAAGATCTCCCTGAAGGGCAAGAAGGCCCCCGTGATCGACGGCTTGAGCGGCGAACAGCGGCTGTACATGGGGTGGGCGCAGGTGTGGCGCACCAAGATGCGCGAGCAGCAGCAGATCGTCCAGGTGAAGACCGACCCGCACTCGCCAGGCCAGTTCCGCGCCAACGGCACGCTGCGCAACCAGCCGGGCTTCTACGACGCCTTCAAGGTCAAGCAGGGCGACAAGATGTACCTGGCGCCGCAGGAGCGCGTCATCATCTGGTAATGCCGTCACACCGGCCCGCGCCGCAACGCCGTTCCCGCCCGGGGACGGCGTTTTTTGTTGGCGATGTTAGCGTTCGCAAATACAACACGGATCAAACTTGATGCTCTTAAAGCTTGCAAATATGCTAAAGTTCGCGACGCTGTCCCATCGTTGACCTTTCCCCGACATTCATGCAAGCGGTTTTCAAGAAACCCTCGTCCCGGTTCCTTTGCCTGGCTTATCTGTGCGCCGTTCTCGTCGGCGCGCTGGCCGTGTTCGTGGCGAAGTCGTACCAGTCCGGATTCTCCGGCGCGGACGAACCGTCGCACTTCCTCAACGGTTATTTTGTCGCCGATTACATCGCCCACCATTTCGGCAGCAATCCGATGGGCGCGGCCACCGATTTCTACGTCCACTATCCGAAGATCTCGATCGGACACTGGCCGCCGGCCTATTACGGCATCCTCGGCCTCGTGTTCCTCGTGCTGCCGCCGACCCTGCCGGTGATCTTCGCCGTCAACGTGCTGTTCGCCGCACTGCCGGCAATCGGCGTCGCCGCGGCATTGTCGATGCTCGCCGACCGCCGCGCCGCCCTGGCCGGCGCGCTCATCTACGCCGTCACGCCGCTCGTGTTCGAAGGTGATGTGATGTTCATGGCGGACCAGCCGCTGACCGCCTGCCTGGTCGCCGCCACCGCCGTCTGGATCGCGTTCAGCATGCGTCCCGGCTGGGGCAGCGCGCTGGTGTTCGCGCTGCTCGCCGCAACGGCGGTGCTCGTCAAGGGCAACGGCTGGCTCGTCGTGTTCATTCCCGTCTTCCACATCCTGCTGACGGCCAACTGGAAACTGCTGCTGTCGGTGCGGCTGTACGTGGCCGCCGCGCTGGCCGCCGCCATCGTCGTGCCGTGGTACCTGCTGACGGCGAAGATCGCCGCCGACGGTTTCAATTACCAGGCCGGCCTGCCGTATGCGACCAAGGCGCTGCTGTATAACCTGCAGACCCTGGGCCGGAACGTGACGCCGGTCGGCGGCCTGCTGGCCCTGTACGCCGTCGTGGCCGAGTTCCGCGTCCGCCGCGCCGATCCGCTGCGCTGGACGATCGTCAGCGCCGCGATCAGCCTGGTGCTGGCCACGTTGCTGCTGCAGTCGCTGGTGCCGGTCGACATCGTCGAACGCTATATGGCGCCCGCGTTGCCGGCCGTCGTCGTGCTGGCCGTCCTCGGCGCGGTACGCCTGCTTGCGCGGGTGCCCGCGCCCAAGCTGGCCGGGGTGGCGCTGGCCGTCGTGCTGGCCGTGCCGGGCATCGTGCACCTGGTCCAGCGCGCGCCCAAGGCCGACACCGGCATCGCCGCCGTGACCGACCGCCTGGCCGCCGCCAAATCCGTGCTGACCGTCATCGACGGCAGCGCCTCGACCGAAGGCTGGTTCATCGCCGACATGGCGGTGCACGACAAGGCGCTGCGCGGCTACGTCGTGCGCGCGTCGAAGCTGCTGGCCGACTCGAATTTCATGGGCACCACGTACACCCTGAAGTACCACGACACCGCGGATGTGCTGGCCGAACTGCACCGGCTGGGCGTCCAGCACGTCGTCATCGTGCGCGAGGGCGGCAAGGACGCCTATCCGCACAGCGCCCAGATGCGCGAGGCGCTGGCGCGCGCCGATTCGGGTTTCCGTCTCGGCCAGAGCCTGCCGCACCAGTACCGGTCCGGCGTCACCGAAGTCTACGACGCCGTCGCCCCGGCCCGGCCCGACATCGCGGCCGTCCGCAATATGGGCTTGCCCGCCAAGGCGACGGCGCTCACCAAATTGCAGTAATCACTTCATCCGTCACAGTCACAGCACCAGCCGCGAGGACGCAGCATGCCTTCCACACTGAAAACCAACGTATTGCCGATCGAAGCGGCCCGTGCCGCATATGCCGGCCTCGACATCGCAGTGATCCTGCCGTGCTACAACGAGGAAGCCGCCATCGGCGCCGTCGTCGACGGCTTCCGGCGCGAACTTCCGCAGGCACGGATCTACGTCTACGACAATAACTCGAAGGACCGCACGTCCGAGGTGGCCGCCGCCGCCGGCGCCATCGTGCGCAGCGAGACCCTGCAGGGCAAGGGCAACGTCGTGCGCCGCATGTTCGCCGACATCGACGCCGACATCTACCTGATGTGCGACGGCGACATCACCTACGACGCCGCGAGCGCGCCGGCGCTGATCGCCAAGCTCGTCGACGAAAACCTGGACATGGTCGTCGGCTGCCGCGTCGATTCCGAGGAAGCCGCCTACCGCGCCGGCCACCGCTTCGGCAATGCCCTGTTCACGGGCTTCGTCGCGAACCTGTTCGGCAACCGCTTCACGGACATCCTGTCGGGCTACCGCGTGTTCTCGCGGCGCTACGTGAAATCGTTCCCGGCGCTGTCGAACGGCTTCGAGACCGAGACCGAGCTGACCGTCCACGCGCTGCAGCTGCGCATGCCGATCGGCGAACTGGACACGCCGTACGGCGCGCGCCTGGAAGGCTCGACCAGCAAGCTGTCCACGTACCGCGACGGCTTCCGCATCCTGTTGATGATCACGAAGCTGTTCAAGAACGAGCGGCCGCTGCTGTTCTTCTCGGCCCTGTTCGGATTGCTGGCGCTGGTGTCGATCGGCCTGTCGATCCCCGTGATCGTGACCTACCTCGAGACCGGCCTGGTGCCGCGCCTGCCGACCGCCGTGCTGGCCGCCAGCATGATGCTGCTGGCCTTCCTGGCGCTCACCTGCGGCCTCGTGCTCGACACCGTCACCCATGGCCGCCGCGAGATGAAGCGCCTGGCCTACCTGACCATGCCGTCGGTCGGGGCCACGCGCGAGAAAAAGGCTTGAAGCAGTTCTTCCGTTTCTGCCTCGTCGGGGCACTGGGGTTCGTGACCGATTTCGGCGTCCTGTACGCCGTCGTCAAGGGACTCGGCCTCGGGCCCACGAGCGGACGCATCGTGTCGTTCCTCGTGGCCGCCACGGTCACGTGGAAGGTCAACCGCCACTTCACGTTCGTGAAGCAGGATGCGGGCTCCGTGCGCGAGTGGCTGCACTATCTCGCGTTCACCGGCGTGGGCGGCTTCATCAACGTCGCCGTCTACCAGGCCTGGCTCTGGTTCACCGACCACAGCACACTGAACCTGTTCCTCGGCGTCGTGGCCGGTTCGGCGGTGGCGCTGATGTTCAACTTCGTGATCTCCAAGCGGGCCGTGTTCGCCGAGCGGCGTGTGACGCAATAAAAAAAGGCCGCTCGAAGCGGCCTTTTTTCATGGTGCGGTGAATCGATTACTGCGTCACGCTCGACACCGAGCAGGCTTTCACCTGGCCGCGTGCCGGGTCGCCGAACACGGCGTTGGTGCACTTGACCGGACCGGTTGCGACCTTCGAGGTGTAGAGCGTGCTGGTGCCGTAGCGGACTTCACGCTTGCCGCTGAACGAGCAGGTGCCGTTTTCGCTGGCGCAGGCCGAGAAGCTCGCGGTGGCGGTTGCCGGCGGCGTGGCGGTCGTGGCCGTGTCGGCGTAGCTGCAGCTCTTGGCGACGCCGCGGATCGGATCGCCGAACACGGCGGTCGTGCACGGGGTCGAGGCCGTGATCGTCTTCGACGTGTAGACACCGTTCGCGCCGAAGCGGACTTCACGGGTGCCGCTGAACGAGCAGGTCGCACCTTCGTTGCCGCAGGCCGTCCAGGACGTCGTCGTCGTCGTCGGTGCGGTGAGCGATTCGTACGCGCCGATGTCGAACTGGCCGACCACCGGACGCGCTTCGCCGTTGGCGACGGCCTTGTACTGCGCGACAGCCTTCAGCGACACGCCCTTGGCCGACACGCCCGGATCCGAACCGGCATCGATCACCAGCGCGCTGCCGACCGGATGCAGGTCGTACGCGGCGCGGTTCACGAAGCTCGGCGAGGCCGAACGGTAGTTCGTCTTGTCGATCGTCGATGCCTGCGTGCTGAACGTGCCCACGCCGGCATAGATGTTGTTCTGGGCCACGGCTGCGGTCGGCACCTTGCCGCTGACGAACATGAACGTGCCACCGCTGCCCATATCGTTCAGGAACGTATTGTTGATGACGTACAGGTCGCTGCCGGCATTGACCGCACCTTCTTCACCGTAGGC
The DNA here is from genome assembly GCA_045810485.1 of Massilia sp. Taxonomy (GTDB): domain Bacteria; phylum Pseudomonadota; class Gammaproteobacteria; order Burkholderiales; family Burkholderiaceae_D; genus Telluria. The sequence continues at coordinate 2,260 of JBJMVU010000186.1, read as the reverse complement.
CAGCATCGCCGAGTTCGAGTTCGACGCCGGTTGCTGGATGATGTTGCCGATGATGTAGGACGTACCGGCGTTCGGCAGGTCGATCTCGTACGACGGCTTGCCGGCGGCGGTGCTGCCCGTCTGGCCCGGGTTCAGGCTCGAGAAGCGGTTGTACGCGATCAGGTTGGTGTCCGCGCGCGACTTCAGGTTGTGGCCGACGTTGGCGTCGTGCGAGAAGTTGTAGCGGAACGTGAGGCTCTTCACGTGGCCGATGTACAGGTTGTGCGACTGGCCGTCGCCTGCGCCGTTGTGGCCGAATTCGGTGTTCTCGATGACGACGTCGCTGTTCGCGTTGGCGTTGGCCAGGATGCCGTTCTGGTTATCGTGCAGGAACGAGTTCCGCAGCGTGAAGCCGGCGGCTTCCAGACGGAAGGCGGCGCCGTTCGCGTCCGGCACTTTAGCGCCGTACATCTCGACGTTGTCCACGGTCAGGTTGTTGCCGTCGACGATCCAGATGCCCTTGCCGCCGGCGTTCTTGCCGGCCGCGTCGATTTTCGGACGGCCGTTGACGCCGCGGATGGTCAGGTTGTTGCGCAGGATGTAGCAGACATCGCCGCTGTAGGTGGTGTTGCCGGTGATTTCGATGACGTCGCCATCCTTGGCGACGGCAATCGCCGCGCACGGCTTGGCGTAGGTCTTGCCCGGGCCAACCGACAGCGTGGCCGCAGATGCGGCGGACACACCTGCGAACGTCATCAGGACGGCAGCAGCCAGGTGCGATGCGGAGAGTTGGGTGGTGCGCGATGCGGTTTGTTGCATGTCGATGTCCTCGTAAGCAGATTGCCTGCCAGCAGTTGTTCCCGCTGGAAAGTTGCAGAATACGAGGTTTGAGATCGACGGTTTGTAACGAAGTGTAACCGAAAATAACAGACAGGCAAGCCTGAAAAAACGCTCATTAACGTTCCTTTTAGCCTTATTGAGTAGAGCGAAAGCACATGTTGTGAGCGCTCTTTCTAGCATTCGATACAAGAAAAACCGGGATCGGAAACCACTTTTTACGGTTTTCCCCTATGGAATGTAATTTCCGGTGGAAAATTTATCGACAGAGCCAGAATGACAATATGCATATCTTTCCGGTAAGCGCGGCGCCGGTGTCCATTGTCGAAATGACTCCAAAAAAAAATTTCCGAAATCAAGCAATGTTGTTTCCGCGCCGCACTTTTTTGGGCTGAGATCGTTGTGCCGAGGGTCAACACATCGTGGAATGTACAGAAAAAGTTCAGTCATAGAAACTATTTTCTGTGAAAACGTTGCATCCATAGTAATTACGGACAGTTAATGCGACTTTGGCGCCACAAAACACGGGCCGATCCGGTAACCGGAAATAAAAAGGCTGTGTGCGCGTTAATTCGGTAACGTGGCCGCCTAACCGAGCTGGACCGCAGCGCACAGCAGGTGCGCAGGTGTCGTCAAGCGGTGTGCGCCCAGCACGCGCTGCCATCCCGAGTAATTGATCAGGTAGCGGCTGGCGACCCCGCGGAACCGTACCAGCCAGCTTTTGAAACGGCTGTGCCAGCTATTGACGTTTTGCACATGAATCGCGCCGCGCACCCGTTCACCGGCTTGCACATTCACCGCTTCGTGCGTGATGCCAGCCTCGACTGCGAAATGACGATAGGCGATGGCGCCATCGCTGATCAGCAACACGTCGGTGGGGAGCGTCGGCTTGAGGCACTCGTGCAATTGCGCCACCGTCACCTGGCCGCGTCCCGTGTGGAAATCGAGTGTCTGTCCACTGCGGTCGCACGCGACCAGCAGGCAGTCGTGCTCCCGATTGATGCCGCGTCGCTTTGCGACTCCACCACGCTTCCTCGGCCGCCGGGTCAGGCTGCGCGAGCCTTTCTGCGATTCGAGCCGGTACGTTTCGTCCGCCTCGACGATGGCCGACAAGGTCGCCGGCCGGTCGCGCATGGCGCCGGGCACGAACCGGTGACGCCACCGGAAACTCGTGGTCCGGTGAACCTTGACGACGCGCGCCGTGTCGCGGACCGTGCGGGAGTCGAGCACGCATTGCAGGTACGGCAGCCAGCATTCCTTTTTGCGCAGCCGCGCGAGCGGCGTGCCGGTCAGCGCGTTGTGGCTGCGTCCGCAGCGGAGACAGCGGAAACGCTGCAGCCCGCTTGCCTGGCCGCAGCGGTGCTTGCGTGCCCAGCCGCAGTGCGGACACGGCCGTCCCGCCGCTGCCCGCTCGATCAGGGCAATACACTCGGCCGGATGCGCG
>JBJMVU010000185.1:0-4835 GCA_045810485.1 Massilia sp. | reverse complement strand
GGAAAGGTGCGTTATTTCCGTGCCGAACCAAATAGGTGGCAGAAATGTACACACAAAACGGAAAAAGCGCGGGCCGTGGCCCGCGCTTCAGGGGAAAGAGACCGAATGTCAGGCCGTCTGGTTGATGAGCAGGCCCTGCTGCATCTTGTCGATCGATTTCGCGATCTGCAGCGCTTCCTTGGACGGAATCTGGCGCACGACTTCCTTGGTGCTCTGGTCGATCACCTTGACGACGATGTCGTTGCTGTCTTCGTCGATCGAGAACTGCAGGCTCTGCGACGAACCCAGCATCGCATCGTTCATCTTCTTGACGGCGGCCGACACATCCGCGTGCGACGGCTTGACGCCGTCGGCAGGCTTGCTTTTGCCGGCCGCGTCTGCCGCAGTCGCCGCTGCCGGCGACTGCGCCGGGAGCTCGTCCACGCGGGGTGAAACGGGTAAACCCACAGGTTGTATGTTCATGATGAATTCCCTAGTAAAAATTCCTCGGCTGAATTACTCCAGCCGAGGAATCACTTTACACCGCTAGCGGGGGCTTATTACATCAAAAATTAGCCACGCAGCAGCGACAGGACACCGTTCGGCAGCGAGTTCGCCTGGGCCAGCATCGAGGTGCCGGCCTGCTGCAGGATCTGGCCGCGGGTCATGTTCGCGGTTTCCGAAGCGAAGTCGGTGTCCACGATACGGCTGCGCGATGCCGACAGGTTTTCGTTCGTCGATTGCAGGTTCGAGATCGTCGAGTCGAAGCGCGACTGCAGTGCGCCGAGTTCAGCGCGCTGGCCGTTGACCTTGGACAGGGCGGCGTCGGCGACCTTGATCGCTTTCTGGGCGCCGTCGAAGGTGCTGATGTCGATGTCGGCGACCGATTTCAGGCTCGACGAGGCAGCCGTGGCGAAGCCGCTGGTGTCGGTGGCCGAGAAGCCCTGGGCCGAGTCCAGCGTGATGGTGCCTTTGGCGGCGACGCCGGTCCCGTCGACCGCGGGGCCGGAACCGGCCGAAGCGCCGGCGGCGTCATACGCCGAGAGCGTGGAGGCGGTCGGCGTCGCGTCCGTGTTCTTCAGGCTGATATCGCTGCCGTTGGCGTTGGTCAGCTTCAGGCCCTTCGAGGTCGCGTCGTACGAAGCGGTCACGCCCGTCTTTGCGCTTTGCGCGTTGAAGGCGCTGACGGCGGCGGCGTAATCGTCGGCGGTGTCGTTGTTGGCGCCGTTGGTGCCGACCTGGAACGAAATCGTCACTGCGGTGCTGTTATCCGACGTCACGTCCAGCGTGAACGAACCGGCGGCGCCGGCCTTGAACATCGCGTTGGTCTGGGCGGTGGCGGTTACGCCGGTGTCGCCCGATTTATTGTTGATCGCGGCGGCGGCGTTCTTGGCGCTGCTGGCCACGGCGATGTCGATGTCGGCCGAACCAGCGCTGCCGTTGATGGTCAGCGCGCCGGTACCACCGGTGATGGGATCGGAACCGATGGCGGCGACGGTGCCGAGGTTCGTCGTCGTGTTGTTGCCGTAGGTCGACGTGGTGAAGTTCGCGCCGGTCATCGAGATCAGCTGGTTGGCGTTGGCGCCGACCTGGAAGTTGGCCGTGCCCATCGTGCCGTCGAGCAGGTTCTGGCCGTTGAACTGGGTGGTGCTGGCGACGCGGTTCAGTTCCGACGTCAGTTGCGACACTTCGGTCTGCAGTGCCTTGCGGTCGCTGGACGAGTTCGACGAGTTCGACGATTGCACTGCCAGTTCGCGGATACGCTGCAGCATGTCGCCCGAGCTGGACAGGGCGCCTTCAGCCGTCTGGGCCATCGACACACCGTCGTTCGCATTGCGGACTGCCTGATTCATGCCCTTGATCTGCGAATTCATACGGTCGGAAATTGCCAGACCGGCGGCGTCGTCTTTTGCGCTGTTGATGCGCAGGCCCGACGACAGGCGCTGGATCGAGGTGTTGAGCGAAGCTTGCGAGGTGGACAGGTTACGCTGAGCGTTCAGGGATGCAACGTTGGTATTGATAACGGACGACATGGTGTCTCTCCAGACTGGGTCTTGCAGGGTGTGGCGACGTGCCACTCGTATTCACTTTGGTCTGTCACGCTGTTCTGTGACATTCAAACCGCTGTTGAAGCTGGTAACGGTGCTCTACGGAAAAAGTTTAGAGGGGTAGAGCGAAAAAAATCGAAATTTTTGTGTCATCGGCGGAAGCCGGCTTGCCTTGGCGGCGGCGAATCCGGGAACTTTAGGGCGAAAAAAAATTTATTTTCCCGTGGTCGTGGTTGTCAGTCAGCCACCACGACCCGGTTCTTGCCGCTCTGCTTGGCCCGGTACATGGCCTTGTCCGCCCGCGCCATCAGGTTGGCCTGCTCCTCGTTCGGATGCCGCAGCGCCACGCCGCACGAGAACGTGATCAGCATCTTCTCGTTTTCGTGCAGGAAAAAGTGCTTCGTCAATTCGCGCTGCACGCGCACCATCGCGGCGGATGCTGCATCGACGTTCGTTTCTGGCAACAGGATGAGGAATTCCTCGCCGCCGAAGCGGGCGATCACGTCCATCGAGCGCAAGGTTTCCCGCACGACCTTCACGAGGTGGCGCAGGGCGTTGTCGCCCGCGAGGTGGCCGTAGGTGTCGTTGAGTTTCTTGAAATTGTCCAGGTCGAGCAAGGCCACGCACAGCGGCGTGCCGCGGCGGTCGGCGCGGGCGCTCTCGCGTTCGAACACGTCGTCCAGGCCGCGCCGGTTGAGGCTGCCGGTCAACTGGTCTTCGCGCACCAGTTCGCTCATGTGCTGCAGCTTCGCTTCCAGGTCGCGGATGCGGGACTCCGCCTCCTGCACTTCCTGGTGCGCGGCCAGCATGCGGTCGCGCGACGCCATCGCCTCGGCCTGCACGATCTTCGTCTCGCGCAGCACCTCTTCCAGCACCTCGTTGAGTTCCTCGATGTTGCCGGCGCCGCGGATGCGCTCGGAGAAGCCGCCGATCTTTTCGTGGAAATCGCCCGTCGACGCCGCCACGGAACCGAGGCGGTCGATGAACGTCATCATCATGTTCTTGACGGTCGCCTTGACGTCCGCGATGCCGTGTTTCAGCTGCCCCTGCTTGTAGATGACGTCCTTCAGGCTGCGCGTGGCGTCTTCCAGCGCGCGGTGGTCGAGCGGGCCGGCGATCAGGTCCTGCACGGCGGCGATCTGGCCGCGCATCCAGCTGTCGTCGTCCAACAGCTCGGACACGTTTTCCAGCAGCAGTTTAAACAGGCGCAGCAGCAGCTCCTGCTGCTCGGCCGTGTCGCCGCTCTTCAGTTCGATCTGGTAGCACAGGTCCTTCAGGCGCCCCGCGATTTCCTGCAGCGCTTCCTCGCCGTGCGCGGCCTTGACGGCGGCGCCCAGCGATTCCGCCTCGCCCGACAGGTGCGGCGTGCCCGCCAGCAGCGATGCGACGGCGAACGTCAGCGTGCGGCTGAGCAGGTCGCGCAGCAGCTTCGCTTCGCCGTTCTCGGCGCCCAGCGACATGGCGGGGTGGGTGTGACGGCGCAGGTGTTTTTCGGCCAGTTGCGACAGCGTGCGCGCATAGCCGTCCCAGTCGCGCTGCTTGACCGCCCGGTTGAAGCGGGCGCCGAACTCGGCCAGTTCGCCCGGGGTGTCGGCCAGCCTGTGGGCAAACCCGGACAGCACGTTTTCCGCGCCCGGATCGACCGGAGGTTGTGGCGGCGGCAGGACATCGACGCCGGCGATCTCGTTATAGATCTCGCGGTAGGCGTCCGGCGTCGGCGCGATGCGCCGCGTGGCGAGCCGGCGGAAGGCTTCGCGGGCGATTTCCGCCGGGTTCAGGCCGGGCACTCCCGGCGGGCGTTGTGAGCTGGACATTTTGGACGTTGCAATATGGAATTCTTATTGTCGCCATCGTAAGCCGCTGCCAAAAAATCAAACCGTGGATCAAACAGGGAATTACCACTCATTCTCACGGACTGTATTGACGAATTGCAAATCAGTCAATGAGCTGGTTGCGGATGGCGTAATGGGTCAGTTCGGCACTGGTCTTGAGTTTCATCTTGACCAGCAGGCGCGAGCGGTACTCGCTGACCGTCTTCACCGACAGCGAGAGTTCGCGCGCGATCTCGCTGACGGTCTTGCCGGAGGCGATCATGGTGAGGGTCTGGTATTCGCGGTCGGACAGCGCTTCGTGCACGGGCGCGTCGTGGTTCTCGCCGAGCTGGGCCGCCAGCACCTGGGCCAGCTGCGCGCTGATGTAGCGCTGGCCGCCCGCCACCTGGCGGATCGCGTTGACGAGTTCCTTCGGCGCGCTCTGCTTGGTGAGATATCCGGCCGCGCCGGCCTTCAGCGAGCGGATCGCGTACTGGTCCTCGCGGTGCATGGACAGCATCAGGATGGCCAGGTCCGGCTGTTCGCTCTTGATTTGCTTGAGCACTTCGATGCCGTTGCGGTCGGGCAGGGAGATGTCGAGCAGCACCACGTTGCAGCGTGATTTGCGGAACAGCTTGACGGCGTCGAGACCGGTCTCGGCTTCGCCTGCCACGACGATGTCGCGCTGTTCGGCGAGGATCTGTTTCAGGCCTTCACGCACGATGGCGTGGTCGTCTGCAATAAAAACGCGGATGCTGGCTTTTTCTGTCATGCTCGGGTGGATTCGCTGCGGCCGGCCGCGGGGGCTGCCAGCCTGATCTTGACGACGACCATCGTGCCGCCTCCGGGCGCCTGCGACAGGTTGAGCGTGCCGCCCAGCGCCCGGGCGCGTTCGCTCATGCCGCGCAGGCCGAACGACTGGGGCTTGAGGCGGTCGGCGGGCGTGATGCCGCGGCCATTATCGCAGATGCCGAGCGTCAGGTGCTGGCGCTGGCGG
>JBJMVU010000184.1:0-5175 GCA_045810485.1 Massilia sp. | reverse complement strand
GACGATGGCCAGCAGGCGGCCGCCCTGCAGCAGAGAGGCGATGCCGGAGAGTTCGGACGGCGCCGCCGCTTTGGCCGGCGCCGCGGGCGCCGCGACGGGCGTGTCGACCTGCGGCGCGGGCTGCGCGGCCTGTCCCGGGAAGGCAAAACCGGCGCCCTGCCCCGGCGCGACGCTCATTTGCGGCTCGCCGCCGCTGGCGCCCGGCGTCAGTTGGACAGACGCGTCCTGCGGCGGATAGCACAGCCCCTTGTCGGCGCAGCCCTGGCCGGTGGCGTTCAGGGTGAACGGCCCGGCGGCGTCGACCGGGATGCGGAGCTCCACGCCGTTGTGATAGGTCTCGACGTTCTTCTGAAATGTGTCGTCGTACTTGATCTTGCCCGGCGGGATGACGGGCTCGCCCAGCTTCGCGCCGGTCGCCGTGAAACGGAAGCGCTCGCGGTACATGTAGTAGCCGTCGGCGATCGCGTAGTTGACGACAATCGTATGCGCGTCCGCCATGTGCGCGGAGAACTTGAATGCCTGCTCAGGCGGCAGGAAGTCGTCGTCGGCGCGGGCGGGCGAGACGAAGGCGAGGCAGGCCAGCAGCCAAGCGGCCAGCAGTCGCACCAGGGAATAAGATCGGGACATGGTCGGAATATTGGTTCAACGCATCAGCATGGTACACCGGGTGCGTGTAGTGCGCTGCGGACGAAAAAAAACCAGGCCGAAGCCTGGTTTTTCATGTTGCCCGAACCGCGATTACTCGGCGGTCGGCGCATCTTCAGCCGAGGTGACTTCCGGACGGTCGACCAGCTCGACGAAGGCCATCGGTGCATTGTCGCCAACGCGGAAGCCCATCTTCAGGATGCGGATGTAGCCGCCCGGACGCGCGTTGTAGCGCGGGCCGATTTCGGCGAACAGCTTCTGGACGATTTCGCGGTCGCGCAGGCGGGCGAATGCCAGACGCTTGTTGGCCAGCGTGTCGCTCTTGCCCAGGGTGATGATCGGCTCGACGACTTTGCGCAGTTCCTTGGCTTTCGGAACGGTGGTCTTGATCGCTTCGTGACGCAGCAGCGAGACGGTCATGTTGCGCAGCATGGCGAGACGGTGGGACGAAGTGCGGTTCAGCTTGCGAAGGCCGTGACGGTGACGCATGGTATTTCCTTTCGAGTGTTTTAATCCAGTTCTTCGATCGTTCACGCACACGCGTGACCGCGGACCGGTTCAAGGTTGAAAACTGCCCGAGCAACATTGCCCGGGCAGGTAGTGCAATTCTTACTTCTCGAGGCCAGCCGGCGGCCAGTTCTCGAGCTTCATGCCCAGGGTCAGACCGCGGGAAGCCAGGACTTCCTTGATCTCGTTCAGCGACTTGCGGCCCAGGTTCGGCGTCTTCAGCAGTTCGTTTTCCGAACGCTGGATCAGGTCGCCGATGTAGTAGATGTTCTCGGCCTTCAGGCAGTTTGCCGAACGGACGGTCAGCTCCAGGTCGTCCACCGGACGCAGCAGGATCGGATCGACCAGCGGCGCACGCGACGGTGCTTCGGCGGCGGCTTCCGTACCTTCCAGGGCGGCGAACACGTTCAGCTGGTCGACCAGGACGCGGGCCGACTGGCGGATCGCTTCTTCCGGCGTGATGACGCCGTTGGTCTCGATGTTGATGATCAGCTTGTCGAGGTCGGTACGCTGTTCGACACGGGCCGATTCCACGGCGTACGACACGCGGCGGACCGGCGAGAACGATGCGTCCAGGATGATGCGGCCGATGGTCTTGTTCGTGTCTTCCGACAGGCGGCGCACGTTACCCGGCACATAGCCGCGGCCTTTTTCGACCTTGATCTGCATGTCCAGCTTGCCGCCGGCCGTCAGGTGGGCGATCACGTGATCCGGGTTGATCAGTTCCACGTCATGCGGCAGGTCGATGTCCGATGCCAGGACCGGGCCTTCGCCTTCCTTCTTCAGGGTCAGCGTCACGGAGTCGCGGTTGTGCACCTTGAACACGACGCCTTTCAGGTTCAGCAGCAGGTCGACGACGTCTTCCTGCACACCATCCAGCGACGAGTACTCGTGCACGACGCCGGCGATCGTCACTTCGGTCGGCGCGTAGCCGATCATCGACGACAGCAGGACGCGGCGCAGCGCGTTACCCAGCGTGTGGCCATAACCACGTTCGAACGGCTCCATCACGACTTTCGCGTGGCCGGCGCCGAGCGTTTCGACATCGATAATACGTGGCTTCAACAAACTATTTTGCATGAAATGTCCTTTTCAATACCCTCGGCTCGTTACACCGATAAGGCTGATGGCATCAGTAGTAGAAACGCCTGCTTCTTTGAGCAGGCGGTGAGGCGAATTCGGTAAAGCGCGACGGCAGAAGAACCGTCGTTCCCGCGGAGGCGGGAACCCAAGTTTGCGAGCGTTACGTCAGCTCATGCAAAACTTGGGTCCCCGCCTGCGCGGGGAGTCGTCCCGACCAATGGGAGGGACGACAAAACGTCGATTAACGCGAGTACAGTTCGACGATCAGCGCTTCGTTGACGTCGGCAGCGATCTCGTTACGCTCCGGATAGGCGCGGAAGGTTGCTTCCATTTTCTTGGCATCAACCGACACCCAGCTCGGGAAACCAACCTGCTCGGCCAGCGACAGGGCTTCGACGATACGGGTCTGCTTCTTGGCTTTTTCGCGGACGGCGATGACGTCGCCGGTCTTGACCTGGTACGACGCGATGTTCACGACGTTGCCGTTGACGGTCAGGGCCTTGTGGCTGACCAGCTGACGCGCTTCCGAGCGGGTCGAGCCGAAGCCCATGCGGTAGACGACGTTGTCCAGACGCGATTCCAGCAGCTTCAGCAGGGTTTCGCCGGTGTTGCCCTTCTTGCGCGATGCTTCGGCGAAGTAGCGGCGGAACTGACGCTCCAGCACGCCGTAGATACGCTTGACCTTCTGCTTTTCACGCAGTTGGTTGCCGTAGTCCGACGTACGCTGGCCCGACTTGACGCCGTGCTGGCCTGGCTTGACGTCCAGTTTGCACTTCGAATCGAGCGAACGACGTGCACTCTTCAGGAACAGGTCGGTGCCCTCACGGCGCGACAGTTTTGCTTTAGGTCCGATATAACGTGCCACGTTAAACTTCCTTTATTTTGATGATCACGCCCCGGATGCGGAGTCGATAAACGCTCGCAACAGGCGCTAGTCCAGTTCTTCGATGAGACCGGACGTGGCTTACAAAATGCCTCGGGGCCGGGAGGGCCCAAGGCGACAATAGCCGGGCAGTATAACCCATTTCGGGGTTAACTGCACCGGCGATTCATGACACCACGGCATGTGGCGTATCGCGATTGCGACAGGCGGACGAACCGCCCGGGCAATATTAGATACGACGACGCTTCGGCGGACGGCAGCCGTTGTGCGGAACCGGCGTCACGTCCTGGATCTCGGTGATCTTGATACCCAGGTTGTTCAGCGCGCGCACAGCCGATTCACGGCCCGGGCCCGGGCCCTTGATGCGCACTTCCAGGTTCTTCACGCCATATTCCTGAGCGACCTTGCCTGCAGCTTCAGCTGCGACCTGAGCCGCAAACGGGGTCGATTTACGCGAGCCCTTGAAGCCGGCGCCGCCGGACGTCGCCCACGACAGGGCATTGCCCTGGCGATCGGTGATCGTGATGATGGTGTTGTTGAACGATGCGTGGACGTGTGCGATGCCTTCGGCGACGTTCTTTTTGACTTTCTTGCGGATGCGGGCTGCAGCCGCCGAGCTTTGTTGCTTAGCCATGGTCAGTTCCTAGATTATTTCTTGAGCGATTGAGCTGCCTTACGCGGGCCCTTGCGGGTGCGGGCATTCGTACGGGTGCGCTGACCGCGGACCGGCAGGCCCTTACGGTGACGCATACCGCGGTAGCAACCCAGATCCATCAGGCGCTTGATGCTCATGGACAGCTCACGGCGCAGGTCGCCCTCGACGACGAACTTGCCGACTGCATCACGCAGCTTTTCCAGTTCGTTGTCGTCCAGGTCCTTGACCTTCTTGTTGGTCGCAACGCCGGTCGATTCGCAGATCTGCTTCGAGCGGGTACGGCCAATGCCATAGATCGCCGTCAGGCCAATGACGGTGTGCTGGTGATTGGGGACGTTGACCCCTGCAATACGTGCCATTCGATATTCCTCGTATTAACCTTGACGCTGCTTGTGACGCGGCTCGACGCAGATCACACGGACCACGCCCTTGCGCTTGATGATCTTGCAGTTGCGGCAGATCCGCTTGACTGAAGCGTTAACTTTCATTTTGCACTCTCTTCCAGATTCGATAACTTGATTAGTTTTACTTGGTGCGGAACACGATGCGGGCCCGGGACAAGTCGTAAGGGGTCAGCTCCACCGTTACCTTGTCACCCGGAAGAATGCGGATGTAATTCATCCGCATTTTACCCGAGATATGTCCAAGCACCACGTGCCCGTTTTCCAGCTTCACGCGAAAGGTCGCGTTCGGGAGATTCTCCAGAATCTCCCCTTGCATTTGGATGACGTCGTCTTTTGCCATTCGGTCTATTCACTCCTGGAGGCGCCCGCCGCTTAACGCGACGGCATGCCGCCCTTGAAATTAGCCTTGCGCAGCAGCGATTCATATTGCTGCGACATGACGTAGTTCTGCACCTGCGCCATGAAATCCATCGTGACGACCACGATGATCAGGAGCGAGGTTCCGCCGAAGTAGAAAGGAACTTTCCACTGGCTCTGGAAGAACTCCGGCACCAGGCACACCAGCGTGATATAGACTGCACCGGCCAGGGTCAGGCGCATCAGGATCTTGTCGATGTAGCGTGCGGTCTGCTCGCCCGGACGGATGCCCGGTACAAACGCGCCGCTCTTCTTCAAGTTGTCCGCCGTTTCCTTGCTGTTGAATACCAGCGCCGTGTAGAAGAAGCAGAAGAACACGATCGCCACCGCATACAGCAACGCGTGGATCGGTTCGCCCGGGCTCAGCGAGGCAGCGAGGTCTTTCAAGAACCCGACGAACGGGTTATTGACGTCCTTGCCTTTCGTGAACCAGTCGACGATCGTGGCCGGGAACAGGATGATCGACGAAGCGAAGATCGGCGGGATGACACCAGCCATATTCAGCTTCAGCGGCAGGTGGCTCGTCTGGCCACCATAGATCTTGTTTCCGACCTGGCGTTTCGCGTAATTCACCAGGATCT
>JBJMVU010000183.1:0-26509 GCA_045810485.1 Massilia sp. | reverse complement strand
CGTCATATTGTGCGGAATGACTTCCATTCCCCAGCAGGCTTTCTGGAAAAACGCGCTGCTCTCTCCCATGGCGGAAACCGGGGCACGCACAGTCAAGCCCTTCTTGCCCGCTGCCTTTGCGCAGCACGTGCAGTTTTAGAATTTCTTCATCAGCTGTTCAGTTTTAGGAGCGCACCATGTGTGGCATCGTCGGCGTCGTTTCGCAAGCCCCCGTCAACCAGTTGCTCTATGACGCATTGCTGCTGCTGCAGCATCGCGGCCAGGACGCGGCAGGTATCGCAACCAACCACAGCAGCATGTTCTCGATGTACAAGGCCAACGGCCTGGTGCGTGACGTCTTCCGCACGCGTAACATGCGTTCGCTGCAAGGCAATTCCGGCATCGGCCACTGCCGCTATCCGACCGCCGGCTCGTCCAGCGAAGAGGAAGCGCAGCCGTTCTACGTGAACGCCCCGTTCGGCATCACGCTGGCGCACAACGGTAACCTGACGAACCAGGAACAGCTGAAGGAAGAACTGTTCCGCAACGACCGCCGCCACGTCAACACGAACTCCGACTCGGAAGTCCTGCTGAATGTGCTGGCCCACGAGATCGCCACGGCGGCCGACGGCTACTCGCTGACGCCGGACGCGGTGTTCAAGGCCGTCGCCCACGTGCACCGCCGCGTGCGCGGCGCCTACGCCGTCATCGCCCAGATCGCCGGCCACGGCCTGCTCGCGTTCCGCGACCCGTTCGGCATCCGACCGCTGTGCCTCGGCATCAACGAGACCGAGAACGGCCCGGAATATCTGCTCGCCAGCGAATCCGTCGCGCTGGAAGGCCTGGGCTTCCGCTTCATGCGCGACATCGCGCCGGGCGAAGCGGTCTGGGTCGATGGCGACAGCCAGCTGCACACGCGCCAGTGCGCCGAGAACCCATCGCTGAATCCGTGCGCGTTCGAATACGTGTACCTGGCGCGCCCGGACTCGGTGATCGACGGCGCTTCCGTCTACGCGACCCGCCTGCGCATGGGCGAATACCTGGCCGAGAAGATCCGCAAGGAGATCCCGGTCGAGGAAATCGACGTCGTGATGCCGATCCCGGATTCGTCGCGTCCGGCCGCCATCCAGCTCGCGCTGAAGCTGGGCGTCGAATACCGCGAAGGCTTCATCAAGAACCGCTACATCGGCCGCACGTTCATCATGCCGGGCCAGACGATGCGCCGGAAATCGGTGCGCCAGAAGCTGAATGCGATCGCGTCCGAATTCAAGGACAAGAACGTCCTGCTCGTCGACGACTCCATCGTGCGCGGCACGACGAGCCGCGAGATCGTGCAGATGGCGCGCGAATCGGGCGCCCGCAAGGTGTTCTTCGCATCGGCCGCGCCGCCGGTCCTGTACCCGAACGTGTACGGCATCGACATGCCGACGCGCGACGAGCTGATCGCCCACGGCCGCACCGTCGAGGAAGTGTGCCGCGAGATCACGGCCGACCGTCTCGTCTACCAGGACCTGGACGCGCTCAAAAAGTCGATCTCCGACGTCAACCCGGCCCTGACCAGCGTGGAAGCGTCGTGCTTCGACGGCGTCTACGTGACGGGCGACGTCACGCCGGCCTACCTCGACCAGCTGGAGCACGCGCGCCACAAGTCGTCGGGCAAGTCGTCGGAAGACATCGTGCGCACGCAACTGAACCTGAACCCGTCCGTCGCGGCGGAATAAATCGTCTTCAACCAGGCATGGGGACGCCGTAGGGTGGGCACCCCATGCCCACCAAACGTTTACAAATCCACCATGAGCGACAAACCATCCTACGGCTTCACCACCACCGTCCTGCACAACGATCGCCGTAAGCCGATCGAACAGAACTCCCTCCATAAACCGATCCACACGTCGGTCGCCTTCGGCTACACGGACGCGCGCCAGCTGGCGTCCGTGTTCCAGGGCAAGGAGCCGGGCTTCCGCTACGGCCGCCAGGGCAATCCGACCGTCGGCGCGCTGGAAGACAAGATCAGCAAGATGGAAGACGGCGTCGCCACGCTGTGCTTCGCCACCGGCATGGCCGCCATCGGCGCGCTCGCGCAGGCGCTGCTGCGCGCGGGCGACCACGTCGTGTCGTCGTCGTTCCTGTTCGGGAATACCAACAGCCTGTGGAACACGGTGGCCGGGCAGGGCGCCGAGGTGTCGTTCGTGGATGCGACCGACGTCGCGAACGTGGAAGCGGCATTGAAGCCGAACACGCGCCTCGTGTTCGTCGAGACGATCGCCAATCCGCGCACGCAGATCGCCGACCTGGCCCGCATCGGCGAACTGTGCCGCGCGCGCGGCATCCTGTACGTCGTCGACAACACGATGACGACGCCTTACCTGTTCCGTCCGAAAGCGGTCGGCGCGGGTCTCGTCGTGAACTCGCTGACGAAGTCGATCGGCGGCCACGGCATGGCGCTGGGCGGCGCGCTGACCGACACTGGCCTGTTCGACTGGTCCACGTTCCCGAACATCGCCGACAACTTCCGCCGCCAGCCGCCGGCCGCGCAGGGCATGGCGCAACTGCGCGCCAAAGCGCTGCGCGACTTCGGCGCCTCGCTGGCGCCGGAAGCGGCGCACCACATCGCGGTCGGCGCCGAGACGCTTGCGCTGCGCATGGAGCGTACCAGTGCCAACGCGCTGGCGCTCGCGACCATGCTGGAAGCGGATGCGCGCGTCGCCGCCGTCCACTACCCGGGCCTGGCATCGCACCCGCAGCACAAGCTGGCGAGCGAACAGTTCCGCGCCTTCGGTTCGCTGTTCAGCTTCGAGCTGAAAGAGGGCATCGACTGTTTCGACTACCTGAACCGCCTGCGGGTCGCGATCCCGGCCTCGAACCTGGGCGACACGCGCACGCTCGTCATCCCGGTCGCGCACACGATCTTCTTCGAGATGGGCGCCGAGCGCCGCGCCAGCATGGGCATCGCGGAATCGCTGATCCGCGTGTCGGTGGGCATCGAGGACACGGCCGACCTGCTCGCCGATTTCGGCGATGCATTGAACGGTTGAGCGGTCGGGGCGCTGCGGTTATGATCGTCCTGTTCCCAATCATCGATTCGTAGACTGCACGCCCCATGAAGACTGCCCTGTTTTGCGCCGCACTGCTGTGCGGTGGTGTCGCATTCGCCGCCGAGCCCGGCGCCAGATCGCCGGCGAAAGGCGCGGCTGCGAAGCCGGCCGCCGCCGCATCCTCCAACAGCGCCGCGAACTCCGCCGCCGAACTCGCCGAAGCGGACGCGCTGTTCGCGAAGAAGGCCTATCCGGACGCGCTGGCGAAATACACGAAGCTGGCGAACACCGGCAACGTGATGGCCCAGCAGCACCTGGGCGAAATGTATTTCTATGGCGAGGCCGGCGGCGTCGACATGGACAAGGCCACGCAATGGTTCCAGAAGGCGGCCGCGAAGGGCAATGCCGTCGCCATCGCGTCGCTCGAGCTGATGAAGCAGCGTGAGGCGCGCCGCGCCGACCTCGACTACTGGATCGCGAAATACGACGGCGCCGACGTGCGCACCAACGAGTACCGCTGCCCGGCGCCGCGGTTCCCGACGATGTCCAAGGTCAACGAGGAAATCGACTTCTACAGCGGCAAGATGAAGGACTGGGAGGCGTGCCACAACCGCTGGGTGAAATACCTGAATTCGTCGCTGCCGCTGACGAAGCGCATTCCGGACGATATCGCGAAGTTGTTGACGAAGGACGAGACGGAAAAGGCGAACGCGCACCTGAAGGAAGTCGGCGACCGCCTGGCGGAAGACACCAAGGTGGCCGGACGCATGGTCGTGGCCGATTTCGATGCGTGGCGCGCGGGCACCGAAGCCTACGTCAATGAGCACAACGAGATGGTCAAGAACGCGCCGCCGCGGGATGACGGCAAGTGACATGGCGCGCGGGGCGGGCAGCTAGCGCGGGCACGTCGTGTTCATGGGCTGGCTGCCGTTTGCCGGATAGGTGCGGCAGAACGACCCCACCGGCGTGACGATGCGGTAGACGCGCGCGTTGCCGTCGGCCGCCGTCGTGATCTCTTCGACGCGAGCGGACCGGAACCAGCTGCCGCCTGCCGCATGGGCGGCGTCGAACCGGCGGTCGAGCTCTTCCTGTGCGCGCGAGCGGAAGCGTTCGGGCGCGCCGGGCGCATGGTTCAGTTCGCGGGCAATCACGGCCGCGTCGCGGGTGGCGGCCGCGATCATGTCCGCGCGGGCTCGACGGGGCGCATCCGGCGACGCGGCGGGCGCGGGTTCGGGCTGCGGTGCGGCGGGGACGTCCGGCGCCGCGGCCGGAAGCGCCGGGGCGGCGTCGTGTGGCGGCTGCGACGGTCGCGCAGGCGCCGTCCGCGCGGGCTGGCGCACAGGCGACGCGACGCCGGATGCGGGCGCTGTGGCGGCGCCGGGCAGCGCGATGCGCGCCCTGGGCGGAACGAGCGTCAGCCGCAGCGGCGTGACATCATCGGGCCGCGGAATGGGCGGCGGCTGGAGCAAGCCCAACCACAGCAGGTGCGCCACGGCGGACACCAACACGGCAAGCGCCAGCCTTCCCTGCGGGCGCGCGCCGGGCAGTTCGATCCTGGGGGTGGTCGGCACACGGCTCCTTCACGGTCATGGCGCCGCAAGCTGGCGCACCGGGATCATACCTAAAAATCATCGTTGTTTTCTCACCAAAAGTTTCTTCAGCATATGCTCATCATCACTATCAAACAGGGCAAGGAAAAAAGCCTGCTGTCCGGCGATCCCTGGATTTATCTGTCAGCCATCGACAAGGTCGAGGGGCGGCCCCAGGAGCGCGGCAAGGCCGGCGCCACGGCGGTCGTGCAGTCGTCGGGGCGCCAGTTCCTGGCGCGCGCGGCCTACAACGCCAGGTCGCAGATCGCGGCCCGCGTCTGGACCCTGCGCGAGGACGAGCCGGTCGATCACGCCATGATCAAGCGGCGCGTGCAGGCCGCGGTCGCGCGCCGCGCCGTTGCCGTGCGCAATGCCGATCCGCAAGCACTGGCCCTGGTGATCGACGGCGAAAAAGACGGCCTGCCGGGGCTGCTGGTGCACAGCTATGGCGGGACCGGCGGTTACCTGGTGTGCCAGTTCAATGCCGCCGGTGTCGACGCGTGGAAGGTGACCATCGTGCAGGCGCTGCTCGCGGCGACGGGGTGCCCGAACGTATTCGAACGTAGCGACGAACTGCTGCGCAAAGGCGAGGGATTGCCGGTCATCTGGCGAGCGCTGGCCGGCGACGAGCCGCCGCAGCGCCTGATGGTGCGTGACGGCAGCCGGCTGCTGGCGACCGATATCCGCACCGGCTTCGTTTATCCGCGCTGAGGCAGGGGATACGACAAGGCCCGCATGACGCGGGCCTGTGTGGAGGTGAAGCGCTTAGTGCCAGGACCGCAGCAGGCCGACCGCCAGGCCTTCCAGTGCGAACTCGTCGGTCCGCGGATCGACGGTGATCACGGAGAAGTCCGGGTTTTCCGGCAGCAGTTCGATCGTGGCGCCGGTCTTGCGGTAGCGCTTGACCGTCACTTCGTCGCCGATGCGGGCGACGACGATCTGGCCGTTCTTCGCGCTGTCGATCTTCTTGACGGCGAGGAAGTCGCCGTCGCAGATGCCCGCGTCGCGCATCGACCAGCCCCTGACCTTCAGCAGGAAGTCGGGCTTGCTCGAGAACATGGCCGGGTCGACCGAGTAGGTCGCTTCGACGTGTTCCTGGGCCAGGATGGGCGAACCGGCGGCGACGCGGCCGACGAGCGGCAGCGACATCAGGTTCGGCGGAATCGGCGGCACGAAGGCCGGCACTGCGGCCGCGGCGGCCGACTTGGCGTCGGCGGACTGGCTGACGAGGCGGATGCCGCGCGAGGTACCCGGGGAAATTTCGATCGCGCCTTTACGGGCCAGGGCCTGCAGATGTTCTTCGGCGGCATTGGCCGACCGGAAGCCAAGCTCCTGGGCGATTTCGGCGCGGGTCGGCGGGAAGCCGGTGTTGTCGATGGCTTCCTTGATCAGGTTGAGGATCTGTTCTTGCCGTGCGGTGAGCTTAAGCATGTTCGTCTTCGTTGGTACGGGGTCAGACTGTATTTTTGTACAGTATTGCGCCGCGCGCAAGGGGATTCGGCGTTTTTTTGAGCCCATTGAGTACTTGACGGTTTTGCTGCTATAATGTTGGGCTTTCCCTTCCCACACTCGTCTTGACGCCGAGGTGGGCATTTGTTTAAACGTCCTTAAGGAGTGTTTCATGCGTCATTATGAAATCGTGTTTATCGTCCACCCGGACCAGAGCGAGCAGGTCCCGGCGATGATCGAACGCTACAAGACCACGGTCACCTCGCGCGGCGGCAACATCCACCGCGTTGAAGATTGGGGCCGTCGTCAAATGGCTTACCAGATCCAGAAGCTGCCGAAGGCACACTACATCTGCCTGAACATCGAGTGCGACAACGAGACCCTGGTCGAGCTGGAAACCGCATTCAAATTCAATGATGCCGTGCTGCGTCACCTGACCGTGAAGATGAAGAAGGCCGAAACCGCACCGTCGCCGATGATGAAGTCGGTCCAGCGCGAAGACGCAGCCAAGAGCCACCGCGCCGAGCAGGCCGCCGCTCCGGCCGCTGCAGCCTAAATCTCTCGCGGGAGCAACAAGCTGTAGTGAACGAGCTGTCCCTGGTCGCGAGCATCCTGGAACGCGACGTCCTGCGCTACACCCCGGCCGGCATCCCCATCGTGGGCGGCGTCCTGCAACACGGATCGACGCAGACGGAGGCAAGGCTGGACAGGCAGGTCGAATTCGAGATTCCCGCGGTTGCCGCGGGCGAGATCTCGGGACGATTTGCCAATGCCGAGTTGGGCGCGATGTACCGCTTCACGGGATTTTTGGCCAGGAAAAGCCGTCACAGCAAAAGCTTGGTGTTTCACATCATTGATTTCAGTGCCGCATAACGAAGTGTGCGGGCACGTTTATAGATAGATACAGGAGCCTCAAAATGGCATTCGGTAAAAAGTTCGACAAAAACAAAGCTAAGCTCAAAGAGAAGCGTAAACAGCAGAACCCGCTGTTCAAGCGCAAGAAATTCTGCCGCTTCACCGCCGCAGGCGTGGAACAGGTTGACTACAAAGACGTCGACACCCTGAAGGATTTCGTCCAGGAAAACGGCAAGATCATGCCGGCACGCCTGACCGGCACCAAGGCGCACTACCAGCGTCAAGTGGACACCGCCATCAAGCGCGCCCGTTACCTGGCTCTGCTGCCGTACACCGACCTGCACAACGCTTAATCGTCGGTTACGACATCGAAGCATAGTCAGATTACTGGAGAATAAAATGCAAGTTATCCTGCTGGAAAAAGTCGTCAACGTCGGCAACCTGGGCGACGTCGTCAAGGTCAAGGACGGTTACGCACGTAACTTCCTGATCCCGCAAAAGATGGCCCGCCGCGCCACCCAGTCGGCCGTGGCCGAATTCGAAGTCAAGCGCGCCGAACTGGAAAAAGCAGCTGCCGAGAAACTGGCTGCCGCTCAAGGCCAGGGCGACAAGCTGAACGGCATGACCGTCACCATCGCCCAGAAAGCCGGCGTCGACGGCCGTCTGTTCGGTTCCGTGACCAACTTCGACATCGCCGAAGCCCTGACCAAGCAAGGTTTCGCCGTCGAAAAGGCGCAAGTGCGCATGCCGACCGGCCCGCTGAAGACCACCGGCGAGCACCCGGTGTCGGTCGCTCTGCACACCGACGTCGTGGTGGAAATCACCATCGCTGTCGTGGGCGAAGCCGCTTAATTAGAGTTTCAAGGTAATACCGTCGTCCCCGCGAAAGCGGGGGGCCAGATTTGCGAATCGATACGCAAACATGGGTCCCCGCTTTCGCGGGGACAAATTTTTTTTGCAACAGCAAAAAAAATTCGTTTTTGGAAACTCACCAATGATTTCAGCGCCTGATCGGGAACGGGTATAATGCCGGCCATGAACACCCCAGCAGACCCGCAGATCGAGTCGCTCCGCATTCCCCCGCATTCCATCGAAGCAGAACAGTCCGTCATTGGCGGCCTGCTGCGCGATAACGCGGCGTGGGACCGCATTGCCGACTTCATGCATGCGGAGGATTTTTACCGCTACGACCACCGGATCATCTTCGAACAGATGGTCCGCCTGATCAATGCCGGCAAGCCCGCCGACGTGATCACCGTGTACGAGGCGCTCGTCCAGCTCGGCAAGGCCGAGGACATGGGCGGCCTGCAGTACCTGAATGCGATGGCGCAGAATACGCCATCCGCCGCCAATATCCGCCGTTATGCCGAGATCGTCCGCGATCGCGGCGTGCTGCGCCAGCTCATCACCGTCGCCGACGAAGTGTCCGGCAAGGCCTTCAATCCGCAGGGCGCCGAGGTCAAGCAGATCCTCGACGAGGCCGAATCGCGCATCTTCGCGATCGCCGAGCAGGGCGCCCGCGGCGCCCAGGGCTGGCTGCCCGTCCAGCCGCTGCTGACCCAGGTGGTCGAGCGCGTCGACGAGCTGTACAGCCGCGACAACCAGGGCGAGATCACCGGCGTCCCGACGGGCTTCACCGATCTCGACAAGATGACGTCCGGCCTGCAGCCGGGCGACCTCGTCATCGTCGCCGGACGTCCGTCGATGGGCAAGACCGCGTTCTCCGTCAACATCGGCGAAAGCGTGGCGGTCGACGCCGGCCTGCCGGTCGCGATCTTCTCGATGGAGATGGGCGGCGTGCAGCTGGCGATGCGTATGCTCGGTTCCATCGGCCAGCTCGACCAGCACCGCCTGCGTACCGGCAAGCTGCTCGACGAGGACTGGCCGCGCCTGACGCATGCGATCCAGAAGATGAACGACGCGCAGATCTTCATCGACGAGACGCCGGCGCTGAACCCGATCGAGATGCGGGCCCGCGCCCGCCGCCTGGCCCGCCAGTGCGGCAAGCTGGGCCTGATCATCGTCGACTACCTGCAGCTGATGCAGGGTTCCAAGCCGGGCGACAACCGCGCGTCCGAGATCTCGGAGATCTCGCGAAGCCTGAAGGGCCTGGCGAAGGAGTTGCAGTGCCCGGTGATCGCGCTGTCCCAGCTGAACCGCTCGCTGGAACAACGCCCCAACAAGCGCCCCGTGATGTCCGACCTGCGCGAATCGGGCGCTATCGAACAGGATGCGGACGTGATCATCTTCCTGTATCGTGACGAAGTTTACAACCCGGACTCGCCCGACAAAGGCACTGCCGAGATCATTATCGGCAAACAGCGTAATGGCCCGATCGGCGCCATTCGCGTGACCTGGATGGGCATGTACACCAAGTTCGGCAATTACACCGGCAACCTCGGTATTTACCAAGGCGATTAAGCCGATAGCAGTCAAGAATCGCAGCCCCGGTCCGTCGTGGAACGGGCGCCGCGACTTTCAAAGAAGTCCCAAGAGATTTACCCAACGGAGAACCTATGTTTGGACGCCTGATGCCCACGGAGGGCAAATTTTTCGACCTGTTCAACCAGCACGCAGCGTTGTGCGTGAAGGGTGCACAAGAGATGGTCGGCCTGATGACCAACTTCGACGACCTGGAAAACCGCACGCACGCCGTGGAGAGCATCGAAAAACAGGCGGACAAGGTCACGTACCAGTGCGTGGACCTGCTGCACAAGACGTTCATCACGCCGCTGGACCGTGACGACATCCACAAGCTGATCACCCGCATGGACGACATCCTCGACATGATGGAAGACGCGGCCCAGACCATCTCGCTGTACGACCTGCACGCCGTCACGCCGGAAGCCAAGCGCCTGGCCGAGCTGTGCCTGGCGTGCTGCGAAAAGGTCCAGCAGGCCGTCGGCATGCTGCACAACATGGACAACGCCCAGAAGATGGTCGCCATCTGCGAAGAGATCGACCGCCTCGAATCGGACGCCGACCACGTGATGCGCGCCGCCATGTCCAAGCTGTTCCGCGACGAACCGGACGTGCGCAACCTGATCAAGATGAAGGCCATCTACGAAATCCTCGAGACCGTGACCGACCGCTGCGAAGACGTTGCCAATATCATCGAAGGCATCATCGTCGAAAACGCGTAACGACCGGACCCACAAGAACAATATGGATTCTCTTCACATCAGCATCTATGTGCTGGGCCTGATCGTCTTTCTGGCGCTGGTCTTCGACTTCATGAACGGCTTCCACGACGCCGCCAACGCGATCGCGACGGTGGTGTCGACGGGCGTGCTGCGTCCGCAGACGGCCGTCGCGATGTCGGCGATGTTCAACTTCGTCGCCATCTTCACCGTCGGCCTGCACGTGGCGTCGACGGTCGGCAAGGGCACCGTCGACCCGCACATCGTCGACCACTACGTCGTGTTCGGGGCGCTCGTCGGCGCCATCATCTGGAACATCATCACCTGGTACTACGGCATCCCGTCCTCGTCCTCGCACGCCCTGATCGGCGGCCTGGTGGGCGCGGCCGTGGCCAAGAGCGGCACCGGCGCGCTGGTCGGCGGCGGCCTGCTCAAGACGGTCCAGTGGATCATCCTGTCGCCGCTGCTGGGCTTCATCCTCGGTTCGCTCGTGATGCTGGCCGTCTCCTGGATCTTCGTGCGCACCCCGCCGCGCAAGGTCGACACGTGGTTCCGCCGCCTGCAGCTGTTCTCGGCCGCGGCCTACAGCCTGGGCCACGGCGGCAACGACGCGCAAAAGACCATCGGTATCATCTGGATGCTGCTGATCGTGGCCGGCGTCTCGAAGGCCGGCGACACCGCGCCGCCGCTGTGGGTGATTATCTCCTGCTACACGGCGATCTCGATGGGTACGCTGTTCGGCGGCTGGCGCATCGTGCGCACGATGGGCCAGAAGATCACCAAGCTCAAGCCGGTCGGCGGCTTCTGCGCGGAATCAGGCGGCGCCATCACGCTGTTCCTCGCCAGCGCGATCGGCGTGCCGGTGTCGACGACGCACACCATCACCGGCGCCATCGTCGGCGTCGGCTCGGCGCAGAAGGCCTCGGCCGTGCGCTGGGGCGTGGCCGGCAATATCGTGTGGGCGTGGGTCTTCACGATCCCCGCGTCGGCCTTCATGGCCGCGATCGCGTGGTGGGTCGGCACCCACATCCTGTAAGCGCGCCACGCCATCATCGAAAAGCAGCCTCCGGGCTGCTTTTTTATTGGCTGTGTGCGCGTTAATTCGGTAACGTGGTCGCTTAACCGAGCTGGACCGCAGCGCACAGCAGGTGCGCGGGTGTCGTCAAGCGGTGAGCGCCCAGCACGCGCTGCCATCCCGAGTAATTGATCAGGTAGCGGCTGGCGACCCCGCGGAACCGCGTCAAAAAGTGCTCTGACCCCGAATTTTGCACCCCGGTTTGTTTTTCGCCACAGTTGCGTGTTCCTTTTTCATTTTTGCTAACGACGTAGTAATATTACATGCGATCGTCGGCCAGCGTTGCCGTCCGGGTTACGCCCGCCGGTCAGAATAAGAATGAAGAGGGGACAATATGATATCCAGAAGTAGTTTGACTTCACGGTTCGGTCTCGCCGTGGCCGCCTGCGCCAGCCTGCTGCTGGCCGGCTGCGGCGCCGGCGATTCAGGCCAGCGGGCCACCCAGTCCGGCACCCGGCTGCTTGCGACGAGCACGGCCGCCGCATCCACGCCCGTCGCGCCGGGCAGCATCCGCATGCACTTCCACCGCGTCCAGAACGACACGGCCCAGTGGGGTGTGTATTCGTGGGACGGTCCGCAGCATCCCAGCTCGGCGTGGATCGCCGACCGCTTCATGTTCGCGAACAGCGACGGTTTCGGCGGCTATGTCGACATCCCGCTGGCGGCGGGCAAGAGCGCGATCTGGTTCCTCGTCACCGACGGCAACGGCACCAAGAACTGCGGCGCCGACCAGCACGCCGACCTGAATGCCGACGTCGCCACGAAGGGCCAGGAAGTCTGGATGCTGGAAGGCGACTGCACCGTGCACGCGACCCAGCCCGCGCTCAGCTTCGGCAACCTGGCGTTCGCCAATGCGCAGTGGCTCACCAGCACCACGCTGGCCTGGCCGGGCGCCCCCACCGGCGGCAGCTATAAACTGTTCTACGCGGCGAACGGCGGCCTGGCGCCGACGCCCGGCGGCGCCCATGGCCTGACGGGCGCGGAAAGCGCCTTCGACCTGACCGTCTCCGCGCTGCCGGACGCCATCCGCCAGAAGTATCCGCACCTGGCCGGCGCCACCGGCCTGCGCCTGTCAGATGCCGACGCGGCCAGGGTGGCGTCGATGGTCGCCGGCCAGTTCGCCATCGCCCAGTACGACGGCGCCGGCAACCTCGTGCAGGTGACGTCGCTGCAGACGGCCGGCCTGCTGGACGACCTGTACGCCGCGAAGGCCACGCAGGCGCAGCTGGGCGTCACGTTCGACCGCAGCGGCCTCGCGACGTTCCGCGTGTGGGCGCCGACCGCGAAATCCGTCGCGCTGAACCTGTACGCGAGCGCGAACGCGACGACCGCCACGACGGTCCCGATGACGCGCGACGCGGCCAGCGGCGTGTGGAGCTACACGGCCATGAATCCGGTCGCGAACCGCGCCTACTACACCTACACGGTGCAGGTGCTGTCGCGCTGGGCGGACAACAGGATCGTGACGAACACGGTGACCGATCCGTATTCGCTGAGCCTCTCCGCCAACAGCGCGCGCAGCTTCGCCGCGAATCTCGACAGCGCGCAGCTGAAGCCTGCCGGCTGGGAGGGCCACGCCATTCCGAAGCTCGACGCGCCCACCGACATCGCGCTGTACGAGCTGCAGATCCGCGACTTTTCCGCGTCCGACGCCACCGTGCCGGCCGCCCACCGCGGCAAATACCTGGCCTTCACGGATGGCCAGTCGGACGGCATGCGCCACCTGAAATCGCTGCGGAAGGCGGGCATGACGCACGTGCACCTGCTGCCGAGCTTCGACTTCGCCAGCGTCGACGAGAAGGGCTGCATCACGCCGGCGATCCCGAATGCCGGTGCCGATTCGACCGCGCAGCAGGCCGCCGTCGCCGCCGTGGCGGACACGGACTGCTTCAACTGGGGCTACGACCCGGTGCACTACGACGCGCCGGAAGGCAGCTATGCGACGGATGCCGACGACGGCGCCGTGCGCGTGCGCGAGTTCCGCGCGATGGTGCAGGCGCTGCACGAAGCCGGCCTGCGCGTGACGATGGACGTCGTGTACAACCACACGAGCCAGTCGCAGCAAGGTCCGCTGTCGGTCCTCGACCGCATCGTGCCGACGTATTACTACCGCCTCGGCAACGACGGCCACATCCTGAACGACAGCTGCTGCGCCGACACCGCGCAGGAAAACGCCATGATGGGCAAGCTGATGATCGACTCCGTGTCGCTGTGGGCCCGCCAGTACAAGGTCGACAGCTTCCGCTTCGACATCATGGGCTTCACGCCGCTGGACCTGCTGAAGCGCCTGCAGGCCAGCGTCAACCAGGCCGCCGGCCGCGACATCTACCTGTATGGCGAAGCGTGGAACTTCGGCAGCGTCGCCAATGACGCGCGCTTCGTGCAGGCGCGCCAGGCCAATATGGCGGGCACCGGCATCGGTTCGTTCAACGACCGCATGCGCGACACGATCCGCGGCGGCGGTTGCTGCGACGGCGGCCCGGCCCTGATCAGCCAGCAGGGCCTGATCAACGGCGTCTACACGGACCCGAACGCGCTGTCGACGCAGGCCCGCGACGACGCGTTGCGCCTCGCCGACCTCGCGCGCGTGGCGCTGTCCGGCACGTTGCGCGACTACCGGTTCACGGACCGCTTCGGCAACGTGCGCACGAACGCGCAGATCGATTACTTCGGCCAGCAGGCCGGCTTCGCGGCGAGTCCGGCCGAGACGATCAACTACATCGAGGCGCACGACAACCAGACGCTGTTCGACATCAACGCGTTCCGCCTGCCGCAATCGACGCCGCTGGCCGACCGCGTTCGCGTGCAGACGCTGGGCGCCGCGTTCAACGTGCTGGCGCAGGGCATCCCGTTCATCCACGCCGGCCAGGAAATCCTGCGCTCGAAATCGCTCGACCGCGACAGCTACAACGCGGGCGACTGGTTCAACAAGCTCGATTATGGTTACGCGTCGAACAACTTCGGCGTGGGCCTGCCGATGGCGGGCCCGAACCAGGACAACTGGTCGCTGATGGCGCCCATCCTGACCAACCCGTTGATCAGGCCGGACACGCGCGCGATCGTCGCGGCGAAGAACGCGTTCGAGGACTTCCTGTCGATCCGCGCCGACACCACGCTGTTCCGCCTGCGCACGGCGCAGGACGTGATCGACCGCCTGAAGTTCTACAACGTGGGGCCGAGCCAGGCGCCGGGCCTCGTCGCGCTGGGCATCGACGGCACGCGCTATCCCGGCGCGCAGTACAAGGCAATCGTCGTCGTGTTCAACGTCGACAAGGCCGGCAGGACGATCGCGATCCCGGAACTGAAAGGCCGCAAGCTGCAGCTGCACCGCATCCAGCGCAGCGGCAGCGACGACGTCGTGAAGGGATCGGGCTTCGATCTCGCCAGCGGCACGTTCACGATTCCGGCGCGCACCGCGGCCGTGTTCGTGCAGAACGCGAACGACTGATCCGCGCCTGAAGCGGGCATGAAAAAAGGGCCGGGGGTGCGAACCTCCGGCCCTTGTCGTATGAGGGTACGGCGCTCAAGGCTTGCCGGCCGCCCAGTTGTTGGTGCCGTTGCCGTTGGTGCGGTCGTTCTCGAGCGACTGCTTGTCGACGACCGTCAGGTTGTCCTGGCGGCTCGGGGCCTTGCGCGGGATGAGGGTCCCGGTGGGCGTATAGCTCGAGTCGAGGTATTTGTCGCCACCTTGCGCCGGCTGCGCGCCGTCGGCGGCGCAGCCGGACAGCACGATGGCGCTCGCCGCCAGGAAGGACGGAACGATGCGGTTCATTACGTGACTCTCCTATGGTGAAGATGCGGTTGGCAGGTCATTTGATGCAGACGGCGCGCACCATCTTGATGTCGGTGACGCCGCCCAGGATCTTCTCGATGCCGTCCATTTTCAGGGTCAGCATCCCGTCCTCCAGCGCGGCCGCGAGCAGCTCGGCCACGCGCGCGTGCTCGGTCAGCAGGCGCTTGATGCGCTCGCTGCCCAGCATCAGTTCATGCAGGCCGACGCGCCCGCGGTAACCCTTGTTGCACTCGGCGCAGCCCACGGCGCGGTACAGCGTGAAGCTCCCCGCCGCATCGCCGTGGCGCCGGCGCCAGCCGGCCAGCACGGCCGCGCGCGCGGCCTGCGGGTCGGCCTGGTACGCCGCCTGGCCGCGCAACTCCTCGCAGTACTCGTCCAGCAGCGCCTCCAGCTCGGCGTCGTCGGGGTGGTAGGGCTGGCGGCACGCCGTGCACAGGCGGCGCGCCAGGCGCTGCGCCAGGATGCCCAGCAGGGCGTCGGCAAAATTGAAGGGGTCCATGCCCATGTCGAGCAGGCGCACGACGGATTCCGGCGCGCTGTTCGTGTGCAGGGTCGAGAACACGAGGTGGCCCGTCAGCGACGCTTCGATGCCGGTGCTGACGGTCTCGCGGTCGCGCATCTCGCCGACCATGATCACGTCCGGGTCGGCGCGCAGGAAGGCGCGCATGACGGTCGCGAAGTCGAGGCCCGCCTTGCGGTTGACCTGCACCTGGCGCAGGCCCTTCTGGGTGATCTCGACCGGGTCCTCGGCCGTCCATATCTTCGTCTCCGGCGTGTTCAGGTGCGCCAGGATCGAGTGCAGCGTCGTCGTCTTGCCCGAGCCGGTGGGACCGCACACGAAGAACAGGCCGTAGGGCTTGCCGACGGCCGACTTGAGGCGCTCCAGGTTGTGCGGCAGGATCCCCAGTTTGTCGAGCGGGATCGGTTCGCCGGCCTGCAGGATGCGCATCACGATGTCCTCGACGCCGCCGCTCGACGGGATCGTCGCCACGCGCAGCTCGATGTCGAGCGGCCCGTACTTGCGGAAGCGGATCTTGCCGTCCTGCGGCTTGCGCCGCTCGGAGATGTCGAGGTCGCACATGATTTTCACACGCGCGATGAGGGCGTTGCGGTAGCTGGCCGGGATCTCGATGTACGGCACCAGCACGCCGTCCTTGCGGAAGCGGATGCCCGTCTTGCCGCGGCCCGGCTGCGGTTCGATGTGGATGTCGGACGCGCCCTGGCGGTGCGCGTCGACGATGATCCGGTTGAGCAGCTTGACCAGTTCGTTCTCGACGGCCGCCGAGACGTCGGCGCCGCCGCCGTCCGCATCCTCGTCCGCATCGCCGTCCGCGTCCAGGTGCGACAGCAGTTCGCCCACGCTCGTGTCGTCGGCCACGGGGCCGCCGAAGAACTGGGCGACCGTCAGGCGCAGGTCATGGCCGGTCGTCACGCGCCACGCGATGCGCGCGCGGCCGAACACCTGCGCGGCGATGTGGCTGGCGGCCACGCGTTCCGGGTCCAGCGCCATCAGCACGAGGCCGTCGGGACCGTCCTCCAGCGGCAGCCAGCCCTGTTCGAGGGCGTACTGCTGCTTCAGGTTGCGCAGCAGCTCGACGGGCTTCACGCGGTCGGCGCGGAACGGTTCGTAGGGCAGGCCGCAATACTCCGATAACGCCGCGCCGAGCTGGGATGGCTTCAGGTGGAAGTCGGCCAGCAGCACGTCCTCGATGTCGGCGTCGCGCTCGCGCGCGAGGCGCGTGGCCAGTTCCAGTTCCTGCACGGCGAGGACCGCGCGCGTGACGAGGGCGTCGTAGCGGCCGCGCGGCAGCGGCGCGCGCAGGCGCTGGCTGAACGCGACGGCCAGCGTGTCGCACAACTGCTTCACGCCGTCCAGGCACAGCTGCGGGAACGGGCCGCCGCCGCGGTGGTTGATGAACTGGACCACGCCGAGCAGCGCGCCGCCCGCGTCGACCAGCGGCGCCGCCAGCATCTCGCGCGTGCGGTAGCCCGTGCGCTGGTCGACCCCGCGCTGGAAGCGCAGCGTGGGCGCCAGGCGGCGCAGTTCGGCCTCGTCGTAGACGTCGGCGACGTTGACGGTCTGGCGCGCCAGGGCCGCGAAGCCGGCGATGGAGCCCGGGCCGATCGGCAACTGCAGGTGGCGGATGGACGAGAGGCCCGTCTTGACCTTGGCGACGAGGGCGTCCTGCGCCGGCGTCACGGCGTACAGCGTGAAACGCTCGGCATCGAACAGGTCGCAGAAATCCTGGCTCAGGTCGAGCATGATCTGGTCCAGGTTGGCGGTGGCGTGGATCCTCGTGGTAACCGCCTGCAGGCGGCGCTGGAAGTCGAGCCGCCGCTCGGTGTCGGTCGGCGCGCGGCGGTCCACGAAGTCGTCGCTCATCAGAGCTCCACTTCCAGGCCTTCGTAAGCCAGCGTCACGGCGAGGCCGTCCAGCCGGTCGCGCCAGCGCGCCAGCGCTTCGCCGAACACGGCTTCCAGCTCGTCGTCGGAGCGGGTCGGTTCGTGGTGGGTGCAGTACAGGCTGCGCGCGCCGACCTTCAGCGCCAGCGCGATGGCGGCGTCGAACGTGCCATGGCCCCAGCCCTGCTTGGCCGGATATTCCGCCAGCGTGTACGAGCAGTCGGCGATGAGCGCGTCGACGCCCTCCATCGTGCGCTCGATCTCGCGCTCGCGCCGTTCGATCTCGTGCTGCGCCGTGTCGTACGCCGCGCTGCCGGGGGCGTGCGGGTTGAAGAAGGGTTCGTGGTCGCCCGTGAAGAACACGGCGCGGCCGTTGCATTCGACGCGGTAGCCGAGGTTCGTGACGGGATGGTGCATCACGACGTTGTGCACGACCGCGTCGCCCACCGCGTGCGGCACGCCGATCTCCAGCGTCCGGTAGTCGATGGTGGCGTCCATGCGTTCCTCGCTGACGGGGAAGTAGCTGTTCTGCAGCTGCACGCCCATCACGTGCTCGATGCCCTGGCCCGTGACGGGGTCGTGGGCGCCGTGCAGGCACACGCGCGTGCCTTTCACGAACAACGGCGTGAAGAAGGGCAGGCCGTGGATGTGGTCCCAGTGGCTGTGCGTGATGAAGATGTTGGCGTGCACGGGGGCGCCGTCTTGCGCGCGCCGGCGCATCAGGTCCTGGGCGAGCGCGTAGATCCCCGTGCCCGCGTCGAGCACCACGAGCGTGCCGTCGTCGCCGCGCACTTCGATGCACGTGGTATTGCCGCCGTAACGCACGGTACGCGGCCCGGGGGACGGGATCGATCCGCGTACGCCCCAGAATCTGAATTTCATGAAGACTCCCCTTGCTGCGCAGCCTCGTCGTCTGCTTGTGATGTTCGTCGCGGCCAGGCCGGCACCGTTGCAATACAGGTCAGATCATAACGTTAATTTGTAACCGATTATCTGAAATTTGCGTTTCCGCATCAGTTGGTGTACAGCGGGGCGTAAGGACGTTACACTGTTAGAGAATTTCATTCCGGCAATTAATGTGGCGAACCATCACATGCACGAGCTCACCCCGACCAATATCGTAGAGCGGCTCGACCTGCTCACGGAGGTCAGCGTCGCCCTCGGCGACGGCCATGACATCGGCATCTTCCTCGACCGCATCCTGAAGGTCGCCAAGAGCATGACGCACGCGGACGGCGGCACGCTGTACCGCCCGAGCAGCGACGAGCGCAGCCTGTGCTTCCACATTTCGCTGAACGACACGCTGGAGCTCTACCAGGGCGGCGCCAGCGGCAACCCGATCGACCTGGCGCCGATCCCGCTGTACGACCAGTACGGCAACAAGAACCTCGCCTCGGTGGCGGCCTACGCGGCCAACTTTCACCAGTCCGTCAACATCGCCGACGTGTACCAGGCGGACGTCTTCAACTTCTCGGGCATGCGTTCGTTCGACCAGACGTTCGGCTACCGGTCGAAGTCGATCCTGACCGTCCCGATGACGAACCACGAGGGGGAGCTGATCGGCGTGCTCCAGCTGATCAACGCGCGCGACCGCGACACCGGCGAGATCGGCGCGTTTTCCGACACCGACCAGCGCTTCATCGAGGCGCTGGCTGCGCAGGCGGCCGTCGCGCTCACGAACCAGCAGCTGGTCGTGCAGATGGAGCAGCTGCTGGAAGCCCTCGTCAACCTGATCAACATCGGCATCGACGAAAAATCGCCGTACACGGGCCGCCACTGCCAGTTCGTGCCGGAGCTGACGATGATGCTGGCCGAGGCCGTGCACGAGACGGGCATCGGTCCGATGGCGTCGTTCCGCATGAGCGACCGCGACCGCCGCGAACTGTGGCTGGCCGGCCTGCTGCACGACTGCGGCAAGATCACGACGCCGGTCCACGTCGTCGACAAGGCGACGAAGCTGGAGACGATCTTCGACCGCATCCACATGATCGACACGCGCTTCGAGGTGCTTTCGCGCGACGCCGAGATCCGCGCGTTGCGTTCGAAATGCGAACCCGGCGCCGACCATGCCGCGATCGACGATCTCCTCGCGTCCGAGCAGGCACGCCTGCGCGCGGACCGGGAGTTCCTGCGCCATGCGAACGTGGGCAGCGAAGGCATGTCGCCGGATGACCAGGAGCGCGTGCGCCGCATCGCCGCGGTCCGCTGGACGGGGCCGGACGGCCTGGAGCGCGACTTCCTCGACGACGACGAAGTGCGCAACCTGACCGTGCGCTTTGGTACACTCAACGACGATGAACGCAAGATCATCAACAACCACATCGTCGTGACGATCCGCATGCTCGAATCCCTGCCCTGGCCGAAGCACCTCAAGAATGTCCCGGAATATGCCGGCGGCCACCACGAGCGCATGGACGGCAAGGGCTATCCGCGCGGCCTCGTGCGCGAGCAGATGTCCGTGCAGGCGCGCGTGATGGCCATCGCCGACATCTTCGAGGCGCTGACGGCGCGCGACCGCCCGTACAAGAAGGGCAAGACGCTGTCGGAATCGCTGCACATCCTCGGCAAGTTCGCCCTCAACGGCCACATCGACCCGGACCTGTTCGACATCTTCGTGCGCCAGAAGGTCTACCTGAAATTCGGGCGCAAGAACCTGGATGCGTCGCAGATCGACCATGTCGACGAGGCGGCGATCCCGGGCTATACGCCGTGAAGCTGCTGCGCCGCTATGGCGCGCGCTGGGCGCTGGGCCTGGCGCTGACCCTGGCCGCGCTGGCGTACGTGATGGGCGTGTGGAGCAGCCATGCGATCGCGCGCCAGGACACGATCATTGGCGACCTGCGCCTGCGCCTGGAGACGCCCGTGCTCGATCCGCGCATCGTGATCGTCGACATCGACACGAAGAGCCTGGGCGAAGTGGGGCGCTTTCCCTGGAGCCGCAACGTGCTGGCGAAGCTCGTCGACCAGTTGGCCGGCCACTATGGCGCCGCCGCGATCGGCTTCGACGTCTCGTTTCCCGAGCCCGACACCAGTTCCGGCTACGCCGTGCTGGACCGGCTGGCGGCGCACGAACTGAAGGACGTTCCCGCCCTGCGCGCGCAACTGGCGCAGCTGCAGCCGGCGCTCGACTACGACGGCCTGTTCGCCAGATCGCTGCAGGGCCGGCCCGTGGTGCTGGGCTATAACCTGGCCGCCGTCCAGCGCGGCGTGCTCCCGCAGCCCGCGTTCACGATGGCCGACCTGAAGGAGCGCGAACTGGTCGCCTACAGCGCGGATGGCTACGAGGCCAACCTGGCGCGCCTGCAGGCGGCGGCGCGCGGCGCCGGCAGCTTCACGGTGATCTCGGACGACGACGGCATGGTGCGATCCAGTTCGCTGCTGCAGCAGATCGGCGACGGCTATTACCCGTCGCTGGCGCTCGCCACCGCCGCCGTGTACCTGGATGCCGGTACGCTGACGCCGGAGTTCGGCAAGTACGACGCGGACAGCGGCGCCGCCGACGCCATCCGGCTGTCCGGGACGCGCGGCAAGCGCCGCATCCCCGTCGGACTCGGCCTGCTTACGGCCGTGCAGTTCCGCGGCACGGGCGGTCCGCAGGGCGGGGCGTTCCGCTACGTGTCGGCGGCGGACGTGCTGGCGGGGCGGGTGAAGCGCGAGGTGCTGGAAGGCGCGATCGTGCTGGTCGGGACGACGGCGCCGGGCCTGCAGGACTTGCGCGCCACCCCCGTCAACAAGGAGTATCCGGGCGTCGAGGTGCACGCCAACGTCATCAAGTCCATCCTCGACCAGCACTACAAGACGCATCCCGATTACGCGTCGGGCATCGAGTACGCGCAGGTGATCGGCGTCGGACTGGTCCTGTCGCTGCTGCTGCCGGCCCTCGCGCCGCTGGCGGCCGTGCTGGCGTCCGCCACCGCCTTCGCGGGCGTCGTGGGCCTGAACTGGTATGCCTACCGCGCGCTCGACTGGACGACGGACATGTTCGTCTGCCTGCTGCTGATCGCGCTGCTGTTCGTGCTGAACCTGGCGTGGGGCTGGTTCTTCGAGCACCGCAAGGGCCGCGCGCTCGTGTCGCGCTTCGGCGAATACGTGGCGCCGGAACTGGTCGCGCAGATGGCCGAGAATCCGGAAGCCTATACGATGGAAGGCGAGAGCCGCGAGCTGTCCGTGATGTTCGTCGACGTGCGCGGCTTCACGACGATTTCGGAAGGCCTGTCGCCGAAGGCGCTGCGCGAGTACATCAACCTCTACCTCACCGCGATGTCCGAGGACATCCGCGGCAGCCACCAGGGCACGCTCGACAAATACATCGGCGACGCCGTGATGGCATTCTGGGGCGCACCCGTCGCCTTTGCCGACCACGCCAGCCGCGCGGTGGCCACGTCGCTGCTGATGCAGGCCAGCGCGGCGCGCCTGAACGACGACTTCCAGCGGCGCGGCTGGCCCCCGCTGGCGATCGGCATCGGCATCAATTCCGGCCTGATGCACGTGGGCGACATGGGGTCCGCGATCCGCCGCGCCTACACCGTGATGGGCGATGCGGTGAACCTCGGCTCGCGCCTGGAAGGCATCACGAAGGTGTACGGCGTCGGCATCGCGGTGGGCGAGGCGACGCGGCTGGCGGCCCCGGAATTCGTCTACCGCGAGCTGGATCTCGTGCGTGTCAAAGGCAAGAACGAGCCGGTGGCGATCTTCGAACCGCTCGGCAAGCCGGCCGACCTGCCGCCCCCCGTGCTGGACGAACTGGCAGCGTGGGACGCGGCGCTGGCCCGCGTGCGCGCGCAGGACTGGGATGCGGCGGCAAGCGCCATCGCGGCGCTGCACGCCGCGCATCCGCAGCGGGGGCTGTATGCCCTGTACCTGGAGCGGATCGCGCACTGGCGTGCGGTTCCGCCGGGGGCGGGGTGGGATGGTGTGACGACGTTCGACACCAAGTAGCCTGAAACACCGTCGTTCCCGCGCGGGTGGAACCCCATGTTGCGACACCGGCCACGAACTTGGGCCCCTGCCTCCGCAGGGGCGACGTATCGAATGTATCGGTCGCACAACGCGTTCTCTGCGATTCCCCCCATCCCGTGGGGAAGATGCCGAAATCGCGCTAATTTTTCTCTCAAGCAAGGAAAACCTCTTTACACTCTTCACAAACCGAGGTTTTCCTTTCGGCGGCCTTGCCGCAGGCCCGGGGATGCATGGGCCGGAACAATAACGATATGGTCATCCACAACATGAAACTACGCTTGGCACGCCTGGTCGCGGGCTCGGTGCTGGCCGCCGCCGTCGGCGCCGCCTGGGCCGACGACGCGATCCGGTTCGAGATCAGCCGCTTCGACGTGAGCGGCAACACGCTGCTGTCCGCCGCCGAGGTCCAGGCCGCGGTGGCGCCGTACACGGGCGCGGGCCGCGATTTCGGCGACGTCCAGCGCGCGCTGGAAGCCCTCGAGGCGCTGTACCACGCGCACGGCTGGAACGTCGTCACCGTCCAGTTGCCCGAACAGGAACTGAATGGCGGCGTCGTGCGCCTGAAGGTCATCCAGACGACGGTGCGCCAGGTCGAGGTGACGGGCAACCGCTGGTACTCCGAAGCGAACGTGCGCGCCAGCCTGCCCACGCTGGTCCCGGGCGCGACGCCCAACCTGACGGACGTGTCGCGCAACCTCAGGCTCGTCAACGAGAACCCGGCGAAGAGGGTCAAGCTGAGCCTCTCCGGCGCCGATGCGAACGGCGAGGATACGGTGGACGCGAAAGTGGACGTCGCGGACGAGCGCCCGTGGAAGGTCATGTTCAACGTCGACAACACGGGCACCGAGTCCACCGGCAAGACCCACGCGGGCGTGCTGCTGCAGCATGCGAACCTGTGGGGCCGCGACCACGTGGGCTCCCTGCAGTACACGACGACGGCCGAGCGCCCGGACCGCGTGGCCGTGTGGGCAGCCGGCTACCACGTGCCGCTGTACGCGCTGGGCGATTCCATCGACCTGTTCGCGAGCTATTCGGATGTCGACTCGGGCGCCGTCAACGCCGGCCTGTTCGATCTCGCCGTGAGCGGCAAGGGCACGGTCTACGGCGGCCGCTACAACCACGTGTTGGCCAAGCGCGGCAACCTGGAGGGCCGCATCGTCTTCGGATTCGACGTGAAGGCCTACCGCAACAACGTCGTCTTCGGCACGCAGGACTTCGGCAACGACATCACCGTGCGCCCCCTGAGCATCGCCTGGGCCGGCAGCCATGCGGCGGCCGACGGCCAGCTCGACTTCTCGATCGCCCTGCTGCAGAACGTGCCGGGCGGCTCGCGCGCAAGCGCCGCCGACTTCGCGACCGTGCGCAGCGGCGCGAAGGCCGGCTACCGCATGGTGCGCTTCGCGGCCGCGTTCACCAACGTCATCGCGGCCGACTGGCAGACGCGCGTGCTGCTGAACGGCCAGTGGACGCGCGACGCGCTGGTGCCGGGCGAACAGTTCGGCGCGGGCGGCGCGACGACCGTGCGCGGCTTCGGCGAACGCGACCTCGCCACGGACACGGGCATCGTCTCCAACGTCGAGCTGTACACGCCCGACCTGTGCGGCCGCGCGGGCTGGCAATGCCGCCTGCTCGGCTTCTACGACACGGCCTGGGGCGAGCGCAACCGCGCGCTGCCGGCCGAACTGCATCATGCCGCGATCTCCAGCACGGGCCTCGGCCTGCGTGTCGCGGCGGGCGGCGCGGCCAGCGTGCAGCTCGACTACGGCCACGGCCTGCACGTCGGCCAGGTGGCGGCCACCAGCAGGAACAAGCTCCACGTGCGCGTGGCGCTCGCGTATTGAGGATCCACTTATGACTTCATCGATCAAAAGACGGCTCGGCGCCTTGCTGCTGGCGGCCTGCTACAGTGCGACGGGCAACGCCGCGCCCACGCTGCCGCAGGTGGTCGCGGGCCAGGCGACGTTCAACCAGCAGGGCAACGTGTTCTCGATCACGAACACGCCCGGCGCGATCATCAACTGGCAGAGTTTTAACGTCGGCGCCGGCGAGGTCACGCGGTTCATCCAGCAGAACGCCGACAGCGCGGTGCTGAACCGCGTGCTGGGCCAGGACCCGACGAAGATCCTCGGCGCGCTGCAGTCGAACGGCAAGGTCTTCCTGATCAACCCGAACGGCATCCTGTTCGGCCAGGGCGCGCGCGTCGACGTGAACGGCCTCGTGGCCTCCACGCTCAACATCAGCGACGCCGATTTCCAGGCGGGGCGCAAGCACTTCCAGGCAGGGGTCATCGCGGGCACCGTGCGCAACGAGGGCGCGATCGCGACGCCATCCGGCGGCCAGGTCTTCCTGCTCGCGCCGAACGTCGAAAACACGGGCATCGTCACGGCGCCGGACGGCGACGTGATCCTCGCGGCCGGCCACACCGTGCAGCTGGTGGATTCGAACGATCCGGACCTGCGCGTAGCGCTGTCCGCGCCGGCGGGACAGGCCGTCAACCTGGGCCAGGTGATCGCGCGGGGCGGCCGCATCGGCATCTACGGCGCCCTGGTGAGCCAGCGCGGCGTCGTCAACGCGGACAGCGCCGTGCTGGGCGCGAATGGCCGCGTCATTCTGAAAGCCAGCCGCGCCGTGGCGCTGGAGGCGGGCAGCATCACGCGCGCCGCCGGCGGCGCGGGCGCGGACGGCGGCACGGTCCAGGTGCTCGGTGAACAGGTCGATATCGCCGCGGGCGCGAACGTCGACGCGAGCGGCCGCAATGGCGGCGCGGTGCTCGTCGGCGGCGACTGGCAGGGCGGCGGCGGCGCCATGCGCGCACTGAACACGAACGTGGCGCGGGGCGCCGTCATCCGCGCCGACGGCAATGGTGGTAACAACGGCGGCAACGGCGGCAAGGTCGTGCTGTGGTCCGATGGCGCGACGACGGCGCACGGCGCCGTTTCCGCGCGCGGCGGCGCGGCCGGCGGCTCGATCGAGACGTCGGGCCATGTGCTCGATATCGACGGCATCGCGGTCGACGCATCCGGCGGCAAAGGTCAACACGGCACGTGGCTGCTCGACCCGTACGACATCGAAGTCGTGGCGGGCGGCAAGGCGGGCTCGGACAATGTCACCCGCGTGGCGCCCGCCACGCTGACGGCCGCCGGCACGGACGTCGTCCTGCAGGCGGAACACGATCTCACCGTCACGGACGCGCTGGACGCGGCAGGCAGCGTACGCGCGACGGCCGGCAACGACATCCGCATCAACGCGCAGGTGAGCGCCGGCGGCGACCTCGATTTCCGCGCGAAGAACGCGTTCACGCTGGGCGCGAATGGCCTGCTGAAGACCGGGAACTACATCGACGTCAGCGCCAACTTGATCACGCTGGCGGGCAGTATCGCTGGCAACAGCGCGGGCACGAGCCAGTTGCCGATCCTGACCTTGACGTCCGCCGATCCGGGCCGCGCCATCAGCATCGGCAAGGGCGCCGGCAAGGACACGGGAACGACGGACGCGCTGGCGCTCGACGCCGCGTCGCTGCAGCGCCTGGGCGCGAACCTCTTCGAGATCAACGTGGGCAACAGCGCGCATACGGGCGCCGTGTCCGTCGACAGCGCGCTCACCGCGGCGACCAACGTCGTGCTGGAAAACGCGGGCGCCATCCATATCGGCGCGCCCGTCGACCTGACCGCGAACGCGGGCAGCCGCTTCATCGCGAGCCAGTACGTCACCGGCGGCCTGGTCGACGTCGCGGGCGCCGTGAAGGCGTCGAAGTCCGTGCTGCTGCAGGGCGACCGGCTCGCGATCGGCGCGACCGTGTCCGCCGGCAGCGTCACGCTGCAGCCGGGCAGCGCGGGCACGCACATCACCATCGGCGGCGCCGGTTCGTCCGACGGTTTCGCGATCGGCC
This sequence comes from Massilia sp., assembly GCA_045810485.1. GTDB lineage: Bacteria > Pseudomonadota > Gammaproteobacteria > Burkholderiales > Burkholderiaceae_D > Telluria. The sequence goes on along the minus strand of JBJMVU010000183.1, from coordinate 343 downwards.
AGGCGGCGCTGTCCAACGTAAAAGCCGATGAACTCAAGATCGGCGGACTCGCGGGCGGCTGGGGCGGCATCGACGTCAATGGCGCCGCGGCGTTCTCGGGCGCGAAGCTGACGCTGGACGCCGGCGCCGGCGAGCTGGCGATCACGGCGCCGCTCTCCGCATCCGGCACGGTGGCGCTGGCGTCCACGCTCGGCGTCTACGAACGCGATACTGGTGTCGTCAAGGCAGGCAATGTGGCCGTGCGCGGCGGCCAGGTGGTGCTGACCGGCGCCAACGTGATCGGCACGCTGTCCGGCAGCGCGAGCGGCAGCCTGTTCAGCGTCGTCAACCAGGGCGGCCTGCG
>JBJMVU010000182.1:0-7445 GCA_045810485.1 Massilia sp. | reverse complement strand
TACGACAAGCTGCTGCGCAATTCCTCGCTCGACAAGGCGCCCTGCGCCCCGGGCACCCTGCGCATGATGGCCCAGTTCGCGATCCTGTCGCGCCTGAAGGACCCGGAAAACTCGAGCGTCTACTCGAAGATGCTGGTGTACGACGGCGAAAACCTGAAGGACACGGACCCGAAAGCGAAGTCGCTGCACGAATACGTCGACTATGCCGGCGTGGACGAAGGCATGAACGGCCTGTCGACCCGCTTCGCGTTCAAGATCCTGTCCAAGGTCTTCAACTTCGACAACACCGAAGTGGCCGCGAACCCCGTGCACCTGCTGTACGTGCTCGAACAGCAGATCGAGCGCGAGCAGTTCCCCGGCGAGACCGAGCAGCGCTACATGTCGTACATCAAGGAGCACCTGGCGAACCGCTACGTCGACTTCATCGGCAAGGAGATCCAGACGGCCTACCTGGAAAGCTATTCCGAGTATGGCCAGAACATCTTCGACCGCTACGTCACGTTCGCCGACTTCTGGATCCAGGACCAGGAGTTCCGCGATCCGGACACGGGCGAAAGCTTCGACCGCGAAACGCTGAACGCCGAGCTCGAGAAGATCGAGAAACCGGCCGGCATTTCCAACCCGAAGGATTTCCGCAACGAGATCGTCAACTTTGCGCTGAGAGCGCGGGCGACGAACGGCGGCAAGAATCCTGCGTGGACCAGCTATGAGAAGTTCCGTACGGTGATCGAGAAGAAAATGTTCTCGAACACCGAGGAACTGCTCCCGGTGATTTCGTTCAACGCGAAAGCCAGCGCGGAAGATGCGACCAAGCATGCCGACTTCGTGGCCCGTATGGTCGAAAAAGGCTATACGCCGAAACAAGTCCGCCTGCTGTGCGAGTGGTACTTGCGCGTAAGGAAGTCCTCGTAAAGGCCATCGCAAACCAGGAGCGTGGGGCGGGCGATGGAGCGCCCGCCGGGCAGGACCGGTGGCCCCGTACGATACGGGCCACCGAATCCGCGACGCCAACCACGTTACGACGCGGCGCGTTATATTATGTAAGGAACCGGGAAGCTTATCCGGCCCGCCGCGACTTTCAGCAGGAGGCCTGTTTTGACTTACCTCATCGACCGACGCTTGCAGGGCAAGAACAAGTCTGCGGTCAACCGCGAACGCTTCTTGCGCCGCTATAAGGCGCAAATCAAGGATGCGGTGGGCCGGGCGATCAAGGGTCGCTCGATCACCGACGTGGAAAATGGCGAGAAGGTCTCGATTCCCGTCAAGGACGTGAGCGAGCCGAATTTCGGACACGCCCATGGCGGTGTCTGGGAGACCGTCAACCCCGGCAACACGGAATACCAGAAAGGCGACACCATCAACCGTCCCCGCGGCGGTGGCGGCGGCGCCGGACGTGGCCGTGCCGGCAACAGCGAGCAGACGACCGAAGACGATTTCATCTTCGAGCTCAGCCGCGAAGAATTCATGAACTACTTCTTCGAAGACCTCGAGCTGCCGAACATGGTGAAGACGCAGCTGACCCAGGTCGTCGAATACAAGAACCAGCGCGCCGGCTACAACATCTCCGGCACACCGTCGAACATCCACGTGCTGCGCTCCCTGCGCGGCGCGCTCGGCCGGCGCATCGCGGTGGGCGGTCCGTCCCGCAAGCAGCTGACGGCCCTCGAGCACGAGTTGCGCGACCTGCGCGAACAGGGGCTCGACGACGACGACCCGCAGGTGATCGAACTGAAGCACAAGATCCATCACCTGCACACGCGCCTGCTGGCGATCCCGTTCATCGACCCCATCGACCTGCGCTACAGCAACCGCATCAAGATCCCGAAGCCATCCACGGCGGCCGTCATGTTCTGCATCATGGACGTGTCCGGATCGATGGATGAAAGCCGCAAGGACACCGCCAAGCGCTTCTTCATCCTGCTGTACCTGTTCCTCAAGCGGGTCTACGAACGGATCGACGTCGTCTTCATCCGCCACCACACGGCGGCGGCCGAGGTCGACGAAAACGAGTTCTTCCACTCGCGCGAATCGGGCGGCACGGTCGTGTCGTCGGCGCTGCACCTGCTGAACAAGGTCATCACCGAGCGCTACAGCAACGGCGACTGGAACAGCTATGTGGCGCAGGCGTCGGACGGCGACAACTGGGACAACGACTCCGTGCTGTGCAAGCAGATCCTGAGCAATGCGATCATGCCCAGGGTCCAGTACTACACCTATGTCGAGATCACCGACGGTCCGCCCCAGAACCTGTGGGAGCAGTATGCCGAGGTGGCGGGCACACACCAGAACTTCGCCATGCAAAAGATCGTGACGCCGGCGGACATCTATCCGGTGTTCCGCGAATTGTTCAAGAAGCAGCCCAAGTAGCGAGGCCCGCTATGCCAAGAGATCCCAACAACCCGCGCGCCCTGCCCGAGCAGTCGGAATGGACGTTCGACCTGATCGAGCAGGCGCACGAGGAAATCCGCCGGGTGGCCAGGAAGTTCGGCCTGGACACCTATCCCAACCAGCTCGAGATCATCACGGCCGAGCAGATGATGGACGCGTACACGTCCGTCGGCATGCCCGTCTCGTACAACCACTGGTCGTTCGGCAAGCATTTCCTGACGACGGAAAAGAGTTACAAACGGGGCCAGATGGGCCTCGCGTACGAAATCGTCATCAACTCGAACCCCTGCATCGCCTATCTGATGGAGGAAAACAGCCTGACGATGCAGGCGCTCGTGATCGCGCACGCGGCCTATGGCCATAATTCTTTCTTTAAAGGCAATTACCTGTTCCGGACCTGGACCGATGCCGACGCCATCGTCGACTATATGGTCTTTGCGAAGAACTATATTGCCGAGTGCGAACAGCGGCACGGCATCGATGCCGTCGAGGAATTGCTCGATTCCTGCCACGCGATCCAGAACTACGGCGTGGACCGGTACAAGCGGCCGGCCAAGCTGTCGGTCGCCCAGGAAGCGGCGCGCCAGAAGGAGCGCGAGGAATACATGCAGTCGCAGGTCAACGAGCTGTGGCGCACCTTGCCGCGGCGCGAGGAACAGATCAAGGACCAGCCGCCGCCCCGCTTCCCGCCCGAGCCCGAGGAAAACCTGCTCTACTTTATCGAGAAGTACGCGCCGCTGCTCGAACCGTGGCAGCGCGAGCTCGTACGGATCACGCGCAAGATCTCGCAGTATTTCTATCCGCAGCGCCAGACCCAGGTCATGAACGAAGGCTGGGCGACCTTCTGGCACTACACGATCCTGCAGGAGCTCTATAAGGAAGGGATCGTCGGCGACGGCTTCATGCTGGAATTCCTGCAGAGCCACACGAACGTCGTCTACCAGCCTCCGGCCACGAGCCCCTATTACAATGGCATCAATCCGTATGCGCTGGGTTTCGCGATGATGACGGACATCAAGCGCATCTGCGAAGAGCCGACGGACGAGGACAAGGCCTGGTTCCCCGACATCGCTGGCAGCGACTGGCTCAAGACACTTGATTTCGCGATGCGCAACTTCAAGGACGAGAGCTTCATCGCCCAGTACCTGTCGCCCAAGCTGATCCGGGAATTCCACTTCTTCGCCATACTGGACGACGACCGCAGCGACAAGCTGACGATTTCGGCCATCCACGACGAGGCCGGATACCGCTATGTGCGCCAGCAGCTGGCCGATCAATACAATATCGGCAACCGCGAGCCGAACATCCAGGTCTGGCAGGTCAACACGCGGGACGACCGGGCGCTGACGCTGCGTCATACGCAGTTCCAGCGCCGCCCCCTGAACCAGCAGGCGCATGAGGTCCTGAAGCACGTCGCACGGTTGTGGGGCTTCGATGTACGCCTCGAGACCGTTGACCCATCCGGGCGTGTCGTCAGCAGCCTGGAGTGCCGCCGCGAGAAGCGCGCACGTTACTGATCTACCGGCCCGCGCTGCTCGGCGCGGGCATTTTTTTCTTCCAGCCTGTTGACACCCTCCTTCCCTTGTGATGTAGTTCGACTAACATCCGACGTGGCGAGTGAGCCATATTAAGTGCCTGTATCTACATAAGGACTTGTTATGGCCGAGCCCTCTGATCCAGGGTCAAAACTGCGTCAACAGTACGCCCTCCCGCGAGAAACTTGGTTATAGTTGGCAGAAACGCCACGCGTCTTTCTTATGATATTTGCTGAGCTGCAAAATAGACATGGAAAATTCGGCTTTTCAGGGGCGTTCGCCTTATCTTCCACACATGATGAAAGGGGTCCACATTACATTGCAAAACAACTAACTTCCACCCCCATCGGCATGCCCGCGCCGGTTCTTTATTGATCACTTTCTTTGCCTGTTTTCACAGACAAATACGCTCTCTTTGAGGGTGTAAAAATGTATGTGCAAAAAAGAATTCGTAGGTATAATTCGCCGATGTCCCGGATGCGGCTCTTAGCTTTTTGTCGTGTTTTGTGGGTTTAGTAGCAACAAAAAAAGGTTGGTATTGGAGAAAGCAGGATGAATTTTTCGCATGAGAAGAACCCCGGGAAGAATTTGACTGGTATCGCCATTGTCATCGTCTTGCACCTGATCGTTGCTTATGGGATCGTGACTGGTCTCGGCAAAAAGATGATGAGCAAGGTGACCGAGGCAGTGGAAACCAAGATCATTGAAGAAGTAAAACCGCCGCCACCGCCGGAAACGCCGCCGCCGCCGCCGCCGCCGGAAATGAAGGCCCCGCCTCCGCCGTTCATCCCGCCGGTGGAAGTGCAAGTGCAGACCCCGCCGCCGCAGCAGAATGTGATCGCTAACGCGACGCAAACGAAGCCGGCGACGACCGAAATCGTGAAGGCACCGCCGGCACCGCCGACCGCAGCCCCGGCAGCCAAGCCGGCCGGCCCGGCCCGCACCCCGGCAGTCGCAGACTTCAATACGTGCTCGAAGCCGGAATATCCGAAATCGTCGCTGCGTAACGAAGAAACGGGTGTGTCGACCATCTCGTTCCTGATTGCTTCGGACGGTGGCGTGAAGGATTCCAAGGTCACGAAGTCGAGCGGCTTCCGCGACCTGGATAAGGCTGCTCAGGTGGCACTGGGCAAGTGCCGGTTCAAGCCGGCGACTGAGAACGGCCAGGCCATCGAGTCCTGGCAGCCGGTTCAGTACGTCTGGACGCTGGAATAACCAGAGACAGCGTATCGTCTCAGAAGCATGATTTTCGTTGTTATTAGTTCAGCGAACTGTTCATTTTAAATTTTTGGAGGAAGCATGTTTAAGAATACCCGTTTGTCCGCTACCGTAGCGGCTCTCCTGTTCTCGGTCACTGCGGCATCGGCACTGGTGTCCGCTCCGGCCTTCGCCGACGCTCCGGCTTCGGCAGCAGCGAGCGCCCCGGCAGCGGCACCGGCGGCTGACGCAGCAGCACCGGCAGCCGACGCTGCCGCTTCGGCACCGGCAGCGGCTCCGGCAGCTGGCGGCGAAGCCAAGAAAGAAGAAGTCGAGAACCCGTTCGGCCCGATGGCCGTGTGGAACGGCGGCGTGGTGTCGCGCAGCACGCTGATCATCCTGGCCATCATGTCGATGGGTTCCTGGTACATCATCATCACCAAGCTGATCGACCAGATGAAGATCTTCAAGCAGTCGAAGGAAACCAACCAGAAGTTCTGGAAAGCACCGTCGATCGCTGCTGGCTCGGCTCAACTGAGCGACGGCTCGCCGTTCCGCTTCATCGCTGAAACCGGCACCAAGGCAACCCAGCACCACGACGGCGCCCTGCTCGAGCAGATCGACCTGTCGACCTGGGTGACCATGCAGATCCAGCGCGCCGTGGACAAAGTCCAGTCGCGTCTGCAGGATGGCCTGTCGTTCCTGGCAACCGTCGGCTCGACCTCGCCGTTCATCGGTCTGTTCGGTACCGTCTGGGGTATCTACAACGCACTGACCAACATCGGTATGACCGGTAACGCGTCGATCGACAAGGTTGCAGGTCCGGTGGGTGAAGCACTGATCATGACCGCATTCGGTCTGTTCGTTGCAGTTCCGGCCGTTCTCGGCTACAACTGGCTGGTCCGTCGTAACAAGTCGGCAATGGAAGATGTCCGCTCGTTCAGCGCAGACGTGCACTCGGTCCTGATCTCGGGCGCGATGCACACCTCGGAAGCTGCACGTGCACAAGGCGCCGGCGCCGCTAAAAAGGTTGGCTAAACCATGGGTATGAGTGTTGGCTCCGATAGCGGAGATGAAGATGCAGTGATGTCAGAGATCAACACCACGCCCCTCGTGGACGTGATGCTGGTTCTCCTGATCATCTTCCTAATCACCAGCCCGGTTGTCCTCCACCTGCAGAAGGTTAGCCTGCCGATCGAGACCAACCAAGCTGAAAAAACCACGCCGGAAGACGTAGCCATCGTCGTCAACAAAGACGGCGAGATGTACTGGAACCAGAAGCACCTGAACAACACCGACGAGCTGTTCGATTTCCTGGCCAAAGAATCGGTCAAAGTCCCGCAGCCGGCAGTGAAGATTCGTGGCGACCAGCAAACCCGCTACGAAGCCATCGGTCGAGTGCTTTACACGGCCCAGCGTGCCGGGATTCAGAAGGTCGGCTTCATCACCGAACCACCTGATAAGGGCTGATCCTCCAAGGATGCAACCCGCCAGCGTGATAGCGGCCCCGCCGCTGTCACGCTGGTTTCCCAAGATTTGAAAGGAAACACCATGGGTATGAACGTTGGTTCGTCCGGTGCTAAATCAGCAGATCCGGAACCGATGATGGAAATGAACATGACGCCGCTGATCGACGTCATGTTGGTGCTGATCATCATGATGATCATCACCATTCCAAAACAAAACCACTCCGTTAACTTGAACATGCCGGTTGGCAATCCGCCGCCGCCGACCAAGGAACCGGTAGTGATCACGATCGACGTGGACTTCGACGGTACTATCCTCTGGGATAACCAGCCGATCCCGGATCGTGCCACCCTCGAAGCAAAGCTGGCGAACGTGGCAGCCCAAGCTGATCAGCCGGAGGTGCACCTGCGTCCGAACAAGCTGGTCGAGTACAAGGTTGTCGCTGGTGTGATGGCATCGGCCCAGCGTCTTGGCGTGACCAAGATCGGTATGGTCGGTAACGAACAGTTCCAGTAATCGCTTTGGCTATAATGAACACGGCAGGGTTTCCCTGCCGTGTCTATTTTGAATGAGAGAATTTCGATAATGGCTAAATTCCGCCTCGCACACCTCGGCCTCGTAGTGGCCGCCCTCGGATTCACCGCCGCCGCTCCGGTGGTCGGCCTGGCCCCGGTCTACGCCGCGGAGACCCTCCGTCCCGAAATCGGCAAACCGCTGCAGGAAGCCCAGCAGTTGATGAAGTCGGGCAAGAACAAGGATGCCCTGGCCAAACTGCGCGACCTCGACAAGGTCGGCGGCAAGTCGGCCAACGAAACGTACCTGATCGAACGCACCCGTGCCGGTGCCGCCTCCGCCGCC
>JBJMVU010000181.1:0-49155 GCA_045810485.1 Massilia sp. | reverse complement strand
CGACCATCAGCGCGGTGATCGAAAAATTCAGGCGGTTGACGGCGTCGTCGCGCAGTTCGAGCCTGGCCTGCACGTTGCGCAGGCGCGGTTCGTGGCGCGCGATGGCCGCTTCCAGGCTGCGGCAGATGAACGCGCGGTCGTCGGTGCTCGACAACGACAGGCCCGCGAAATCCTGCAGGCCATACGCGACGATGGAACGCGCGCATTCGGGAAAGCGCCGGAATGCGTCGATCGGCATCACGGCGCGGGTATTCAGCAGCGCCTCGAGGTCGCGCGCCACCGAATCCTTCATTTCCTCGAGCGAGACGCGCGGCACGGTGCCCGCGGGGCCCTGGCCGGGACGCTCGATCAAACGATCGAACAGGCCCGGCATGAATCCTTTCGCGGACATCGCGCCGGCGCCCTATCAGGCGGCGATCTTGTTGGCCGACAGGTCCCAGCCGCCCGACGTGTTACCGCCGGTGCCGCCGTTGACCTTCTGCTGGGTGTACTTCCATTTCACCTTGGAGTACTTGATCGACACGTCTTCGGTCAGGATGTTGCCCTGCTCGACGGACGGCGACACGCTGGAGATCAGGACGTTTTCCAGTTCGATCTCGAAGTACTTCACGCGCTCGCCCTGGCCGTCCGCACGCAGGAACTCGAACTTCGCTTTCGGGATGGTTTTGCCCGAGGAGCAGGTCTGCAGCAGGATCGGCGTGGCCAGGTCGGCCAGCTTCGAGACGACGATGTCCTTGTGCTCGGTGCGCTCGGCGGTGTGGCCGCCGCCGGTCGACGCGGTGGCCGATTTCGGTTGCAGGACTTCCCACTGGACGCTCTTGACTTCGATCCAGTCCTTGTGTGCGTTGTCGGCGGATTCACCTTTGATGCCGTCGATTTGCAGGTAGACGTCGATTGCCATGTTGTTTTCTTCCTTTCAGTTCAGTGTTGATAACGGGGGGGACTACAGGGTTGATCAGGTATTGGCCGATGCGGGCAGTTCCGCGACCAGCCGCAGCGACACGGACAACTCGTCGAGCTGGAAGTGCGGACGCAGGAACGACACCGCGCGGAAGACGCCAGGACGGCCCGGCACTTCCTGCACCTGCACGCTCGCTTCGCGCAGCGGGAATTGCGCCTTCTGTTCCTGGCTCGCGTTGTCGTCCAGCAGGACGTACTGCGTCAGCCAGCGGTTCAGGAAATCCTCGACGTTCGAGGCGGCCGCGAAGCTGCCGATCTTGTCGCGCATCATCGCCTTCATGTAGTGGGCGATGCGCGAGACGGCGAAGATGTATTGCAGCTGGGCCGACAGCACGGCGTTCGCGTTCGCGGCGTCGCTGGCGTACTTGCGCGCCTTCTGCGCCGACTGCGCGCCGAAGAACGCCGCATAGTCCGTGTTCTTGCAGTGCACGAGCGAGATGAAGCCCAGATCCGACAACTCCTTCTCGCGGCGGTCGGTGATCGCGATCTCGGTCGGGCATTTCAGCGCGATCTCGCCTTCGTCCGTCTTGAAGGTGTGCGTCGGCAGGTTCTCGACGAGGCCACCGCCTTCGACGCCGCGGATCGCCGCGCACCAGCCATAGTCGTCGAACGCGCCGGTCAGCTTGGTGCCGAACGCGTAGGCCGCGTTGCACCACAGGTATTTGTGGTGGTCGGTGCCGTCCACGTCCTCGACGTAGTTGAAGCCTTCGGTCGTGGCGCCATCGGCCGGGTTGTACGGCAGGCGGCCGAGGAAGCGCGGCAGGGTCAGTCCCACGTAGCGCGCGTCTTCCGATTCGCGGAACGCCTTCCACTTCGCGTATTCGACCGTGTCGAACACCTTCGACAGGTCGCGCGGCTTGCCCAGGTCGGAATAGCTTTCGAGGCCGAACAGCTCGGGCGACGCGGCCGAGATGAACGGTGCGTGCGCGGCCGCCGCCACGTGCGACATCTGCTCGATGAAGTACATGTCTTCCGGCTGGCGCGTGATCTCGAAGTCGCCCAGCAGCGCCCCGAACGGCGCGCCGCCGAAGGTGCCGAATTCTTCTTCGTAGACCTTGCGGAACATGGTGCTCTGGTCGAACTCGATGGCGCTCTGGAAGTCCTTCACCAGTTCGCGCTTGGTCGCGTTGAGCATCTTGACCTTCAGGTTCGGGCCCGTCGCGGTGTTGCTGACGAGGTAGTTCAGGCCCGTCCAGCTGGACTCCAGCTTCTGGAATTCCGGCGCGTGCATCACGGCCGACAGCTGCGCCGAGATCAGGCGATCGAGTTCCGCCACGCGGGCGTCGATGGTGGCGGCCAGGTTGTCGGACACGACGACCGTGCCGTCCATGACCTGGTTGACCAGTTCCGCGATCAGGTCGCGGGCGCGCGCATGCTCGGCGCTGGACTTGGCGACCTTGCTCTGCTCGACGATCTGGTCGAGCAGGTCGGCCTCGGCAGCCAATGTGGTGGTGTCGGCCGCGAGGGCGGCGTTCGGGAGTGCGGACATGATCACTCTTTCGTGGTCTGCTGGCCCAGCTGGGCCAGGGTTTCAGTGCTGTTCAACACGTCGTTGAGCAGGTCTTCCAGCTTGTCGTTGCCAGCCAGCTTGTTGCGCAGGTCCGCCAGCTTGGTGCGCGCCTCGAGCAGCTTGCGCAGCGGCTCGACCTGGTTCACGACGGCCTCGGGACGGAAATCGTCCATCGAGCGGAACGTCAGGTCGACGGCGAACTGGCCGCCCTCGCCCGTCAGCTCGTTCTGCACGCGGTACGTGGCGCGCGGTTCGACGCCCTTCATGACTTCATCGAAGTTGTCGCGGTCGATGCCGACGAAGCTGCGCTCCTTCAGGCGTTTTTGCGGCGCCTCCGAATTCCCGCCGAAATCGCCGACGACGCCGACGACCAGCGGCAGCTCCTTGTTCTCGATCGCATCGCCGATCTCCACGTCGTACGTCATTTGCACGCGCGGCGGGCGGATTTTCTGCAGTTTTTTCTGCACACTGGAATTTCTGGACATGGGATTCCCCTGTGGGTTGTATCGGAGGTTATTTCAGTGCGCCGAACGGGTCGGCACCGGACGCGCCGGCGGCGACTGCCTGTTTCGCTTTCTGCCTGGCGCGGCCCTTCGCGACGGCTTTTGCCGGCGGCGCGGTCTGCACGGGCGGCGGCACGAGGATCTGCTCGCCCAGACTCTCGCGCAGCAGCTTGGCCAGGTCCTGCGACTCCGTCTTGATCGAGCCGGACAGGTTGTTCTGGCGGCTCAGGTCGGCCAGCGCGCGCGTCGACAGGCGCAGGCCGCTGATGGCGATGATACTGTTGGCCAGGCGGTCGTTCGGGTCGCGCACCAGCACTTCCTGGGCGCTGACGATGGCGTCGCCGTACTGGCCGGCGTCGTAGCGGGTCTGGGCGATGCTGGTCCACGGCGCCTTGTCGGTCGGATAGGCGGCGGCCGCCTCCTTCCACAGCGTGACCGCGTCTTCCTTGCGGCCGGCGCTGCTGGCCTCGTTGGCCTTGGCCAGCAACTCGTCCATCGTGGGCGCCGGCGGCTTCTCGGCCACTACGGGCTTGGTCGTCGCGCAAGCGGTGAGAAGGATGGCGCAGGCGGCGGCGCCGAAGAAGCGGCTCATGCGGGTCATGCGGCCAACGGGAAGTACAGGGGTCATGCGGGTCCTCGCGACTGTGTCAACTATGATGTCGAGCTATTAACTTTGTAAAACTTTTTTTATATTATCAGAATTGACTTATTGATCAACCTCAATTTTATTTACAATCGTACGCGGGTCACTGACGAGTGAAACACTCACCAATTTCCACTCTTTCCCATTGATTTCTCTTGTAACCCGACGGCATTTCGCGTTATGCCAAAGAAATATCACAAATTATCACAAAGAAAATTTGTGTCATAATCGTGCGCTACGTTTCCGTAAGAAATGTTACTGTTCTGCCATTTTCATTTTCAGCGGCGCCAGGGGATAACCAACGTATGAGCGGCAAAATCTTATGGGGCGAGGGCCTGTTCCTCCGCCCGCAGCACTTCCAGCAACAGGACCAGTACCACGAGGAGCGGCTGCACCGCACCGCGGGCCTGCTGCACCCGTATGCCTGGGGCGTGGTCGGCCTGCAGGTCGACCGTGACGCGCTGGCCAATGACACGCTGCGCCTGCTCGAACTGTCGCTGCGCTTTCCGGACGGGGAGCTGTATTCGGCGCCGGGCGGCGACGATCTGCCGGACGCGGTCGACCTGAGCCAGCTGCCGCAATCCGTCCAGACCGTGACGTGGCACGCCGCCCTGCCCGGCTTCAAGCCCTACGGCGCGAACTTCAGCGGCCACCGCACGGACGGCGGCGACGGCGGCCACGCCGCGCGCTTTTCCCAGCTGGACCGCGACACGCCGGACCTGTACACGCAGGCGGCGAGCGCGCATCTGACCTTCCTGCGCAAGACGGTGCGCCTCGTGTCGGACGCGGAGCCGCTGGACGCCTACGTGCACGTGCCCGTGCTGCGCCTGCGCCGCGCCGCCACCGGCGGGTTCGAACTGGATGGCGCGTTCGTCCCGCCGAGCCTGACGATCAAGAGCGCGCCCGTGCTGTTCCTGCAGCTGCGCCGCCTGCTCGATGCGCTGCAGGCGAAGGTGAGCGCGCTGTACGGCCACCACCGCGAGCCGAGCCGGCACGTGATCGAATTCCGCTCGGGCGACATGTCGTCGTTCTGGCTGCTGCACACGGCCAGCACCGCGTGCGCGACCTTGTCGCACTGCTTCCACCATCCGTCGCTGCATCCGGAACGGCTGTACGAACAGCTGCTGTCGCTCGCGGGCAGCCTGATGACGTTCTCGAAGAGCTGGACGCTGGCCGACCTGCCGCCGTACCAGCACGCCGATCCCGGCCCCGCCTTCGCGACGCTGCACCAGATCATCCGCGAACTGCTCGACACCGTGATCTCGTCGCGCTACTTCGCCATCGCGCTGCGCGAAGTGAAGCCGTCGTACTGGCACGGCATGCTCGACTCGGAAAAGATCGACGACAAGACGACGTTCTACCTCGCCGTCTCGGGCGACATGCCGGCCAGCGAACTGGTGGACGTGGTGCCGCTGCGGCTGAAGATCGGCGCGCCGGACGATGTGGAGAAATTCGTGCTGTCGGCGATGCCCGGCGTGCGCCTCGTGCACGCGCCGCAGGTGCCGGCCGCCGTGCCGGTGCGGCCGGACGCCGTCTACTTCGCGATCGAAGCGAAGGGCCAGATGTACGAACGCATGCTGCAGGCGCAGTCGATCTCGATCTACATCCCCGGCAGCATGGCCGACGTGAAGCCCGACCTCGTCGCCGTGACCTCCTGATTACGAGAGACCCACCATGACCACCGCAACCGCACCTTCCCTCATGGCCGCCGGCAGCCCGGCGTCCGCGCCGGCCGCGCCGCAATCGCTGCTGGACCTGATGTACGACGGCTTCTACGCCCTGTTCATGCTCAAGAACGGCAACGGCCCGCAGGACGACGCCGCGTTCGCGCGCAAGATGACGCAGTTCCTCGACGATTTCGGCCGCAACGCGCGCAGGCACAACGCGTCGCCGGACGACGTCGACGCGGCAAAATACGCGTTCTGCGCGGCCGTCGACGAGATCATCCTGCGCTCGCAGTTCACGATCCGCGACGCGTGGGAACGCCGCCCGCTGCAGCTGCAGCTGTTCGGCGACCAGCTCGCGGGCGAGCACTTCTTCGAACGCCTGGAGCAGCTGCGCGCGCGCGGCAGCGCGCACGTGGAAGCGCTCGAGGTCTTCCACATGTGCCTCCTGCTCGGCTTCCAGGGCCGCTACATTCTCGAGGGGACGGAAAAGCTGAACTACCTGACGTCGCGCCTGGGCGACGAGATCGCGCACATGAAGGGCAAGCGCGGCGGCTTCGCGCCGCACGCGGACCGCCCCGACCAGATCCGCCACAAGCTGCGCAGCGACCTGCCGCTGTGGGTGCTGTACTCCGTGTTCGGCCTGATCTGCGTGCTGGGCTATGTGGGATTGCGCACCTCGCTCGGGCACACGAGCGAGGCGCGCATGAACGCGTACAGCGACGTCGTCAAGATGGCGCCGCGGGCGGCGAACCTGACGATCACGCTGCCTTGACGTCCGCGCGGGCACAGGGTGCCCGCCCTACCCGCTGCTGCAGGGTGGGCGGCCCTCCGCCACGCGCAACGTTGGCGACGTGCCAGCGTCAACCTTGCAACGACAGCCGGTACACGCTCGTCTGCCGGTACACCTGACCCGGATGCAGCATGACCCGCGGCCACGCCGCGCTCATGAGGCCCGGGCGCGCGTGGGCTTCGATGCGGAACGCGTTCAGGCGCGGCGCGCCGGCGCCGCTGCAAAAGCGCACGGCGGCCTCGGTCGTGTAGAGCTGCAGGCGGCGCCCCGAAGCCGGGTCGAACACGCGGGCCACTTCGCGCAGTTGTCCCTGCCCGCCCGCGAAGTGGTTGCGCACGCAGAAGCAGTGATCGAAGCCGCCGGCCCGGTGCAGCTGCGTGTCGGTCCAGCGCAGGCGCGGCCCGATGGCGGCGGTGTGGCGGAAGTCGAACGCCGTCCCGCCCACGGCGGCCACGCCGGCCGGTGCGCCCGCCGGTCCCGTTTCCTCGAAATAGTCGGCGTCGATCTGCACCATGTGGTCGCCCACGTCGGCCAGGCCGCCGGACAGGTTGAAGGCGGGATGCGCCAGCGCCGCGAGCGGGATCGGCACGCCGGCCACGGCCTGGTACTCGATCGAGAGGCCGCCCTCGTCGTCCAGCCGGTAATGCACCAGCATCCCGGCCCCGTCGCCGCCCGAGGTGAGCGCCAGCGAGACGACGCCGTCGGCCTGCCGTCCTTCCCAGCGCGCGGAGCGGCCGCCGGACGGCGCGGCGTTGGCGCCGGTCTGGACGACGTCCGCCATGCGGCCATAGCGGTCCGGCGCGCGCCAGGCGCGCAGCTGCGCGCCCCGCTCGGCTATCGTCACGGTCATGCCCGCCGCGTTTTCGAGCGTGAACGAGCGTTCGCCGGCCGACGTGGCCGGGGCGCCCTGGATGAGGTGGATCGTCATTGCATCTGGCTTCCCGATTTCCGAATGACGCCATTCTCCCGTCCCGCGCCCGGCCTTTCAATTGCGAAAATCACCAACGGGGCGAACGATTCTCGCCGATGCTACGCGGCGGTGCGTTCACCCTGCGCCCGGTCGCGCCAGGCGCGCGGCGTGCAACCGAGCTCGCGCTTGAACACGAGGTGCATGTACTGCGTCGACGTGAAGCCGCAGCCGAGCGCCACGTCCGCGATGCTGCGCTCGCCGCTTTCCAGCCCCGCCTTGGCGGCTTCCAGCTTCGACTTGAGGATCATGTCGTGCACGCTGCAGCCCAGCTCCTGGCGGAAGTAGACCTCCAGCGACGAGCGCGACACGCCCACGTACTCGGCCACCTGGTGCGTCTTGATGCCCTGGCACGCGTACTGGCGGATGTAGTGGCAGGCCCGCATCACGTGCGGATGCTTGACGGGCTGGTAGCGGCTCGACGCGAGGACGTTGATGCCGGCCGGCGGCACGAGGATGCGCGTGTTCGCCAGGCGCACGCCGTGCAGCATCTGTTCCAGCAGATGCGCGGCCGTGCGGCCCATCTCGTGCGCACCCTGGATCACGGAACTGAGCGGGATGCGCGTCAGCATGCGCACGAGCGGGTCGTTGTCGATGCCGATCAGCGCCACCTGCTCCGGCACCGAGACGCCGGCGATGGCGCAGGCCTGCAGCAGCTGGCGCGCGCGCGCGTCCGTGACGGCGATGATGCCCACCGGCTTGGGCAGGCTGCGCAGCCAGTCGATCTGGCCCTGGACCGCCGCGTTCCACGACGCCGCGTTCGTCTCGCAGCCACGGAAGATCTCCGCTTCCATGCGGTCGTCCGCCATCAGGTCGCGGAACGCCCGCTCGCGCTCCTGGGCCCAGCGGGTTTCCTGCGCTTCGGGCAGGCTGAACATGGCAAAGCGCTGCAGGCCGACGTCGATCAGGTGGTCGCGGGCCAGCTTGACGAGCTTGAAATTATCGGTCGCGACATAAGGCACGCCGGCCGGATACGCACCCTCGTCCGCATATGAACCGCCGACGCCCACCACCGGCGCCGTGCAACCGGATAATGCCCGGACGACGGCCGGATCGTCGAAATCGGCAATGACGCCATCGCCCTGCCAGCGATCCATGCCGGCCAGGCGCAGGCGGAAATCCTCTTCCAAAAATAAATCCCAGGCCACGCGCGTGCCGCCCAGATGGCCGGCAATTCCGGCAATCACTTCGCGGTCAAAGGTTTTATTGCCATTGAATAGCAGCGCAATCCGATAGGCTTTCGTCGTTTTCACTATTGTCGTCTCCCTGTGAAACTATTTTTATTTTGTTTCCGGGCTAAACCGGCCCGGACGGCATGTTTAGTAAACGAAGATCGCGACAACGAGGAAGTCAGGCGCATCATGGTGTTCATTGCGAGCAGGCGGCTCGAATGGGAAAGGCACGGGACGTGCGCAGTCATGGGATGGCTCCTCGTAGCGTGACAAGGGGCGCCGGTCCCGGCGTCCCTTCAGCTCAAGAATAGGTTCCCACCCCGGGGCGCCTATAACGTCAACACGGGGATTTCTTCAACCGTGCAGAAAGTACGATGAGTTTTGCAGGGAGTGAAAGGCCGGATCAGCCGTTTCCCACCCTTTTTGGCGGCGCCTCGGCGTCGGCCGGCGCCTGGTCGGGCGCCAGCGCCCGGAACGCCTTCGGCGTGCAGCCGTATTCTTCCTTGAACAAACGGTTGAAATACGACACGTTGGCGTAGCCGACCGAATAGGCGATTTCCGCCACGGTGGCCGTGCTTTTCTCCGTCAGCAGGCGCGCCGCTTCCGTCAGCCGCAATTTATTCACATAACCGGTAAACGTCATGCCGAGTTCCGTCTTCAGCAGGTCATTCACCTTATTCCGGTTCGCGCCGGTGCCGGCCACCACGCTTTCCATGTCCAGCTCGGGATTCGTGTAATTCGTGGCGATGTATTTCAGGACGGATGCCTTTTCCTCGTCCCGATGCGGTTGCACGGTCAATTGACGATATGCGACAAGCGGCAAATCCTTTTTCAATCTGCAATTCAGGCTGGCGGCCAATGTCCGCGTATGGGTGCGGAAAAACCAGATGCCGAATAAAATCCAACCGGTTACCAGAATCACCGCGAGCGCGACGATATACCGGTAATCGCGGCTGTGCAATTTGATATTGCTGATCTCCACATGGGAATCGACGTCGAACGGCGTCTGCGCACTCGATCCGAACGAGAATTGCACGACCTTGTCGAGCTGATAATCCCGGGACGACAACGGCAGCTTCATCATCGACAGCCACCAGTCGGGGACGGTCAGCTTGCGCATGTCGAGGGACACGGGCACGCCCTGCTCGTTGCACGAAAAGAACGTGCCGGGCGACCGGTAGGTCAGGGGCTGGTCCGGAACCGAGAGTTTGTCGTCGAAGACCGCGATACCCAGCAACATCGGATAGGCCGGCGAGCAGCGCGCGACGAACGTGATGGTGTCGTAGTTCCGCAGGTCGGCCGTGGCCATCTTGCCCTTCGCATCCCTGGCGACGAAGCGCGCGCCGATGAACGGATACGTCGCGACCTTCGTCAGCCGGTAATCGAACGCCACCGCACCGGGGCCGGAAGCGCGCAGCGTGCTCGTCGACGTGCCGCCCATGACCTTGTCGCTCACGGCGACGGGTTCCCAGCGGACGCCGCCCCGGAGCGCCGGCGACAGCGAATAGGTCGGCTGGCTGAGGAAAATGCACAGGACCGCGAGCAGCGCATCCACGATCAACAGCGCGATCAAAAAAAGCAGCGACTTTTTGTAAAACTCTTGCATGTCCGTACTGCCATTGAGTGGTCTCCGATCGTCCCGATCATAACAGCCCGGTCAATACGATGGCAAAAAAGGGGCGGCCCAGGGCCGCCCCATAAAACCTACCATGCCAGGCGGTAGGAGACTACAACGCCATTGTGGGAGCCATGACGCAATGCCGCAATTGTGAAAACCGCCAGCGCCCAATACAAAATTGCCCAGCGCCGGCGCCTGCGAGAAATCGTATGGCGGGAAACGAATTTCGTAATTGCCCTACCCCGCCGCGGCACGTCAGAATGGTTTACTGTCCAGACCTGTATCGACAAGAAAGGTAACGAATGTTCACACGGAGACTCCTCCCGCTCGCGCTGGCGTGCGCACTCGCAGGTGGCGCAAGCGCGGCCCCGGCGGCCGCGCAGCCGGACTTCCCGACCGTCCTGTACGGCGCCGCGTACTATCACGAATACATGCCCTACGAGCGGCTGGACAAGGACGTCCAGATGATCAAGGCGGCCGGATTCAACGTCGTGCGCCTCGGCGAATCGACGTGGAGCCTGTGGGAGCCGGAAGACGGCCGCTTCGACACCGCGTGGATGGACCGCGTGGTCGACGCGATGGGCAAGGCCGGCATCAAGGTCATCATGGGCACGCCCACGTATTCGATCCCCGCGTGGATGGCGAGGCAGCACCCGGAAATCCTGGCCACCAAGTTCAACGGCGCGAAGAACACGTACGGCATGCGCCAGAACATGAACACGGATTCCCCCGCCTACCGCTTCTACGCGGAGCGCCTGATCCGCCGCATCGCCGCGCACTACAAGGACAATCCGAACGTCATCGGCTGGCAGGTCGACAACGAGACAGGCACCTACGGCGCCGCCAACGACGACGTCTTCATCCGCTTCCAGCGCTACCTGGAAAAGAAATTCGGCACGCCCGAAAACCTCAGCAGGGCATGGTTCCTGAACTACTGGGGCCAGGACCTGCATTCGTGGACCGACCTGCCCCGCCCCGACGGCGCCCAGAGCACGGGCTACAAGCTCGAATGGTCGCGCTGGGGCCAGATGCGCGTGGCGGACTTCCTGCACTGGCAGGCGCAACTCGTGCGCGAATCCGCAGGCCCGCGCCAGTTCGTCACGCACGATTTCGCCGGCTCGCTGCACGGCGACGTCAACGAGGAAGCCGTGGCGAAAAAGCTCGACGTCGCCGGCGTGAACATCTACCACTGGGGCGTGCAGGACCAGTACAACGGCGCCGCCCAGAAGCTGGACGGCGACTTCACGCGCTCGCTCAAGCGCGGCAACTTCCTCGTCACGGAAACGAATGCGCAGACGACCGACTGGAGCTCTTCGTTCCAGTACCCGCCGTACGACGGCCAGTTCCGCCAGGACGTCTACACGCATTTGTCCAACGGCGCCAACATGGTCGAGTACTGGCACTGGGCCTCGATCCACGCGAACCAGGAGACGTACTGGAAAGGCGTGCTGTCGCACGACCTGGAGCCGAACCGCGCCTATGCGGAAATGAGCCGCACCGGCAAGGAGCTGCAGAAGATCGGCCAGCGCCTCGTCGACCTGCGCATCCATAACGACGTGGCGATCCTGTGGAGCCGCGATTCCCTGAACGCCATCAACGACATGCCGTTCGCGAAGCAGTCGCAATGGGGCGGCGGCGGCAGCAATGCCGATTACGGCTCGCAGGTGCGGCAGATCCACCGCGCGCTGTACGACCTGAACGTCGGCACCGACTTCGTGTTCCCGGACACGGCCGACCTGTCCGCGTACAAGGTCCTGATCGTCCCCATGCTGTACATCGCGGACGAGGCCCTGCTGCAACGTATCGCCGACTTCGTGCGCAAGGGCGGCCACGTCGTGATGGGCATGAAGAGCGGCTTCGCGAACGAGAACGCGGCCGTGCGCTGGACGATGGCCCCGGGCCCGCTGCGCCCGGTGCTCGGCTTCCACTACCAGGAATTCTCGAACCTCGCGCAACCCGTCGCGCTGAAGGGCGACCCGTACCAGGCCGGCGACGACAACAAGGTGCGCCACTGGGCCGAGTTCCTGCAACTGGACACGGCGAAGGCCCTCGCCTGGTACGACCACCCGTTCTTCGGCCGCTGGCCGGCCATCACCGCCAACCAGTACGGCGCCGGCAAGGCCGTCTACGAAGGCACGTATTTGTCGGACAAGCTGCAGAAGTCCGTACTCCAGTCCGTGCTGCAGGAAAAAGGCCTGATCGGACCGGACCAGCAGCTGCCGTCGCACATCCAGGCGCGCACGGGCGTCAACCGGTTCGGCAAGACGGTCCGCTACTACTTCAACTACTCGGGCACGCCCGCGACGTTCACGTACCGCCACAAGGCAGGCACGGACCTGCTGACGGCCCGCGCCGTGAAGGGCGACGACGCGCTCACCCTGGCGCCGTGGGACCTGGCCATCGTCGAGGAAGACGCGCGTTAAGAAAAGCGCATTGATAGGCGGATGTTCGACAACCCGACAGGTCGGCGATGACATCCGCCGCGTTTCGCGTCGCGGCACGCGGGCTGCGGCCCGATCGGCCTCGCCATTGAGGCACCCGCAATTGGCGGCCATCGTGCCGGTGCTCGGGCGCGTGCCGCCACCCGCTCCGGCAGCGATCCGGTCGTGGCGCAGCCGGACGTCACGTGGCGGAGATGCCGCACGACGGCCCATTCTACGTGGCGTGCTTCGGCATCGCCGTGTTCGGCGCCATCGGACCAGGCTGCCTGTGGAGCGCCGCGAACTACCTGCGCGGCGCCTGAGTCCTCAACGGAACAGCAGCTGGGAATAGTGATACAGGTTTTCCGCCCAGCTGTCCCGGTCATGTCCATACCCGTCCACGTTCCACACGTGGGCGACGCCCTGGTCGCGCAGCTGGCGGTGCACGCCCTGCGCGACGTTGATCAGGCCATCGCGGTTGCCGCACGACAGATACACCAGTTTCAGCTTGTCCTTCGCCTGCGCGGCCTCCCCGGCCAGCTTCGCGGGCGCCTCCGTGTTCGGCGCGGGCGAGAAGCCCGCCACCCAGTTGAACGCCTCCGGGTGGCCCAGGCCGAAGTTCAGCGCCTGCCCGCCGCCCATCGACAGGCCGCCGATCGCGCGGTTGCGGGCATCCTTCAACGTCGGATACGCGGCGTCGACGCCGGGAACCAGCGACTCCAGCAGGTCGCGCTCGAAGCGCGCGAAGCCGGCCGCGTTTTCCGGCGTGAAGACCTTGTTCTCCGGCGGCGAGCGGTCGTCCGCGAGCGCGCGGCCGTTCGGCATCACGACGATCATCGGCACGATCTTGCCGGCGGCCGTGAGGTTGTCGAGGACCTCGGTGGCGCGCACGTACCAGCGCCACTCGTCCTGGTTGCCGCCGATGCCGTGCAACAGGTACAGCACGGGATAACTGCGGTTCTTGTCGTACCCGGGCGGCAGCCACACGTTGGCCGTGCGGCGCGTGCCCGTGACGCCAGACGCGTACGTGAACGGCTCCACCCTGCCTTGCGCGCGGCCCGGCTGCGCGTCCGCGAAGCCGGCCGGCGGCGGCGCGAAGGCGCGCACGTCGTCGGCGGCGAGGACGACGGGCCGCGCGAAGTTGGCGCGGGCCTTGTCGGCGTTGACGTCGGCATTTGCGTCGGCCTGCTGTGCGTGCGCAGCCATGCCCAGGGTGCACAGAACAGCCGCCGCCAGGGTCGAAGCGAATCGCATCTTCATGTCTCGGTTCCTGAATGGGTTATTGTTTGATCGTCACGGCCCGGCTATCGTACACGAGGTCGGTCGCCTTGCCCTCCCGGCCGACGACGACGACCTTGAACCGGCGCGCCGTCTTCATGCCGGAAAACGCGCCGCGGCGTTGCCCGATCGTCAGCTTGCGCGCCGCGTCGTCCCAGTGCATGTCGGTGAGCGCGTATTCGCCCCGCTCGTAGCCCCAGCCCTCGCCCGCGTCCTCGTAATACGTGTAGTCGCCGTCGGCGCCGGGGTAGATCCGCAGTTCGATCGGGGCCTCGGGCTGTTCCGACGCGTATTGCACGCTCGGGCCCATCGGCACGATGCTGCCCGCCTTCACGTGCAGCGGGATGCGGGCGATCGGCGCGGCCACCGTCACCGTGCGGCCGCCGACCACGCGTTCGCCCGTCCAGAAATCGAACCAGGTGCCCGCCGGCAGGTACACGTCGCGGGTGCGCGCCGCCCCCTCGATCGGCGTGGAGTTGGCGGCGTAATACATCGGCGCCGTCACGGGGCTGACCATGATGCCGTCGCCGAACAGCATCTGCGACTTGAGGTCGTGCGTGCGCGGATCGTCCGGAAACGCGAACGCCACCGGGCGGATGAACGATGCGCCGCGCAGGTGCACGAGACCGGCCTGCGAATAGATCGCCGGCAGCAGGCGGTAGCGCAGCTGGATGGCGTCCACGATCGCATCGTAGAACGGCGTGCCCGGATCGCCGAAGTGCCAGGGCTCGCGCGGCGTATCGGTGCCGTGGCTGCGGAACATGGGGAGGAAGGCGCCGAATTGCAGCCAGCGCGTGTACAGCTCGCGATAGCCCAGGTCGGCGGCGCCCTTGTCGTAGTCGCCGTCCATGAACCAGGGCTTGCCGTGCGCGGTGAAGAATCCGCCGATATCGAACGTGATGTAGGGGTTGCCCGACGCGCTGTAGCTCTGGACCGCCGCGACCTGTTGCGCGAACACGGGCCATTTGGCCGCGATGTCGCCGGTCCATGCGACGACGCCCGCCGCCTGGCTGCCGGGATAGGCGGACCGCGTCAGGTTCACGAGACGCCTGTCGGGCGCCTGCCGGCGCCAGTTGCGCATCAAATGTTGCGCATCGACGAGCCCATAGGCGTTCAGGTATTGCGGGTCCATCACGCGCGCCAGGCCGTCGACGTTGATGTCGTCGGCGCGGTCGGAACGCTTGGCATCCCACGTCCAGTCGGCCACTTCCGGTTCCGTCGAATCGCACCACCACGCATCGATGCCGTGCCGGCCCAGGTACTTCCACACGTTGCGGAAATAGACGTCCGCCGCCTCGGGCCGGAAGAAATCGACGTGCGGCGTGGCGCCGCTCAGGTAGCCGCCCTCCTTCAGTTCCTTGCCGGGCGCATCGAGCGGGCTCGGATTCGGCCAGATCGAGATCATCACGTGCGCGTTCTGGTCGTGCACGCCCTTCGTCATCGCGGACAGGTCCGGATAGCGCGCCGCTTCCGGCACCGGGCTGCCCCAGTGGTCCGGCGTCCAGTAATTCCAGTCCTGCACGATGAGGTCGAGCGGGATGCGGCGCTTGCGGAATTCCTTCACGGTGTCGACGACTTCGTCCTGCGTCTTGTAGCGTTCCTTCGACTGCGCATAGCCGAACGCCCAGCGCGGCAGCATCGTCGCGGCGCCGGTCAGCTGGCGATAGCCTTCGACCGCGCCGTCCATCGACGGCCCGAGGATGAAGTAGTAATCCAGGTCGTCCACGACGTCGCCCGTGACCGCCGTCCCGGTCTTCCCATCCGCGAACGTCATGGCGCTGTACGTGTCGAACAGGACGCCGTAGCCGCGCGTCGACACGACGAACGGGATGACGATGCGCAGGTTGTGCTGGTACAGGCGCTTGGTCTTGCCGCGCAGGTTCAGGTCCGCCGTCTCGTCGAAGCCCAGGCCGTACAGCGCTTCGTCGTCGCGCAGGCGGAACCGCGCCGTCGCCTTCCACGCGTCGCGGTCCTTTTTCTGGACATATTTGCCGGCCACCTGGCGGTCGCCGTCGACCGTCTTGACGATGGAAACCGTCGCCGGATCGGGCGCCGACTTGACGACGGCCACCCGCTGGAACGCGCGCGGCGCCGCATCGTCTTCGCGCAGCACGACCTCGCCGGCCGCGTTGCGGAACACGAGCGCGCCGGTCGCCCGGTTCACGGCCACGCTCACCTGCGCCGAACGCAGAACGCGGGCGTCGCCTTCATCGCTTGCCGTGACGGGCCCCGGCCGCTCCGCGACCTCCGCCCGCATCAGGTGCGCGGACGTGGACCAGTCCTTGTTGCGCGTGGCCGTGACGTGCACGATACGGTCGGTGACGAACGTTACCTTGAGACGGGTGTCGTCCACCTTGTACTCGATACCGCTGCCCGATTCACGGACATCCCGGATCGCCGCGAACGCGGCGTCCTGGCAAAGTACGAGGACGGACGCCGCCAGCGCGATGCGGACCGGATACCGCATCACTGCGCCGCCTGCGTCAGCGTGATACCGTCGCGGATGACCGTGTGCGCGACGGCGGCGGCGAAGGCGGGAGCGAAATTCGCCGGGATCGAATGGCGGGGCACGTGGCTCATGTTCATGCGACTTTCAAAGCGATTGCATACGGGAGTGCGGGCTTCGCCTGCGGCAGCGTGACCTGCAGGCCTTCGGGTGTCTGGCGGAAGGCGAGCGCGCCGCCGCCCACGAGTTCGACGCGCGCCACGGCCCGCTTGAGGTGCTCGCCGCCGGCGCGCATCGATTTGATGGTGACGGCGCCGTCTTCCGGCCAGCCCATCACGAAGGCGTACACGGCGTCCTTGCCGACCGTGAAGCGGATGTCGGCGGCGGAGAACGGCTTGCCCTTGCCTTCGTTGAAGCCCGGCCCCTGCATCGGCGCCGCGGCCGCCTCCATCACGGGGCCCTCGCCGAACGCCAACCATGGACGCGAATCGTAAATGCCTTCGCCGTTGACGGCCATCCAGCGGCCGATTTCCTCGACGATGGCGCGCTCCTGCCCGTCGATGGTGCCGTCGCCGCGCACGGGCACGGACAGCAGCAGGTTGCCGTTCTTGCTGACGACGTCGATCAGCGTGTGCACCACCGTCTGCGCGCTCTTGTACGCCTTGTTGTCGTAGATGCGGCGGTCGTAGTGCCAGCTGCCGATGCAGGTGCAGGTCTGCCAAGGCAGCGGTTCGATGCGCGGGCTCTGGCCACGCTCGATGTCCCACACCATCGACTTGCGCTGCACCTCGTCGAGGATCTTGCCGTTGATGACGGCTTCCACCATGCCGTGCTTCGCGACGCTGCGGTTGTACATGTGCGCGGCCAGGCGCATGCCGATGTCGCTGACCGGATACAGCGGCAGCACGGTGTCGTCGTAATACACCAGGTCGGGATCGTAATTGTCGAGCAGGTCGACGGTGCGGTTGTACAGCTTGTCCGCATACGCCTTGTCCGGCGGCAGGACGCCGCCGCCCCATGCCCAGCGCTGGTCGGTGCCGCCGCCGTCCTTGCTGAGGGGGTGGTTCTGCGCGTACAGCGCCTGCGGATCCAGCCCGTTCCACCACTGGCCCTTGCCGTCGGCCTTCTTCAGGCGGCCGTCGTACGGCACGCCGGCCAGCGGGCCGGCCTTGTCGGCGCCCTGCGCCCTCTCGTACCAGCTCCACGCGTGCGCCGCGTGCACGGACACGCCGAAGCGCAGGCCGTGCTTGCGGGCCGCGTCGCGCCAGCCGCCCACCAGGTCCTTGCCCGGTCCCAGCTTCGTCGCGTTCCACTCGGGCTGGTAGCGGCTCTTGTACAGGTCGAAGTTGTCGTGGTGGTTCGCGAGCGCGACGAAGTATTTCGCGCCGGCCTTCTTGTACAGGCCCACGAGTTCGTCCGGATTCCAGCGCTCCGCCTTCCAGCGGTGGATCACGTCCTTGAAGCCGAACTTCGACGGGTGGCCGTACTTCGCGACGTGATATTTGTAGTGATCGCTGCCCTCCTCGTACATGCCACGCGCGTACCAGTCGCCGTGTTCCGGCTCGCACTGCGGGCCCCAATGCGCCCAGATGCCGAACTTCGCGTTGCGGAACCAGTCCGGGGTCTCGTACTTCGACAGCGACGGCCAGGTCGGTTCGAACGGGCCGGTGGCCATGGGCACGCGGGCGCCGGCGGCGCCGGCATAGGGGGACACGGCGAGCGCCGGGATGGCGGCGGCCATGTGCTGCAGGAGTTCACGTCGTTTCATCGCATCTTTCCAAGGTAGGTGACGGCCGCTCGAGGGGCAGCTCTGCGTTTATCCACGGGATGGTGCCCCTGGCCTCCGGTGCCCGCAATTATGAAATTCGCCAGCCCCGGTTACGATTTTCGCATGGGCTTCCCGAACCTGCTCGACCAACGGACGACAGGAAGGTCGCGATCGTATCGAACTTACTGCGCAACCTTGCTGCGCAATCTTACTGCGCCGCCGTTTCCGGCAAGGGATCGGCCGGCGGATCCTGCTGGTCCGCCAGCGTGCGGAAGGCCTTCGGGGTGCACCCGTATTCTTCCTTGAACAGCTTGTTGAAGTACGAGACGTTGGCATAGCCGACCGAGTACGCGATCTCCGCGACCGTCGTGCCGCTCTTCTCCGTGATCAGGCGCGCCGCTTCCGCCAGGCGCAGCTTGTTCAGGTAACTGGTGAACGTCATGCCCAGTTCAGATTTCAGCACGTCGTTGACCTTGGTGCGGTTCGTCCCCGTCGCGGCGACGACGCCTTCCAGGTCGAGCTCCGGGTTCGTGTAATTCGTCGCGATGAATTTCAGCACCGCCGCCTTTTCCTTGTCGCGGTAAGGCTCGAGGGTCAGCTGGCGGTAGGCGACGAGCGGCAGGTCCTTCTTGAGCTGCGTGTCCACGCTCGCGGTCATCGCGCGCGCCTGGGCGCGGAAGAACCACACGCCGAACCCGATCCAGCCCGCCGCCACCATGACCGCCAGCCACCAGAGGTAGCGGTAGTCACGGCCGCGCAGCGTGATCCAGCTGATCTCCACGTTGGCCGGGACACCGCGCGGACTCTGCGGCGTCGCGCCGAACACCATGCGTTCCACGCGGTCGAGCACGTAATCCTGGCGCGACAGGTCGCGATGCACCGTGCCGAACCACCATTCGGGAATCGTCAGCCGCGTCAGGTCGAGCGACACCGGCACGCCCGCCTCGTTGCACGAGAAATAAGTCGTCGCCGGCGGATAAGTCAGGTAGTTACCGGGCTGCGACACGTGCTCGTCGAAGATCGAGACGATGAACACCAGCGAATTGGCGGGCGCGCATTTGGCCACGAACGAGATGGTGCTGTACTTCGACAGGTCGGCCTGCAGGGGCCGGCCCTTGCCGTCGCTTGCCAGCAGATCGGCGGACGCGTTCGGATCCGGATCGCCCGCCGGCAGGTTCAGGTCGAAGCGCAGCTTGTCGCGCGCCTTGTCGTCGACGCGGATGATCGGCGGATACCACTGCTTCGCCGTGATGCCGACACGCCAGCGCAGCGCGCCCGCGTCGCCGCCGTCTTGCGCGGGCAGCAGTGGCTGCGACAGATAGCTTCGGTCGACGAGCACGATCGCCGACAACGCGTCGGCGAGCACGATGAGAATGAATGCGTACAGCGCCTTCTTATAAAACTCTTGCATATGGCATGGTGGCTGATTGTCTCCGGCCGTCACCTCTCATGGGGACGTCGCTGGAATCATAACAGCCCACCCACGCCGGATCGCGGTTTCGTCGCCGCGTTGTTGCTACACAACGCGGCGACGCGCACCGATCACGGCGCCGCGCGCGTGCGCAGGGGCTTGCCGTGGACGTCATACGCGGCCGCCTCCAGGCGCACCGTCGTCTCCACGGCCCGCTCGTCCGCCGCGCTGGCAGCGAGGATCACGCGGTAGTCGCCGGCTGCCACGTTCCACCGCCTGGTCGCCGGATCGTAGACAGCCAGCAGGCGCGGATCGACCGTCACCGACGCCTGCGCGGCGGCGCCGGGCCGCACATCCACTTTCGCGAAACCGCCCAGGCGCTTGGGCGCTTCCCAGCGCGCGCCGACGGGCGCCACGTAGATCTGCGCGACTTCCTTGCCCGCCAGTTTGCCCGTGTTCGCGACGGTGAACGACGCGGTCACGATGCCGTCCTTCACCGTGGCCTTCAGGCCGGACAGCGTGAAGTCCGTGTACGACAGGCCGTGCCCGAACGGGAACAGCGGCTTGAGTCCTTTCAGGTCGAACCACTTGTAGCCGACGGCCGCGCCTTCGTGGTAGTCGACGTCGAAGCGGCGCTCGCCCGCGTCCGGGTAGCCGTCCAGCACGGGACGCGGCAGCTGCGCCACCGACGCCGGGAACGTGGCCGGCAGGTGGCCCGACGGATTGACCTCGCCGAACAGGATGCCCCCGATGGCCTCGCTGCCGCTCGTGCCCGGATACCACGCTTCCAGCACGGCCGCCACGTCCGGCAACCACGGCATGGTGACGGGACCGCCCGTCTCCAGCACGACCACCGTCTTCGGGTTGGCCGCGGCCACGGCCGCGATCAGGTCGTCCTGGCGGTCCGGCAGCGCCAGGTCGGGCATGTCGACGCCCTCGCCCGTCCACTGGGTCGCGAACACGACGACGGCATCGGCGTCGCGCGCCAGCGCGGCCGCCGCGGCGCGGTCGGCGCCATCGGCATACGTGACGGTGGCGCCGGGCGCGCGCCGGCGGATCGCCTCCAGCGGCGCCGCCGGATAATACATGACCGGGCCGGGCCACGTGGTCGGCGCGATGCCGGGCACCGCGTTGCCGCCGACCGGGTACACGAGCGACGAGCCGCCGCCGGCCAGCACGCCCTTGTCCGCGTGGCCGCCGATGACGGCGATGCGCTTCACGGCGCGGCCCAGGGGCAGCGCGCGCGCGGCATTCTTCAGCAGGACCATGCCCGCCTGCGCATCCTGCAGCGACACGGCCGCATGCTTCTTGAAATCGATCGAATCCGGCGCGGGCGCCACGGGGTGGTCGACCACGCCGCGGTCGAACATCGTGCGCAGGACGCGGCGCGCCATGTCGTCCAGGCGCGCCTGCGGCACCCAGCCGTTCGCCACGGCCTCCTTCAGCGGCGCGCCGAAGTAATCGGCCACGTCGAACGGCATGCCGGACTGCTGGTCCAGGCCCGCGTTCGCCGCCGGCACCGTGCTGTGGACGGCGCCCCAGTCGGACATCACCCAGCCCTTGAAGCCCCAGTCGCCCTTCAGCACGTCGGTCAGCAACCAGCTGCTCTCGCACGCGTGCACGCCGTTGACGCGGTTATAGGAACACATCACCGAGCCCGGATTGCCCTCCTCGTTCGCGATCTGCAGCGCCAGCAGGTCGGAGGTGCGCGCGGCCTGGTCGGAGATCAGCACGTTCAGGGTCGTGCGGCCCGTTTCCTGGTCGTTCAGCGCGAAGTGCTTCAGCGTGGAGATGACGTGGTTGGACTGGATGCCGCGGATCTGCGCGCCCACCATGCGGCCCGCCAGCAGCGGATCCTCGCCGCCGTATTCGAAATTGCGCCCGTTGCGCGGGTCGCGCATCAGGTTCACGCCGCCCGCCAGCATCACGTTGAAGCCGCGTGCCCGCGCTTCCGCGCCGATCATCGCGCCGCCCGCGTACGCCGTGTCCGCGTCCCACGTCGCGGCCGTGTTCAGGCCGGATGGCAGCGCTGTCGCGTGGCGTACGTTGGGGCCCGCCTGGCTCGCGACGCCGAGGCCGGCGTCCGTTTCCCACAGGTGCGGGATGCCCAGGCGCGGCACGCCGTAGACGAAGCCGGCCGACTGGTTGTGCGACGGTTCCGGGCGCGTCGTCTTCTTGCGCTCGTCGTCGGCGCCCAGGTAGCCGAAGACGAGCTTCAGTTTTTCATCCTGCGTCATCTCGCGCAGCACGAGCGCGGCCCGCTCGTCCGCGGGCAGCTTCACGTTCATCCATGGCTCGGCGGCCAGCGCGTGGCCGCAGCATGCGGCGATGGCGCACGACAGTGCGATCCGGTTCCTGATTGTCGCGAGACGGTCCACTTGCATATCCTCGGGCGAAAAAAGGAAGAGTGTGGACGGAGCGCGCGGGAACGGCAATTGCGAAAACCACCAGCGCAGGACATGAAATCGCGGCGGCGACGAAAATCATGCGCGCCATCCGCCATTTTCGTAATTGCGCCAGGCCCGCGCCCGCGACGACAATCCCGTTTATTTCACAGGATTACTCCATGCAAAAACTATTGCTGACACTGCTGCTCCTCGTCGCCGCGGGCGCCCAGGCGCAGACGAACGCGATCCCGCTCTGGCCGGAAGGCGTGCCGAACGCGAAGCCGAATCCCGGCCCGGAAAAGCTCGACGGGACCTTCATCAGCAACGTCTCGCAGCCGTCCCTGACCTATTACCCCGCGGCGCCGGACCACCTGGCCCGGACCGCGGTCATCATCTGCCCCGGCGGCGGCTACGAGTTCCTCGCCTCCGACCACGAGGGCAAGCAGTACGCGCAATGGCTGTCGAAGCTCGGCGTCGCCGCTTTCGTGCTGAAGTACCGACTGGCGGACTACGGCCATCCGGCGCCGCTGCAGGACGTCCTGCGCGCGATCCGCACCGTGCGCGCGCATGCCGCCGACTACGGCGTGGCGCCGGATCGCGTCGGCGTGATGGGCAGCTCGGCCGGCGGCCACCTCGCCGCCAGCGCGGCCACGCTGTTCGACGATCCGGCCGGCCGCACGGGCGCCGTGCTGGACGCCGTCAGCGCGCGCCCCGACTTCGCGCTGCTGGTGTACCCGGTGATCACCCTGATGCCGCCCGCCGCGCACGAAGGATCGCGCCACGCGCTGCTGGGCGCGCATCCGACGCCGGAGCAGGTCAAGGCCATGTCCGTCGAAACGCGGGTCAACCCGCAGACGCCGCCGACGTTCCTCGTCCACGCGCAGGACGACGGCGCCGTCCCCGTCGAGAACAGCATCCTGTTCTTCCAGGCCCTCACCCGCGCCCACGTGCCGGCCGAGATGCATCTCTTCGAACGCGGCGGGCACGGGATCGGGATGGGCGCCGGCCACGGCGACTTCTCGCTGTGGCCGAAGCGCGCCGAGGAATGGCTGCGCGACCACAAGCTGATCGCGCAATAAGCTGAAGTCAGTCGTAGTCAGACGGGGTCAGAGCGTCACCGCTGCGCGGTTCCAGACTCTGACCCCGGTTCGACTAAGCGTCCCCGTTAGAACTGCATCCGCAGGCCGACGTTGATGCGGCGGCCGTCGTTTTCCAGCGTGAGGAACTGGCTGTCGTTATTGGCGTACTCGTGCACCTTGGCGTTCGTCAGGTTGATGGCGTCCACGTACAGCGACAGCTGCTCGGTCAGGTTGTAGCGCAGGCTCGCATCCGTCTGGCCGTAGGCCGCGCGGTTGCGCGGCAAGGTGCTGCCGCCGCCGCAATCGATGGAGAAGTGATTGCGCCAGTTATAGCTGGCCCGAGCCTGGAACTTGCTGTTTTCGAAGAACAGCGACGCGTTGTACGACTGGCGCGACAGGCCCGGGTAACCGCAGGCCACGGGCCCTTCGGACGAATCGCGGTTCGCTTCCGCATCCACGTAGGTGTAGTTCGCCGTCACGCCGAAGCCTTCCAGCAGCGGATGGATCTTGTCGAACGCGAACTGGCCCGCCAGTTCCGCGCCCTTGATCGTGCCCGTCTGGCCGTTGCGGATGCGGGAGTCGTGCACGATTTCGTTCGGATACTGGGGCACCTTCGTGTCCTGCAGCGACGTCTCCAGGAAGTCCGACACCTTCTTCGTGAACAGGGCGGCGCTGACGTAGTTCGTCTTCGACAGGTACCATTCGTACGACACGTCGAAGTTATTCGACTTCATCGGCTTCAGGTAGGGGTTGCCGCCGCCGCTCGTCACATAGCCGGTACGGCCGCCATACCAGTTGCTGACGCCCATCTGGTTCAGCGTCGGACGGGTCAGCGTCTTCGATGCGCCGAAGCGCAGCAGCATGTCGGAGGTGAGGTCGAATTTCAGGTTGGCCGACGGCAGCCAGGCGTTGTAGCTGTTGTTGACCGTATTCGTCTGCATCGGCCCCCAGTTCTGGATGTAGGTCGTGTCGTTCGGGCTTTGCACGGCCGACAGCAGGACGCGGCTGGTGCCCGAGGAATCCGACTTGACGTGCATGTAGCGCAGGCCCAGGTCGCCGGACCAGCCGTCGCCTTCCCACTTCGACTGGACGAAGGCGTTCGCCACCTTTTCACGCACGGCCCACAGCGACGGCTTGGTATAGTCGATCGCCATCGGGCCGTTCGGGAACTGCGACTTGTCCGCGTAACGGGTCGGATCGTTCGATTGCGCGATCAGAGAGGGCTGGTTCAGGTACGCCATGTAGGCATACGGATCGAAGCTGAGGAAGTTCGCCGGCACGCCGCCGCCGCCGCCGAACGGATTGCCCAGCGGCGTCACGGTGAACAGCGACGACGGCAGCGACACGTGGTAGCCGGAGAAGGCGTTCCACGAATCGGCGCTCCATGAAATGTGCTCGACCTTGCGCTGCGAGTACGCCGTGCCGAACTGGAGGCCCTTGAAGAAGCCCATGTCCGTGGCCCAGGCTGCGTTCAGGCGGCCTTCGTGCAGGTTGTCGTGGTTGGTGGCGATGTTGTTCCCGACGGCGTGCGCGCGCACGGCCGCCGGATCGGCGATGCCATCGCCGAAGGTCACGGTCGGCGTCGAGCCGAAGGTCAACGTGTCGCCGTTCTTCGGCACCATGCCGGCCACGATCCACAGGTCGGGATAGCCGATCGACGTTTTCGACGTCGACAGGTCCGCTTCCAGTTTCCAGTCCGGCGACAGGTTCCACTTCGAATTCACGCCATAGGCCAGCGTGGTCGACAGGCGGTCGCCGCCCTTGACGATCATGTCGTTCGAATTCGCCTCGCTCAGGATCCCCGCCGCGGCAAGGCCCGGATTGTTGGCGACGAAGTTCGACCCCGGGCGATCGAAACCGGTCACCTGGCCGTTCGCGTCGGATTTCACGTTCAGCTGGGTCGGATTCATCCAGTCGCTGATGGCGATGACCTTGTTGCGCTGGTTCAGGCGCGAATACAGGGCGTCGGCCGTGATCTTCCAGTCGCGCGACGGATTGTATTGCACCGTCGTGTTGGCGACGAGGCGCTTGCGGCTCTCGTCCTCGTTCTGGAAGCCGTAGCTTTGCGGCATGAGCAGCTTCTTGGTCGTGACGTCGGCCGCCGTCAGGCCCCTGGAATTCAGGTCGCCGTTGATCGTTTTTACATCCAGCAGGTTCCAGGCGTCGTTGAGGGCCTTGTATTGCCGCGACGCGCGGTCCGTGTACGACAGCGAACCGGCCACGCCGAAATTCTTCTCCGCGTTCGCGTAGGAGTACAGCGCGCTGAGGTTCGGCGTGTTCTTCTTCGAATTCGAGTCGTACGAATCCGACACGTTGACCACGGTCGAGTGGCCCACTTTTCCGGACAGCGGGCGCGCCGTCTGGATGTCGACCGTCGAACCGATACCGCCTTCCGGCAGGAAGGCCTGCGACGTCTTGTACACGAGGGCCTTCGAGATCAGGTCGGACGACAGCACGTCGAACGAGAATTCGCGTCCGCCCGTGTCGCTCGTCATCGTGCGGCCGTTGATCAGGACATTATTGAATTCCGGGCCCAGGCCGCGCACGGAGATGTAGCGGCCCTCGCCGTTGTTGCGCTGGATCTGCACGCCCGTCACGCGCTGCAGCGATTCCGCGATGTTCGTGTCGGGGAACTTACCGGCGTCCTCTGCCGACACGGCGTCGACGACGCCGTCCTGCAGCCGCTTCGTCATCAGCGACGACGACAGCGACGCGCGGATGCCGCTGACGACGACCTGCTGCACCTCGCCGCCCGCCGGCGGTTCATTCGTGGTCTGCGCGCCGGCGTAGGCCGTGACGCACAGTTCGGCGATCACGGTCGCCAATACGGTCTTGCTGATCCGGTTCTTGATCATGTGTTGTCTCCTTGTCTCTGTTTATATAGTTGCTTGGTTTTCTGTTCGAGCGCTGCGGTAACGTTGTCTCACAACGACGCAAAAAGAGGGCCCCAGCGCCGCGATCGACGCCGTCTTTACGCTCGCACCAATTTATTGTACGTAGCAGTGCAATCGTTTCCACTATGGCTTCTTTGCGCTCTGGCATGCCAAAAACATATGGGACGATCCGCACTGCATGGCCTTCGGTGCTTCTCAGTAGGTGACCGCGTAGTCCTTCGGGAACGCCTTGCCCGCGAACGCCTTCTTCTGCGTCCAGTCCTGGGCGGGGCTCGTCCAGTAGGAATCGCCCGCCGGCAGGCCCAGCGCGAGCAGGCTTTCCGAGGCGATGTACATGCTGCCGTTGTTCGAGTAGATGTCGGCCAGCTCCGGATGGTGGCCGACGAAGCCGAGGGTCAGCCAGCCCTCTTTCGTGAAATTCGACGGGTCCGTCCACACGGCGTCGTGCACGGCCCGCATGGCCGCCCTGACCTGCCCTTCCGGCAGGCTGGCCGGCAGCTGCTTGCGCCAGGCCAGCAGCGCGAGCGGCTGGAACACGGCCGTGCGATACGTGAGCGAGCGTCCGATCGGGGGATACGTGCCGGTCGGCGAAATGAAGCGCTCCAGATGCTCCGAATAGCGCTGCATGCGCTTGAACGCCTGGGCGCGCAGGTCCGCCGGCTTGCCGTTCCAGAACGGCGCTTTGTGCCGCTCCAGCACCTCGAGGATCTCGACCAGCATCGGGTACATCACGTACGAGTTGTAGTAATCGAAGTGGAACGACTCGCCATCCTTGATCCAGCCGTCGCCCACATACCACTCGTTGACCTTGCGGATCGCGACGTTCGTGCGCATCGGGTCGGCCTGTTCGCCGACCGCCAGCAGGAACGCCTCGTTCATCGCCGCGAACAGCATCCAGTTGATGTACGGCGGCTCCACGCTGCGCAGGCCCTTGATCTCGGTGACGATGCGCTGCTTCGTCGTCGCGTCGAGCGGATCCCACAACGCCTTCGGCGCGCGCAGCAGCGCGTTCGTGAAATAGGACGAGTCGACGAGCGCCTGCCCATGCTCGCGCCACGACAGGTAATCCGGGCTGCCCGGATCCACGGCGTGCGCATAGGACTGCAGTGCGAGCTGGCGCAGGCGCGCGCGCAGCCGGCCTTCCGGCGTCGCATCGTCGGGCAGCGCCAGCCACGGCGCGATGCCGGACATGAGCCGGCCGAAGCATTCCAGGTACGCGACCTGCGGGCTGCGGCCATCCCACGTGGGGCTCAGTTCGAGCGCGAAGCGTTTTTTCAGCTCGCCCTTCGCCATCGCTTCCAGTACCGGCTCGGCCATCCGGCGCAGCAGGTTGAGCATCCACTCGCGGTCATTGCCCGCGCTGCGGGCGGCCGGTGCGGCCGGCCCCGTGGCCGCGTCCGCGCCCGTCATGCCGAGCGCCCCGGCGGCGGCCGCGAAGCCGCCCATGAAGTGTCGTCGTTTCATGCGTCTCCTTCGGTTTTTATTTGTCCACGACCAGGGTATCGCCCACGTAGGCGCGGAACCGGCGGATGCGTCCCGCCGTACCGTCCGGACCCTGGCGCGGCACGTAGCGCAGGCCTGCCACTTCCATGCCTCGTCCCAGGTCGATCACGAGACGGTGGGGATACGCGGCCTTGTCCGCCGTGATCCAGTAATCGCTGTTCTGGCCATTGATGGCGTTGAGCGCGCCGCCGTCTTCCTTCGTCGCTTCCTCGCTGTCGACCCAGGCGATGGTCCAGTTGGACTGGTCCAGCGTCTTGCCGTCCTTGTCGAGCAGGGCCAGTTCCGCGATGGACGCATATGGCTTGCCGTCGAAGGCGTCGAGCGACTCCAGGCAGAACTGGCGGCCTTGCGCCGCCGCGGCGAAGCGCACGTCCTGCGTCTGCGAGCCCGCCGCGAATTCGCCTTCGTGCGCCGGCTTCACGCCATCCAGCTGCACGCGCGCCGTGCTGGGCGGACGCGGGAAATCGCGTTCGCGGTGCAACTGGTCGAGGATCGGCGTCTCCAGGCCGGCGATCGTCGGCGTGCCTTGAGCGCGCGGCCCGGTGAGATCCAGCACGACGACCTCGTTGCGGCCCTTGCGGATCCACGGTCCCGGCAGGTACATCGTCTGCGTGGGCCCGATGCTCCAGAAGCGCCCGAGGCAGCGGCCGTTGATCCAGACGACGCCCTGGCCCCAGGCCGACATGTCGAGGAACGTATCTTCGGTACGCGCGGCATCGAAGCCGCCGCGGTAGAACGCTGCGCCCTTCCCGCGGCCCTTCTTGAATGCGAGCTGCGGCAACACGCCGTCCGCATCGAAATCGATGGCGCGGATTTCCCAATGTTCCAGCGGCTGCGCGGCCGCGCCTTTCGGCGTGAACGTCACCGGGCCGTGGATGCCCTTGCGGTCGTGGATCTCGACGCCGAAGTTCACGCGCGCGATCGTGTACAGCAGGATCTCGAGCACGGCCGGCTTGCCGCGGGCCGGGACGTCGACCCTGTAGCGGCGATAGCGCGTGTCGAAGGTGCCGATCTGCTTGCCGTCGAGCGTAATCCACGCGAGGTCGCGCGCCCGCGCCACTTCGACCACGCCCGCCGGGCCGGCCGGCAACGTCACGCGATACGAGACGAGGCCGCGGCTGATGTCGTACTGCTCGATCGGGCGCGGCGACCGGTCCTTGATGACGCGTGCCGGCAGCGCCGACTTCACCGGCACGGATTCCGCCAGCGCGAACGGGGAAATCGTCATGACGGGCATGCGCGGCGGCGGTTCCGGCAGCTTTTCGCCCGGCGCCAGGAACGGCGTCATCGCGGCGCGGTAGGCGTCGAACTTCTCGCCGATCCAGCCCGCCTCACTGATCGGCGCGTCGTAGTCGTAGCTCGTCGTGTCGGGCCGGAACGGGCGGTCGCAGCCGCCCCACAGGCCGAACGTCGTGCCGCCGTGCGCCATGTACAGGCTGAACGAACCGTTCGCCTTCAGCATCGCGGCGATGTCCTTCGTCGCGCCTTCCACTCCGCCGCGGCGGTGCGGGGCACCCCACGTGTCGAACCAGCCGGAGTAGTACTCGCCGCACATGCGCGGGCCCTTCTGCACGGCGTCCAGCGCCTTGAAGCCGGCCGCCGGGTCGCTGCCGAAGTTCGCCACCGTGAACAGTTCCGGGATGTGCGTGCGGGCGACCGCATTCGTCGGATTGCACTGGAACAGCGGCACGTCGAAGCCCGCATCCAGCAACGCCTGGCGCAGCACGCGGAGGTACCCCACGTCGTCGCCGAAGAAGCCGTACTCGTTCTCGACCTGCACCATCAGGATGTTCCCGCCGTGCGTCACCTGCTGCGGGCCGAGCACGCGCCCGACTTCCTTCAGCCAGCGCCGCGCCGGGGCCAGATACGCCTCGTCGCGCGTGCGCAGGAACGCGTCGCCGTCGTGCTTGAGCAGCCACCAGGGCATGCCGCCCATCTCCCACTCCGCGCAGGCGTACGGACCGGGACGCAGGATCACCCACAGGCCTTCCTGCTGCGCGAGCCGGCAGAATTCGACGGCGTCGCGCTGGGCGGCCCAGTCGTAGCGGCCTTCGCGCCACTCGTGGTAGTTCCAGAACAGGTAGGCGCACACCGCGTTCAGGCCCATCGCCTTGATGGTCTTCAGGCGGTGCGACCAGTACTCGCGCGGCACGCGGGCGAAGTGCATTTCGCCGCAGCGGATCTGCAGGGGCTTCCCGTCCAGCAGGAAGTCGTGTTCGCCGATCGCGAAGCGGTTCGATGCGGCCGCGTGGAGCGTGCCCGTGAAGGGCAGGAGCGCAGATGCGGCAGCGCCGTGCAGCAGGCGCCGGCGTTGGAAACTGATGGTCATGTGGTCGTCGATATCGTAAAAGGATCAGAGCTTGCCGCGCAGGCCGAACTTGATGGTGCGGCCATCATACTTCGCATAGTCCATGCGGGTGCGGTGGCCGTCGCCGTACTGGCCCGTCGCGTCTTCGAAGTAATC
The DNA here is from genome assembly GCA_045810485.1 of Massilia sp. Lineage (GTDB taxonomy): Bacteria > Pseudomonadota > Gammaproteobacteria > Burkholderiales > Burkholderiaceae_D > Telluria. The sequence goes on along the minus strand of JBJMVU010000181.1, from coordinate 19,675 downwards.
GTACGACAGGGTGTTGGTCAGGTTCAGCGCATCCAGGCGCAGCTCCAGGTTCTCGGTCAGCTTGTAGCTGATGGTGCCGTCCAGGTAACCGCGGGCGGCGCGCCAGCGGATCAAATCGTCGCCGTTGTTCTTCGGATTATCGCCATGCAGCGAACGGCCCTTGTAGTTGTACGAGAGACGCATCGCCAGGGGGCCGCGCTCGTAGTACGTGGTAAAGCTGTACGCGTACTTCGGCACCGAGTTGACCTGGATTTCCTTGCCGGCGTTCGTGATCCATTTCTGGCTGTTGAACGGGTCGATGTGCGTGTAGCTGGCCAGCGCGCCCAGGCCCTTGAACGGATCGGGCAGGAAGTTGAAGTCCTGCTGGTACGCGAGCTCGTAGCCTTTCAATGTCTGCTGGCCCGCGTTGCCGTAGGTGCGCAACGTCATCGGCAGGTTCGGATCGACCCGGCCGTTCGCGTCGTGGAAGATCCCGCCCAGCGCGGTGTCCGGGAGGCCCAGCGCGCCGAACGTGGTTTGCGTCGTGCTCGAGACGGTGGCGTCGGTCAGCTCCTTCTTGAAGTACGCGGCCGACAGCAGGCTGCCCGGCTTGAAGTACCATTCCAGGCTCGTGTCGAGGTTCTTCGACTGCTGCGGCTTCAGGTTCGGATTACCCGCGGTGGCCGTGTTGTCGAACGGGTTCGGGATGACGGTCTGCGCGGCGATGATCGACAGCGACGCGCGGCTGATCGTCTTGCCGTACGACGCGCGCCAGATCAGGTCGTCCGTCAGGTCGTACGCGGCGCTGACGGCCGGCAGCACGTTCGTGTACTTGCCGTGTTCCTGGTTCGGCAGATAGGCGTTGGCCGCGCCCGACTTCTTGTAGTTGTCGATGCCCAGCTTGGTCTGCGCCCAGCGCACGCCGGCGTTGATGCGCAGCCCGCGGTTGAACACCTCGCCCTTGAAGTCGGACTGCACGAAACCGGTGGTGACCTTCTCTTCCGCGCCGAAGCTCTGTGCGGGCGTGAACGCGTCGGGCGTGTTGTAGGCCAGCGGGTCGTACGTGGAGTACGCGTAGCCGCGCGTGAACGTGCCGAACTGGTGCGGCCAGCCGTCGCCCATGTCCAGGTTCGGGATCGGCAGGGTCGAGACCATGTTGCTGCGCAGACCCGCATCGCCGAACGACTTCAGCTTGGCCACCATCGCGGTCGTGCCGTTGCGCTTCTCGATCGTCTTCGTCGTGTCGACGTACACCAGGCCGCCCTTGAAGTGGCCCGTCCACTCGCCCCACAGGTCGTAGTCCTGGTCCAGCACGAGGCGCGCCTGGCGGCCCTTGTCCGTCTCGCGCGTCCAGCCGGTGTTGATGTCGAAGCCCGTGAAGTTGGCGGGATTCGTGTAGTCGACGGTCGAGGACAGCGACGGGTACACGTGGTCGGAACCGTAGTCGATGGTGGAATCGACGCCGAAGATCTGGCCCGACAGCGTGTCCTGGTAGCTCTTCGCGTCGCTGTTGTTGGCCTCCAGCTGGCCGGTCAGCACGGTCCCTTTCCTGACTTCCCAGCGGCCGTTCAGCGCGAGGTAGCCGAACTTCGTCTTGTCCTCGCCGTACGTGACGCCGCTGCTGTACGACGTATTGCCGAAGGTGCCCGTCAACAGGTTCGACGTCGGGTCGATGTGCACGTCCAGCGGCACCAGGCCGTTGTGGCCCGACTGGCCGGCCGGCGCGTTGCGGTTGGTCGTCTTGCTGTTGCGGATCAGGATGCCGTAATACAGCTCGTCGCGGCTGTTCTGCAGTTGCGAGGCCAGGCCGTCCAGGCTGATATTCAGGCCGCCTTCCTTGTACTGCAGCGACGTCACGAGACCGTCGCGCGAGCGGCGGTTCTGCGAGCCGTAGAAGCGGTAGATGCGGGGCAGCAGCGCGTTGTCGATCTGGTCGCGGGTATAGCCCGACAGGTTCGCGCGCGGGTCGTCGTAATCGAGCTGCATGGCGAAGTTGCCCAGCACGGGCGAGGCGCTGCCGCGGCGCGAGCTGTTGTAGCCGCCCGTCGCCTCGAAGCCGGAGCGGTTGTTGACGGCCTTCGAATGCGACGCGCCGATCAGGAGGCCGAGATTGCCCCACGTGTTCGAATACAGGGCGAACAGGTTCGGATCCGTCTTCTCCGACATCGTGTTGTACGCGGCCGACACGCCGTAACGGACGGTGCGCTTCGGATTGTCGAACGGGCGCGGCGTCTGCAGGTCGACGACGCCGCCCATGCCGCCTTCCGGCAGTTCGGCCAGCGGGGACTTGTAGAAGTCGACGCGGCCGAACAGTTCGGACGCGAACACGTCGTAGTTGAAGCCGCGCGCCGCGCTGCCGATGGTGCTCGTCGACGTCGTGTTCACGGGCGCGCCGTTCAGGGTGGTCACCGTGTATTCGGTCGGCAGGCCGCGGATCGAGATGCGCTGGCCTTCCGCCGAGCTCTCGTCGCGGTTCAGGATCACGCCCGGCACGCGCTGCAGCGACTCGGCCACGTTCGCCTCGGGGAACTTGCCGATGTCTTCGGCGACGATCGAATCGCGTACGCCGATGGCCTGCTGCTTCAGGTTCAGCGCCTTCTGCAGGCTGGAGCGGAAGCCCGTGACGACGACGGTGGTCGTGGCGGCGGCGTCGGCCGCCGGGGGCGCCGGTTCGGTGGTGGGGGCAGCCGGCGCGGACGCCTCCTGTGCCAGGGCCTGGTTGCCATAGGCGGCGGCCAGCGCCACCGGCAGCAGCGTGGCGAGCAACTTCTTGTTCATCTTGTCTCCATTCTTGTGTCGTTGTTGGATCGTGGATGCCGGTCTGGGGCAACACTGCGGTGGTCTTTACGCCGGCTGGTGGTCACGTTACCACAAGCGATTATTAAAGGGCAATAGTGCGCGCATGAACCAAATCAGCGTGCAAGCCCTTGTTTTTATTGAACATAGTGCGTCAATTTGACAAATTTCGTGTCGCAGAACCACGACAGGCATACCAAACGTTCATACCTTTGACGAATTTTGTGATGTACGTTGTCTCATTTTTCCGTCAGACTTCCTCCATGCGTAAAGTCAGCAAACTCAGTGAAGTCGCCCGGCTCGCGGGCGTGGCCCCGATCACGGCATCGCGCGCGATCCGCGGCGCGGGTTATGTGTCGGCCGAGACGCGCGAGCGGATCATGGCCGCCGCCGCCCAATTGCACTACACGCCCGACCCGCTGGCGCGGCGCATGCGCGGCGACCGCAGCCGGCTGCTCGGCGTGTTCGTCAACAATTACGGCCCCGTCGTGCTGCACGAGATCATCCGCGCCCTCTCCACCCACGCACGCGCCCAGGGCTACGATCTGCTGCTGTTCAACGCCGAGCGCTTCGACAGCCCGGACCGGATGGCGACCTGCGACCTGCTGGGCAAGCTGTGCGACGGGCTGATGGTCGTGATGCCGGGGGCGGACGACCGCTTCCTGGACGCCCTCGAACGCCAGCAGGCGGCCGGCGTCGTGATCTGCTTCGATGCGCGCCCGCTCGCCGTGCCCGTCGTGGCGGCGGAAAACCGCCTCGGCGCGCGCGTGGCCGTGCAACACCTGCTGGACCTGGGCCACCGCCGCATCGCCTACATCGCCGGGAATCCGGGCACGGGCCAGAGCGCGGAGCGCGAACGGGGCTACGTGGATGCGCTGCGGGCGGCCGGCATCGCGCCCGATCCGGCGCTCGTCGTCAACGGCGCGTTCGTGCAGCCGGGCGGCTATGCGGCGACGGAGCAGCTGCTCGCCCTGCCCGTCCCGCCGACCGCGATCTTCGCCGCGAACGACGAGATGGCGTTCGGCGCCATCGACGCCATCAACAGCCGCGGGCTGAAGGTCCCCCACGACATCTCGGTGATCGGCTTCGACGACATCCCGACCGCCAGCTGCGTGTTCCCGAAGCTGACGACGATGCACCAGCCGTTCGACGCCATCGCCGCGTATGCCGTGCGCGAAGTGGTCGGCATGATCGCCGGCGAGGTCTCGGGACCGGCGCGCATCGCGTTCCCCGCGAAGCTCACCGTACGCGATTCGACGGGGCCGGCGCCCAGGGTCGACGGAAATGCGGCCGACGTCACGCCGACGACGCCGCGCCGACCCGCCCGCGCGCGGCGCGCGCCAGTGTCCGGAACATGACCAGGCTGGTCCCCGCCAGCAGGCCGCCCGCCAGCAGGGTCAGGCCGTAGAAGTGGCCCGTGGCGTCCAGCATGGGGCCGAGCAGGAAGCTCAGCACGATGTTGGACGTGGAGAACAGGAAGCGCTTGGCGCCGTCGAACTGCAGGAAGCGGGCGCGCGGGAACAGCACCATCGGCAGCGACGCGGACGCCGTGTAATACGTGCCCGCCACCACGGCGTGCAGCACGTAGACGATCGCAAAACTCTGCAGGTCGTGCACGGCGAGGAAACCACCGGCGCCCACGCACAGGTACAGGCCCATCGACCACACCGTCACGCTCGCGGCGCTGTAGCGGTCGACCAGCCAGCCGATCACGGACGACAGCCCGATCGACAGCGCGTACGACGTCGCCAGCAGGCGGCCCAGCGTCGCCTTGTCCATGCCGATCGATTCCGCGTACAGCTGCGAGAACGTATTGAACGGCATGAAGGTCAGCTCGGACGCCGTCAGCGCGAGGAACACGAGCAGGAAGTAGCGGTCGGACAGGCATTCGCGCCAGTACGCGCGGCCCATCGCGCGCCACGTCACGGCATCCTGGCCGTCCACCGACGGCGGGCCGTACTCGCCCTCTTTCAGGCGCAGGCACATGAGCATGACGGCGACGCCGAAGAACAGGCCGATGCCGAGGAAGACTTCGCGCAGGTGGTGTTCCGTCAGGCGGAAGCACCACAGGTTGAACAGGATGCCGGCGCCCAGGCTGACGATGCGAAACGCCGCGTAGAAGCGCCCGAGCACGGGGCGCGGCACGATGTCGTTCACGAGCCCCGCGTACAGCGCGAGCGTGACGAGCGCGACGCCTTCGAACACCGTCCAGAACAGGCAGAACCACGCGAGCACGCACTTGTCGACGCCAGGCGACAGGGTCCCGAGCAACTGGTCGGTGACGCGCCCGAACGCGGCGCAGTTGCCGAGGGCGATGAGCACGATCGCGGCCACGGGCGTAATCCCCATCAGGAACGGCAAACGCCTGCCCCAGCGGCTGCGGAAACGGTCGGAACGGAAGCCGACGATGGGCACGAGCACGGCGCCCAGCAGCGCCGGCAGCGCCGAGACGAGCACGGCGATCATCGTGTCGCTGGCGTGGTGCTGGCGCAGCAGTTCCATGACGCCCGGGATGGCCGAGCGGTCGCGGAAGGCGATGGCGAACTCGCCGAACAGCAGCCAGAACCCGACGATGGCGAGCCCCGCCGTCGTGTAGCGCAACGTACCGACGGCGTGGGCGCTTTTGTCTTCCAACATGGACGCGTTTCCCACTAACAAGAGCTAAAGCATCGCCGCAGCATGAAGAAAGTGCAAGCCTTAAATACGGGGTCAGAGCACTTTTTGGTGCATGAGCCTGACGGCAACACTTTTGCCCAACAAGACCGACCGCTCGCAAGCAGCGTTCCGCGCTTGATCGTCGCCGTCGAATTCGTGGTCGATGGGGAAATTGATCGGAAATGTGCTCTGACCGCGAATTAAAAAAAAGCCTGCCATCCCTGGGCAGGCCGAACGCAGGCACGGAGGCCCGCGAAGGAGAGAAATCAGTGGGCCAGTTTCGCCATTTCGGATGCGACCAGCAGCACCGCGCCCACGCCGAAATGCGCCGTCGAATCGCGGTCGACCACCTGGCCGGGGATCGCGCGGTCGCCGATCGGCTGCACGTAGCCGACCTTGCCGTCCGGCTGGATGGCGGTGCGGGTCAGGTAATCCCAGCCTTTCGCCGCGACCGGCAGGTACGTGGCGCGGTCAAGCAGACCGTTGTTGATACCCCACAGCATGCCGTAGGTGAAGAACGCGGTGCCGCTCGTTTCCGGGCCCGGCGCGTGGGCCGGGTCGATCAGGCTGCGCGTCCAGTAACCCTCCGGGGCCTGGATGCCTTTCAGCGTCTGCGCCATCGCGCGGAAGCGTTCCTCGAACATCGACCGGTACGGATCGTCGCGCGGCAGGTCCGCCAGCACCTTGGCCAGAGCGGCGAACACCCAGCCGTCGCCGCGCGACCAGAAGTCCTTCTTGCCGTTCACGCTCTGGTGCTGCGGGTAGACGTAGCGCGCGTCGCGGTAGTACAGATGCGTTTCGGGGTCGTACATCAGGCCGTTCGCGTACTGGAAATACGCGACCATCCTGTCGAGGTAGCGCCGGTCGCCCGTGAGGCGGTACATCTTCGTCATGACCGGCATGACCATGTACAGGCCGTCCGCCCACCACCAGTAATCGACGCGCTCCGTGCCGATCTCGTACCCCATCACCTCGCGCGCGCGGGCGACGCGGCGCGGATCCTGCGGACCGAGGCGATACAGGTCGAGATAGCTCTGGAAGCAGACCTGCCAGTCGCCGAACAGCACGTGGTCGTCCGTCTCGCCGTACGTGAGCTTCCATTCGGCCTTGTTGTCGGACTTCGCGCCCTTCCAGCCGTTGTACTCGGCCCACCGTTCGGAATACTGGCGGTAGGCCTCGTTGTGCGTGACTTCGTACGCCGCCAGGTTCCCGGTGTGGTACACGGCCACGTTCCAGAACGACCATTCCGTCGGCGGGTTTTTGCCCTGCCAGTAGCCGTTCACCTTGTCGAGGACGGCGAGCGCTTCGGCCCGCGTCGGGATCACCGCAGTTTGCCTGTCCTGGGCTTCCTGCGCCGCCAAGCCCGCGCGGTTGCCGCTCGTGTCGGCGCAGCCGGCCAGCAGGAGCATGGCGCCCGCCAGGATGCCCGCCATCGTTCGCTTGTTCAATGTAACTCCTCCAGGTGTCATGTCGCTATCGCTACGTTCAGGTCGCCGGCGCCGAGCGGCTGCGCGGACGCCAGCCGGATGCGATACAGCGCGTCGCCCCATTCATGCTTCAGGCCCGCGTCGTCCAGCGGCAGCCGCTCGACGTCCGCGCGCAATGCGCGCGCATCGAACTTCAGATACACCGTCCGGCCGCCCGAAGCTTTATCCGCGGGCAGCGCCACGACGCCCGCCTGCGCCGTATCGGGCCTGCGCGGCGTGACGAAGACGAGGGCCACGGGCGCGGGACGGTCCAGCGCGAACGTCTCGCGCAGGTTCACCGTGCCGGCGTCGCGGTCGAGCGCGATGCGCCGTTCCCACGTTTGAATCCCCGCCTCCGGGCCGTACGCGGTGGCGAGATCCATCGTCATGCCCGTCGCGCGCGGGCCGTCGTCGACGCGCACCCGGCTCGCCCGGTCGCGCGCATCCCGGCCGCGCTGCATCCGGCCGTCCACGAGCGGCAGGTTGTGCCAGCCCGACTGCATGGTCCAGACGGCGTACCGGTCCTTGCTGAACGTCTTCGCCGTATAGGCTTCGACGCCGGGGTCCACGAACACGGGCCGGCCGTCGTGGAACACGATGAAGCTGCCGGAATCGTGGTGGCCGTGGCTGCGCGCGTTCGACGCCGCCTGCACGGCGAGGAAGAATCCCCGGCTCGAGCCGCCCTGCGCCCGCGCCGTCATCAGGCCGAGGGCGGGATACCACGCGGCGCGCTGCAGGGCGTCGCGGCCCGCGGTCGCCCGCATGCGCGCGACCTCCAGCACGTCCGCCACGTCGCGCGCGAGCCGGCCCTGGTCGGACAAGGCGATGCCGCGCGCGGGCGCGCGGAACGCGCCGAACGCGGCCAGGTCGGCGTCGCCGGTGGCGCGGCCGAAGCGGTGCAGCAGCGGCGGCGAATGGTGCACCTGCGCGTGCGCGTCGCCATAGTTCACGTACCAGTCGCCGGCCACGTGCACGTCCAGCACGTAATGGCCCATGCGGCGCACGAACGGGTCGGCCGTCAGCTTCACGGCGCCAGCGGTCGCGGAATCCAGCGCAACCAGGCTGTCGAGATAGGGGCCGGCGGACATCGTCCAGTAGCCAGGGCCTTCCTCGCAGGCGCCGTCGTCCGAATAGTCTTCCAGGAAGCCGTCCAGGCAGCCGCAGATCTTCAGGGTGGCCGCGATGCGGCGTTCCGGGTCCGGCTCCAACAGCAGATTCGCTTCCAGCCAGCTCGACGCGATCCACGACGTCCAGTTGTTCAGCGGTTCCTTCTTGTCCTTCAGGCCCATCCACTTGAAATCGTCGCGCGCCAGGCCCGGATCGAGGATGCGGCGCTTGACCTCCGCCGCGATGCGCTCCGGCAGCAGCGGCGACACCGTGCGCAACTGGTCGCCCACCAGTTCGTGGACATACGCCAGTGTGACGCCCGTCTCCGCCGCGAACAGGTCGATCACGGGTTCGCCGGCATCGGGCAGGCCGACGCCGCGCCGCTGCATGCCGCTGTGGGCCGGCAGGCCCCAGAACGTCTCCTCGCACACATGCCAGACGCCGTCCGCGATCGCGTGCAGATAGCGGCCCCGCCCCTGCACGCATTCGGCCAGCACGAGGCCGGCGAGCCGGCTGCGGCGCTCGAAATAGCGTTGTTCGTAATGGGTGCGGTTGCCGTTCTCCGCAAACTCGAGGAACAGGCTGGCCGGCAGCTGCGGCCACTCGGCGCCCAGCCAGGCGTCGGCCCGGGCGACGAGCGCTGCCGCCACGTCGGCCGGCACCTGCGCCCAGGCGGCGCGGTCGCCCGCGCGCGGATACGGGTGCCACGCTCCGGGCGGCGCCAGGCGCCGCCTGAGCAGGGCCGCGTCGACGACGGTGCGCAGGTAGCGCCTGGGCACGCGCGGCACCGGGGCCGCACCGCCCTGCTCCCCCGCTGGTCCGGACGCCGCGCGCAGGCCGGGCGTACCCAGCAGCGCCAGCGCACCCAGCCCGCGGGTCAGCGCATCCCGTCGATTCATGTCGTCTCCTTGTTGAGTGAGACAACGTTACCACTCGTTTTCGCAAAAGACAATACCCTTTCGCTCAACCCGGTGGTTGGTTCAGAGGCAACGATGGGATGGTAACGATGCCATGAGGGCCGTCAGCCCTTTGGCGCAGGCCCCGTGGAATCCCGGACGATGAGGCGGGCCGGCAGCTCGATGCGGAACCCCTCGGCCCGGCCGTTGCGCATGGCATCGACCAGTTCCCCGACGGCGCGCACCGCGATCTCGTTCAGCGGCTGGCGCACGGTGGTCAGCTTGGGGAAGACGACGGCCGCGCGGATCACGTCGTCGAAGCCGACCACCGAGATATCGTCCGGCACCTTCAGGCCGGCGCCGGAGATCGCGTCCATCGCGCCGAACGCCATCGCGTCGTTGGCGGCGAAGATCGCGGTGGGCGGCACGGGCAGTTTCAGGAGCGCCTGCATCTCCGTGAAACCGCTGGCATCGTTGAAATCGCCCTGGCGCAGCCAGGCCGGCTCGATCGCGACGCCGGCCGCGCGCAACGCATCCTCGTAGCCGCGCTGGCGCTCCTCGCTCTGGCCGGTGAACGACGTGCCGGCGATGAAGGCGATGCGGCGGTGGCCGAGGCCGAGCAGATGGTCGACGGCGCTCTTCGCCGCGAGGCGGTTGGAACCGAGGACGACGGGCAGGTCGATCGGTCGCGCCGCGAAGCTCACCAGCACGCACGGGGCGTGCGCGCGTTCGAGCTTGACCAGCAGGCCGTCGTTCGCGTCCGGCAGCAGGAGCAGCAGGCCGTCGCACAGCTTGCGCAGCATCTCGGCCGTGCCGGCGCGGCGCGAATCGTCGAAGTGGTCGGCGTTGAACACGATGAGGTCGAAGCCCAGCCGGCGCGCCTCGTCGTTCAGGGCGCTGAGCAGCTCGTGTATCACGAGCGAGCGGAAGCCGTTGACGAAGACGCCGATCAGCCCCGAGTTCCCGCCCCGCATCTTCTGCGCGATCATGTCCGGCGTATAGTCCAGCTTCGCGGCCGCCGCGAGCACGCGTTCCCGCGTCTCCTTCGCGACCCGCCCCACGCCGCGCAGCGCGCGCGACGCCGTGATCAGCGATACACCGGCCTCCTCGGCCACCTCCGTCAACGTACTTGTCTTCTGCATTCCGATCCCGTTTCCCGCGCCGCGAAGGTCGCACAGCTTCCACGTTACCTAAATCGTTCTGAATAGGCAAGGCGGCGCGGGCTACGCTCAGAACCTGTGGCGCATGCCGAACGCATAGGTCCGGGCCCGGTTGGCCCCGGCGAACCTGTCGATCTGCGCCACGGCGTAGAGGTCGGTGCGCCGCGACAGCAGGTAGTCGTAGCCCGCGGCGCCGGTGTCGCGCCGGCCGTCGGGCGTGCCCGGCGCCCGCGTCGCCGTGCGCGCCCACGAGGCGAGGATGTTGCCGCGGCCCGCCGGTACCGCCAGGCCTGCCTGCCACGTCTTCGCCGTCAGGTCGGGCGCGCGGCCGTCGGCCTTGTCCCACGACGCGTACAGCTTCACCGCGCCCAGGTCGTAGCTGCCGCCGGCGAACAACGTCTTCTGCTCCGAGCGCCCCGTCTCCGCGAGACCGGGGCCGACGCGCACGCGCTGCACGCTGACCGTCGCCGCGGCAGGGCCGGCGCCATACGCCAGCGTGGCATTCAGGTTGCTGGTCGACGTGCCGAACCGCGTTTCGCCGAGACCGGCCATCACGGTCGCCTTCATGCCGCCCGCGGACGGCGTCGTGTACGCCACGACGTTGTCCCAGCTCGTGTCGCCCGCCACGGCCCGGCCCATCGGCACCGACCAGACCTGGGCCAGCAGGGGCGCCAGGCGGATCGAACCGCCGAACGGATTCGCCTGCGCCGTCGCGACGAACAGCGGGTTCAGGATGCGCCCCACCCGGATCTCCCCCGCCGCGCCCTGCAGGCCGACGAAGGCGTTCCGGGAAAACATCGCATCGCCGGGCGCGCGCGCGGCCACCCCGGTGTCGACCTGCAGGTAGCCTTCGATGGCGAAGATCGCCTTTGCGCCGCCCAGGTCTTCGCTGCCGCCCACGCCCCAGAACGAGGTCTGCATGCCGCCGTTGCCGACGATCGTGGCGGCGGGTCCGCCCGCGCTCGTCTCCGAGCGCCCAGCCCACACGTCGAGCACGCCATACACCTGCACCGCCGACTGCGCGCCCGCACCGCGCGCGAGTACGACCGCCGCAACCAGCACCACCGTCTTGCCAATCCGTTTCATACCGTCTCCTTGTCATTGATCTGTATTTAGATTATCGTTCGATCACTTGATTTTGTATACGAGCCGCGCGCACGACGCCTGAAATAGTTGTGAACGTTGCAGGAATGCGAAATCGAGCGCCACATCATTCAAAATACTGGTGATCGACCTATTACTAATGGAGACGGCAATGACGAACAGAAGACAGTTTCTCGGACAAGGCGCAGGCACGGTCGGCGGCATCCTGCTCACCGGCTGCGGCGTACTGGGCGCCGCCCGCGCGGCCGTGGCGCCCGCGCAACGCGGGCCCGCACGCGCACCCGGCGCGCTGCGCACGATCGACGTGCACGCGCACTGCGTGATACCGGCGGCACTGGCGCTGATGGGCATGGATGTGTATGCGCTGTACCCGCAGTCCATGAAAGGCGGCCGCGAATGCGTGATCGTGGTCGACCAACGGGTGGCCGCGATGGATGCGCAGGGCGTCGACATGGAGGTGTTGAGCATCAACCCGTTCTGGTACACGCAGGAGCGCGCCACGTCGGGCAAGATCGTCCGGTTGCAGAACGAAAAACTGGCGGAACTGTGCGCGGCCCGGCCCGACCGCTTCGCCGCGTTCGCGTCGCTGTCGCTCCAGCACCCCGACCTGGCCGTGCGCGAACTCGAGCACGCCGTACGCCAGCTCGGGTTGCGCGGCGCCGCGATCGGCGGCAGCGTGGCCGGCGCCGACTTCGCCGATCCGCGCTTCCACCCCGTGTGGGCGAAGGCGGAAGAACTCGGCGCCGCCCTCTTCGTGCACCCGACCGGCGTGCCCGAACTGGCGCAGCGCTTCAAAGGCAACGGCTGGATGGCGAACGTGATCGGCTATCCTCTGGAGACGACGATCGCCCTGCAGCACATGATCTTCGAGGGCGTGCTCGACAAATTCCCCGCGCTGAAGATTTGCGCCGCGCACGGCGGCGGCTATCTCGCCGCCTCTGCCGCGCGCATGGACCACGGCTGCTTCGTCAATCCCGGCGCGTGCTCGCACGGGCCGGCCCTGAAGAAGAAGCCCGGCGAGTACGTGAACCAACTGTTCTTCGACAGCCTCGTGTTCACGCCGGAAGCGCTGGGCAATCTCGTGCGCCAGGTCGGCGCGTCGCAGGTCGTGCTGGGGTCCGACCATCCGTTCCCGTGGTCGGACAAGCCGGTCGACCACGTGCTGGCCACGCCCGGGCTGACCGACGCGGACAAGGCGGCGATCCTGGGTGGTAACGCGCGCCGCCTGCTCGGCCTGGCGTAACGGCCCGGTGCGCTGAACCATTGCGCGGGCACCGGCCCGCGCATGCCGGCCGGTTCAAGCCTTGCGGATGCGCTTCAGCACGGCCGGCGCACTGTCGAGGAAGGCGTGGACGTGCTGGTCGATCAGGCGGTCGAGGTCCTTCGGCACCTGCAGTCCGTAGACCCACTTGCGCACGCCGACGTAGAAGATCGCCGCGTGCAGCCCCCAGATGAATTCGATCTCGTCCTCGTACTGCCGCGGCGTCGGGTCGGCGATCTTGTACTGGCGGCGCAGCTCGGCCAGGATCACGTCGAAGATCCGCTCGCGCAGGCGTGCCAGGTAGCGGTTGTTGATGCCTTCGCGCGTGAGGCCGGCGAAGATGAAGATGCGGATCCAGTCACTCTTCAGGATCACGCGGCCGTACTGCTGGTAGAACTCCAGCAGGCGGTCCGCCAGCGGCCGGGCGCGGTCCCTGAGGATGTCTTCCCAGTCCGGGTTCCAGCGCGACAGGTATACCTCGTGGAAGACCCGGTCGGCCAGCGCCTCCTTGTTCGGGAAGTAGCGGTACAGCAGCGGCTGCGAGACTCCGATTTCCTTCGCCAGGTCGCGCGTGCTGGCCCCGAAGCCGTGCGTCGCGAAATACTTGATGGCTTTCTGGACGATCAGCTGCTCGCGGTCCTCGCGCGCGAGGCGGCGGGTACCCTCCGGGGCCGGCACGTCGTCCGCCTTTTTCGCGCGCGTTTTCTTCTCGATACTCGAACTCATACTGGCCCTTTTCCGGTGTGCGTCGAGTATAGGGGCTCGATTATCGTTTGACAACTTAGCCGGCGGCCGCGTGCGCGCCGGCCTCGTCGAAGCGGGGCGGCACCGCCGTCTCGCGCATGACGGCGTCGGGCGTGCGGTACCGTTCCGCCATCCGCATCTCATGCTCCGTGGCCAGCTGCGCCTGCATGTAGGCGCCGAGATGGCGCGCGTGGGCGACGATGCGCATACCATACGCGACGCGTTCGCGCGAGTACGCTTCCAGCGCGGGCCCGACCGGCAGCCGTTCCAGCCAGCCCGCCAGCGCCTGCGCATCGCCCGCCGCCTTGGTCACGCCCATCCCGCAATGGGGCCGCGCGACGAAAGCGGCGTCGCCCAGCAGCGCCACCCGACCGAATGCGAGCTGCGGCGATTCGAGGTCGTAGATCGGCTGGAAGAACGGCTGGGCCGTGCGGGCGACGACTTCGGCGAACTGCGGCGCCAGCGACCGGCCGGCGACGGCGCGGATCTCGCGCAGCACGCCGGCGGCGATCAGCGGCGGCGGGATCCCTTTCTCGTACACACGGCCCGCGTCGTCCGTCGACAGGCGCAGCACCTCGGCCTCGTCGGCCGGGCGGTACCACACGAAGTTGTAGCGCCGCCGTCCCGGCTCCATGGCGTTGCCCGCGCCGGCGACAGGATAGCCCAGCATCTGTTCGCGCGGCGGCAGGCAGAACCCGAAGTGGCCGAACAGGCGCGCATGCGTCTCCGCGCTGAGGGCGCTCTCGTCGACGAGGCCGCGCCACGCCACGTAGCCGGCGTACCCGGGCTGGATCTCCGGCGCCAGCAACTGGCGCACGGACGAGCGGATGCCGTCGGCCGCGACCAGCAGGTCGGCCGTGGCGCCCGTTCCGTCGGCGAAGCCGGCCGTCACGCCGTTCCCGTCCTGCGCGAGGGCGACCAGGTGCTTGCCGCTGTGGTAGCAGCCATCCGGCAAGGCCGCGCGCAACAGCGCGTACAGCCGCCCCCACGCCGTGAGGACCTGCGGATGCACGTGCTCGCCGACTACGGCACCATCGCGCCCCAGCGTCAGGCGCGACGCGACCTCGACGCCGATGTCCGCGTCGTCGATGCCGAGCGCCGCCAGGACCTCGAACAGTTCCGGATGGGTGACGACGCCGGCGCCGCGTTCGGCCAGTTCCTCGTTCACCCTTTCATACACGTCCACTTCCCAGCCCGCGCGCAGCAGCAGGTTGGCCGCAAACAGGCCGCCCAGCGAGCCGCCGATGATGGCCACACGTCCCTTCGTCATGATGATCTCCTTTGTCGTTGTATCGAATGGGCGAAGGCGTCAGGCCAGCCCGAGGCCGCGCGCTTCGTCGTGCGGATAATTCAATTCCACCGTCACGCCGCTGGGGTCCGTGACGAACAGCTGGTACAGCCCGAGCGACGGCACGGTGCGTTCCGTGAACGCCGCGCCGCGCGCCGCGAGGCGCTCGCGCATGCCGGCCAGGTCCGTGGCCAGGAAGGCGACGTGGTCGACCGCGCCGCTGCCGGCCAATGCCACGTCGTCCTTGTCGCCGAGGTAGTCCTTCAATCCCTGCGGATCGTCCCGGTCGATGCCGATGATGTGGACGACGCCGAAATCGGCCTCGTCGCCGCCCAGGTACAGCCAGATGCCCGGGAACCTGAACGGGGGACGAAATCCCTCCTGCAGGCCGAGCACCTCCGTGTAGAAGCGGCGCGACGCTTCCAGGTCGCCGGTGCGGATCGAATAATGTCCAAGTCTGCGTATGCCCATCGTCTCCTCCATCGTGTCGAATGATCGAAATATAGGTGATCAGTCGATCAATAGCAAGCCGAATTTTGCGCGAATTTTCTTGACATCGTGCGATCGTCATCAGATTATTGATCACACGATCACTTAGAACGGAGACGACATGAACCGAACTACCACGCTTGCCGGTGCCGCGTGCATCACCCTCGCCGCCTGGTGCGCCCCCGTCGGCGCGCAGACCGGCCCGATCCGGATCGGACTGCCGGTACCCCTCACGGGTCCGTACGGCGCCGAGGCGCAGGACCAGGTGCGTAACGCCGAACTGGCCATCCGCGAATTCAACGACGCCGGCGGTCTCGCCGGCCGCAAGGCCGAGCTGCTCGTGCGCGACGACAGGCTCAATCCGGCGGAAGCGGCGACGCGCGCGCTCGAACTCATCGAGAAGGACCACGTCGACTTCATCGTGGGCAGCCTGTCGGCCGCGACCCAGCTCGCGGTCAACAACGTGATCAGGCAGCGCAAGGTCTTGTACATCTCGATCAGCCAGTCGGATGCGATCAACGAAGCGGCCGACTTTTCGCGCTACACCTTCCACGAATCGCTGAACCCGCACATGACCACGCAGGCCGTCGGCCGCTACGCCTTCAGGAAGGGCATGCGCATCGCCTTCCTCACCGCCGACTACGCGTACGGCCAGGAAATGACGCGCGGGTTCACCCGGGTCGCGAAAGAAGTGGGCGCGACCGTCGTCGGCGAGATCCGCCATCCGCTGGGCGCCACCGATTACTCGCCCTTCCTGCCCCGCCTGATGGCCATGCGTCCCGACATCATCGTCTTCAACAACTTCGGGCGCGACAACCAGGTCTCGATCAAGCAGGCCGGCGAGTTCGGCCTCAAGGGACGCGCGAAGTTCGTGACCCCGGTGCTCACGTACACGTCGCGCGTCGCGGCCGGCGCCCGTGTCTACGACGGCGTCGTCGGCGGCAGTTCCTATTACTGGGCGATCGAGTCGACGACGCCGTCGGCCCGCGCGCTGAACGACCGCTACCGCCGCGCCTACAATGGGGCCGTCCCGTCGGACTACGGGTCGATGGCCTATTCCGCCACCAAGTCGCTTCTGCAGGCCGTGAAGACCGCAGGCACGAGCGATACCGAAAAAGTCGTCGATGCGCTGGCGGCGCTGCGTTACGACACTTACAAGGGCTCCCAGTCCTACCGCGCCTGCGACCACCAGTCGATGCAGTCGGTGCTCGTGATCCAGTCGAAGGCGGCGCCGCAAGGCTCCCCCGACATCTTCTCCGTGCTGCAGGTCGCCCCGGCGTCGGCCGAGGCGCTGCGCAGCTGCGCGGAACTGGGCTTCAAATAACTTGCGGAGGTCGTCATGGATGGCATCACACCCCAGCTGGTCGCGCTGCAGCTGTTCACCGGACTCGCGCTCGGCGCGGTCTACGTCCTGCTCGCGGTCGGCCTGTCGCTGATCTTCGGCATGCTCACCGTCGTGAATTTCGCGCACGGTGCGTTCTTCATGGTCGGCGCCTACGCCGGCTACGCGCTGTACCAGGTGGTGCCGGATTTCTGGCTTTGCCTCGTGCTCGTGCCCATCATCGTCGCCGCGTTCGGCATGGCCGTCGAGCGCACGCTGATCCGGCCGCTGTACGGCCGCGGCATCGACTATCCGCTGCTGCTCACGTTCGGCCTCGCCTACGTGATGGTCGAAGCCGTGCGCATCGTGTTCGGCAAGCAGGGGCTGCCCGTCGACACGCCGGAACTGCTGCAGGGTTCGGCCGACATCCTCGTCGGCGAATTCCCGGTCTACCGCCTGTTCGTGATCGGCGTGACGGCGCTCGTGCTGGCCGGGCTGTGGCTGTTCATCGAAAAGACGTCGTTCGGCCTGATCGTGCGGGCCGGCGCGCGCGATCCGCAGATCGTGCGCATCCTCGGCATCGACGTGGCGCGGGTCTGGCTGATCGTGTTCGGGCTCGGCACCGGCGTCGCCGGCCTCGCCGGGTTCCTCGCCGCGCCCATGCAGGGCATCAGCCCCGAAATGGGCGGATCGGTGCTGACCGTTGCCTTCGTCGTCACGGTAGTCGGCGGCATGGGATCGCTCGCGGGCGCCATCGTGGCCGGCGTCCTCGTCGGCATCGTCGAGAGCATGGCCGTGCTGTTCGTGCCGGAAGCCGCCAAGGTGTCGATGTTCGTCATCATGGCGCTCGTGCTGCTGGTCCGCCCGCAAGGCCTGTTCGGCCGTGCGGGCCTGATGAATTGAGAGGTGAATCATGAATGCAAATACCGATGCGCTGTATGACGTGGCGGCGCCGCGCCGGCCGTTCGCGCAGGTCCGCGCCCACCGCGTGCTGGCCTGCGTCCTCGTGCTGCTGGCCCTGCCCTGGCTGATCCCGAACCAGTCGGTGGCAACGAACATCCTGATCTATGGCCTGTACGGCGTGGGGTTCAACCTGGTGTTCGGCTACATGGGGATGCTGTCGTTCGGCCACGCCGCGTTCTTCGGCGTGGGCGCGTACGCCGCCGGCATCCTGATCGCGCAGGCCGGCGCGCCGTGGTGGGCCGCGCTGCCCGCCGCCGTGCTGGCGTCCGCCGTGGCGGCGCTGGCGATGGGACTGCTCGCGATCCGCACGCGCGGCATCTACTTCGCCATGGTCACGCTCGCGCTGGCGCAATGCGTCTACTTCCTCGTCTACCAGTTTCCGCTGTCGGGCGGCGAAAACGGGCTGCGCGGCGTGAACGTGGCCCAGGTCCGCCTGCCCGGCTTGACCGTCGACCTGCTCGACCCGACCCAGAAATACCTCGCGTTCCTGGCCGTCGTGGCGGTCGCGCTGCTCGCCCTGTCGCGGGTGCTCGCGTCGCCGTTCGGCGGCGCCGTGGAGGCGATCCGGGAAAACGAGGCGCGCACCCGCGCCTGCGGCTTCAACGTCGAGCACACCAAGCTGATGGCCTTCGTGCTGTCCGGCGCGCTGTGTGGACTCGCCGGCGCACTCGGTGCGATCCACCTGTCCAGCGTCGCGATCGAGAGCCTGCACTACGAAACGTCGGGGCTCGTCGTCATGATTTGCCTGCTGGGCGGCATGGGGACGTTCTTCGGACCGTTCGTGGGCGCCGCGCTGTTCCTGCTGATACAGGACGTCTTTTCGCTGTGGACCGAGCACTGGCAGCTGTACGCCGGTGCGATATTCATGTTCTTCGTGCTGTTCTTCCCGAAAGGCGTATGGGGCACGATCCTGGAGAAGACCAATGGCCGCTGACATCATCCTGCGCACCGAGCGCCTGACCCGCCGCTTCGGCAAATTCACGGCGCTGAACGACGTCTCCGTCGAATTCGAACGGGGCCGGCTCACGTCGATCATCGGCCCGAACGGCGCCGGCAAGAGTACGTTCTTCAATCTGCTGTCGGGCAGTTTCGCGCCCTCGTCCGGGCGCGTCGTGTTCGACGGCGCCGACGTGACGGGCCTGCGCCAGCACCGTTACGCGCGCGTCGGCGTGGCCAAGTCGTTCCAGATCACGAACGTGTTCCCGGCGTTCAGCGCGCTGGAAAACGTGCGCGTCGCACTGCAGGCCGGCGTCGCGCGCCTGAACTTCTGGAGCCGCCGCGACGCGCTCGGCCTGGAACCGCGTGCGCGCGAGCTCCTGCAGCTCGTCGGCATCGCCCAGCACGCGGCGCGCCCGGCGCGCGAGCTGGCGCACGGCCAGCAGCGCGCCCTGGAAATCGCCATCGCCCTCGCGGCCGATCCAAAGCTGCTGCTGATGGACGAACCCACCGCGGGCATGAGCCCGGAAGAGACGCGCACGATGATGGCGCTGATCGAACGGCTCGCGTGCGAGCGCACCCTCGTGCTCGTGGAGCACAAGATGAAGATGGTGATGGGCATCAGCGACCGCATCGTCGTGCTGCACCACGGCGAACTGCTGGCGGCCGGCACGCCCGCCGACATCCGCGCCAACGACGAGGTGCGCCGCGTCTACCTGGGAAAACACTGAGGACATCATGCTCAAGATCGACAAACTGAATGCCTGGTACGGCACCAGCCACATCCTGCAGGACGTCAGCCTGCACGTGGACCGCGGCGAAGTCGTCTCGCTGCTGGGACGCAACGGCGCCGGCAAGACGACGCTGCTCAAGAGCGTCATGGGCCTGCTGAAGAAGACGGCGGGCGCCGTCTCGTTCAAGGACACGGACCTGCTCGGGCTTCCCGCCCACGCGCGCTACCGCCACGGCCTGGCCTACGTGCCGGAAGAACGGCGCATCGTGCCCGGCATGACCGTGCTCGAGAACCTCCGCCTCGGGATCATCGCCTCGGGGAAGGCGAAGGACGAACGCGCGATCATCGAACGCATCGCCGCCACCTTCCCGCGCCTGAAGGAAAGGCTGGCCCAGGAAGCCGTCACCATGTCGGGCGGCGAGCAGCAGATGCTCGCCATCGCGCGCGCCACCGCGGCCGGGCCGGACCTGATCCTGCTCGACGAACCGTCGGAGGGCATCATGCCGGTGCTGGTCGACGAAATGTTCGAGCTGTTCCTGCAACTGAAGCGCCAGGGCACGACGATCCTGCTGGTGGAGCAGAGCGTCGAGACGGCGCTGGGCATTTCCGACCGCGCCTACATCCTCGACCAGGGCGCCGTCGTCTACGCCGAACGGGCCGACGCGATGCTGGCCGACCCCGCCATCCAGGAACGCTATTGCGCGGTGTGAGCACAGTGCAGGTCGACCCGCGCGCGCAGCGCCGGAGATCGGTAGTGCGTCGTGTTGGGTTAGTCTG